>CALLOB010000001.1 GCA_938005315.1 uncultured Phycisphaerae bacterium
ACGGGTCGCGCGGCACCGGCGATCCAGCGATGTTTGGCGGTGAGCTTGCGCGGCGCGGGAGCGAAGACCGTGCCGATCCGCTCGCCGGCAATCAGCCGCAACAGCACGCCGGGCTGGCGGCCGTCGGCGATGACCACGCACTCGCCGGCCTCGGTCACCAGGCGGGCGGCCCCGAGCTTGCTGGCCATGCCGCCGGAACCCAGCGAGGAACGGTCGCCGCGCACCAGGGCCTCGACATCGCAGCACACTTGCGGAACCAGATCGACGCGCTGGCCCTCGGCGTTCAGCAGGCCATCGACCACCGAGAGAATCACCAGCAGATCGGCCCGCAGCAGGTTGGTCACCAGCGCCGCGATGATATCGTTGTCGGCATACCGGTCCAGCTCGTCGATGGCGGTGGTGTCGTTCTCGTTGATCACCGGCACGGCGCCTAGCCGGTGCAGGGCGGCCAGTGTATTGCTGATGTTGACGTAGCGACTGCGTTCCTCGAAGTCCTTACGCGTCACCAGCACCTGACCGGCCAGCAGCCCGTGACGGGCGAACACCCGGCCGTACAGGGCCATCAGCGCCGGCTGCCCGACCGCGGCGGTGGCCTGCAACACCGGCAGCGACCGCGGCCGGCGGGCCTGCCCGGTCAGTCCCATGCCCGCACCCACCGCCCCACTGGTCACCAGCGTCACGCGGATGCCCCGCCGGCGCAGCTCCGCCAGCTGTTCGCCGATGCGGGCGATGATCGCCTTGTTCAGCCGGCCCGAGTCGCCGGTCAGCACCGCGGTGCCGACCTTGACGACCATGTGGCGGACCGAACTCATCCACTGCTTACGGAGCTGAGTGCTGGGCACGCTCCAGGATCTCCATCAGTCGCGTCAGCGTCCGCCCGGTCGCGCCGCGGTTGGCCTGCACCACCGCCCGGGCATTCTCCGCCATCCTGCCGGCCGCGACGGGATCGCGCAACAGAGTGTCCACCGCCTCCGCCAGCCGCCCGGCGACATCCGGGGCGTCCAGGTCGGTCTGCACCTCCCGGAGGCCTCCGGCCTGCCGCAGCTGGATCGTGGTGTCGGCGAAGTTGTCCGTGTGCGGGCCGACCACGATCGGCCGGCGCAGGGCCGCCACCTCCATCATGTCGGAGCCGCCCATCTTTGCCAAGCTGCGGCCCACGAACACCACCGTCGCCAGGCTGTAGAACGCCCGCAGCTCGCCTATGGTGTCGCCGAGAATCACCCGCCGGCCCGCCGCGGGCGCCGGCCGGCCCGCATCGCGATGCTCGCTGCGCCGCACGCAGGCGTAACCGGCCGCCCGGATGTATCCGGCTACCTCGTCGAAGCGCTCCGGCTTGCGGGGCACGATCGCCAGCTGCAGGTCCGGATGGCCGGCCAGCAACCGTCCATAGGCCTCCAATACCGCCTGTTCCTCGCCCGGGCCGGTGCTGCCGCAGACCCACAACCTCCCCCGCCGATCGATGCCCAGGGCCACAGCCAGCTCGTCGGCTCCGGCGATCGTATCAGTCAGGTCCGCGGTATCCCACTTCAGCGAACCCGTAACCGTCACCCGGTCCGGCGCGACCCCCACCTGACGGAACCGCTCGGCGTAGACCTCGTCTTGCGCCCCCACCCACTCCAGGGCCGCGAACATCGGCCGGATCAGTCCCCGCACCCGCCCGAAGCGCCGCAGGCTGGTCGCGCTGAGCCGGCCGTTGATCACCACCAGCGGGATACCGCGCCCGGCAGCCAGCGTCGCGAACTGATACCACACCTCCAGCTCGACCAGCACGACCATCGTCGGTTTCACCCGGTCCAGCGCCCGCCGCACCCAGCGGCTCAGGTCCAGCGGGTAACGGAACACGACCAGATCGGGAAAAAGCGACTTCGCCCGGGCCAGGCCGGTATCGGTCGTGCAGGACACCACGAACTCGGTTTCCGGAGACCGTCGGCGCCACTGGGCGATCAGTCCGCGGACGGCATTGACCTCCCCCACCGATACGGCGTGAAACCACACCCGCCGCCTCACCGGTGGCAACACCGGCGCGTAGCCCCGGCGCTGGGCCCAGCCGTGACGATACTTGCCCGTCCGCAGCGCCCGATACGCCAGCAGCGGCGCGACCGCGCACAGCGCCAGCAGGTAGCAGCAATCGACGATCAGGCGCATCGGCGGGTATCTTATAGTCGAGACCGCCCGTGGCAACGGCCGGGAGTCCGTGCCCCCCGGCCGGGCACCGTGAAACCCCGTCTGACACGCACACCCGGCGTCATCCAGGGAACAAACAGGCCGGATGACTCGCGATCGCCTGGCGAAACCCGATCCACCGGCTCGGGGCTGAGGTCGGACTCCGGCAATCCCTGCACGCGACTGAAAACGGTCTACTGCAGCCTGACCGTCACCTTCATTCGCGTGTCGCCGCGCAGGATGGTCACTTCCACCTCCTGTCCGACCTTGCGCTGGGCCAGCAGCCGCTGCAGGTCGGCCAGAGACCGGATGGACCGGCCGTCCACCGCCACGATCACGTCGCCGAGGATCACCGAACCGTCCGGCGCTTCGCGGGTGCCACGCAATCCGGCCGCCTGGGCCCCGGATCCCTCCTCGACCTCCATGATCAGCACGCCGCTGAGACCCAGGCTGCGGGCCAGTGCGTCCTCGGCCAGCAGCACGCCCAGCCGGGGGCGGGCGACCTTCCCATGGGCGATCAACTGGGGCACGACCTCGGCGACCACGTCCACCGGCACCGCAAAGCCGATGCCCGCGCTGGCCCCCGAGGGGCTGTAGATCGCGGTGTTGACCCCGATCAGCCGGCCGGCACTGTCCAGCAGCGGACCGCCGGAGTTGCCCGGGTTGATGGCCGCGTCGGTCTGGATGACCCCTTCGATCAGGCCTCCCCCCACGGCCGGTATCGACCGGCCAAGGGCGCTGACCACGCCGGTGGTCAGCGTCTGGTCCAGCCCGAAGGGGTTGCCGATGGCGAAAACCTTCTGCCCGACCTGCAGGTCCGCCGAAGTGCCGAGCGGAATCGGTCTCAGATTCGGCGGCACCCGCGAGAGACGCAACACGGCCAGGTCCTTGCTGGGATCGACGCCCACCAGTGCGGCTTCCACGGTCCGGTGATCGGCAGTCGTGACCCGCAGGGCGCTGGCCCCGGCAATGACGTGGGCGTTGGTCACCACGTGCCCCTGGGTGTCCCAGATGACGCCCGAGCCGCTGCCCTGGGGGATCTCGGTGACGTCCAGCGAGAACCGCTGACGCCTCACTGCCAGGTTGGTGATGAACACCACCGACGGCCTGGCGTTCTGGTAGATTTCGATGGTGCTTTTTTCGTCCTCGGCCAGGTCGCCGCGCGGTGTCACCGTGCGCACGACCACCGGCCCGCCGCTCAACCGGTCGTTCATCAGCCGGTGCACGTAGAGGCCCAGGAGCAGACCGGCCAGCACCGCCAGCAGTACGGGCAGGCGCGACGGTGCCGGACGGGGATGCGGCGAAGGATAAAGATCGTCCATGAAGCTTTCCGGTGTCGGGCATTGAACGCCCGGCGTCCGACGCGAACCCGCCCGGCGATCGGCCGGACCGGCCCACGGCGCCTGGGCCGCGCGATCCGGCCTCGCCGGGTCGCGCGGGATCCCGATGAGCTCGACCCGGATCAGCTTACCACCGATCGCCGAGGCCCGCGAGAGACCCGCCATGGACCTTCGCCCTGCCGCGGCGGTCCACTACAATCGTCCTGTGAGCGTCGCAACCGGGCCGCAGGGTCCCGTTCGCGGCGTCCCGGGGCCGACCGCTCCTTTGAGCGTGAGCATGACGGCATATGAGGTCATCGTGGTCGGCGGCGGTCACGCAGGTGCGGAGGCGGCCTGGGCGTCCGCCCGGTGCGGATGCGCCACCGCCCTGGTCACCATGGATATTCAGGCCCTCGGCCGGATGTCCTGCAACCCGGCCATCGGCGGGCTGGGCAAGGGTCAGATCGTCCGCGAGATCGATGCCCTCGGCGGCATGATGGCCCTGGCGGCCGACGCCGGCGGCATCCAGTTTCGCATCCTGAACCGCAGCAAGGGCCCGGCGGTCCGGGCTCCGCGGGCCCAGGAGGACCGGGTTCTGTACGCCCGCGCCGTCCGCGACCTGCTGGCCGGGCTGCCGGCCCTGCGGATCGTCGAAGGAACGGTGGAAGAGGTGCTCGTGACCGGGAGCGGCCGCCCCGCCGTCGCAGGCGTTCGACTGGCCGACGGCCGTGAACTCCGTGCCGCGGCAGTCATCCTGACCACCGGGACCTTCCTCTCCGGGCTGCTTCATCGCGGCCCGCAGACCACACCGGGCGGCCGCATCGATGAGCCGGCGGCCGGCAGGCTGAGCGACTGTCTGCGGCGGCTCGGCCTGACTCTGGGCCGACTCAAGACCGGCACGCCACCTCGCGTGCATCGCGACTCGATCGACGACCGCGATCTGCAGGTCCAGACGGGCGACGAACCGCCGGTTCCGTTCTCGTTTCTGACGACCGCCCTGCCGCAGCCCCAGGTGCCCTGCTGGATCACCCACACCAACGAACGGACCCACCAGATCATCCGCGACAACATCCACCGCGCGCCGATGTATTCCGGTCAGATCAGGTCCCGAGGTCCGCGCTACTGTCCGAGCATCGAGGACAAAGTGGTGCGTTTCCCCGACAAGACGTCGCACCAGATCTTCCTGGAACCGGAGGGCTACGATACACCAGCGGTGTACTGCAACGGCATCCCGACATCCCTGCCGATCGATGTCCAGGAAGCCATGGTCCGGTCCATCCGGGGCCTGGAGCGGGCCGAAATCCTTCAGTGGGGCTACGCCGTCGAGTACGACTGGATCCCTACGGACCAGCTGACCGCGACGCTGGAAATCAAGGCGGTGGACGGCCTTTTCGCCGCCGGCCAGATCAACGGAACCAGCGGTTACGAGGAGGCCGCCGGCCAGGGGTTGATCGCAGGCATCAACGCGGTCGCATCGGTCCGTCGAAGCGAACCGCTGGTGCTGGGGCGCGATGAGGCCTACATCGGCGTGATGATCGACGATCTGGTCACCCGTCCCCCCGACGAGCCGTACCGCATGTTCACCTCCCGGGCCGAGTACCGGCTCCACCTGCGGTGCGACAACGCCGACAGGCGGCTGACACCGCTGGGCCGGCGGCTGGGGCTCGTGGACGACGCCCGCTGGGCGGCCTTTCAGGCCAGGCGCGCTTGTCTGGAGTCGCTGGAAACCCGTCTCCAGACCACCAGGCTCGAGGGTCGGACCCTGGTCGAGTGGCTCCAGCGTCCCGGAACGACGCTGCAGGAGCTCGCGACGCGCGTACCGGACCTCGATCTGCGCGGGGTTCCCGCAGGCGTCATCGAGGCCGTCGAGATCCAGGCCCGATATGCCGGCTATCTCACGCGCGAGCTGGCCGCCATCGAGCGTTTCCGCCGGATGGAGTCCTGCATCATTCCCGCCTCGCTGGATTTCGGGACGCTGACCGGGCTGCGGTTCGAGGCACGGGAGAAGTTGGCCCGGTTTCGTCCCCGGAGCCTCGGGCAGGCAGCGAGGATCAGCGGAATCAGTCATGCTGATATTACAACACTAGCGCTTTACATACGTCAGCCCTAGGCGTTCGCTACCCGCCGCCCCGAGCAGCCTGAAATTACTCTGTGAAGCCCGCCTGACGTTGTGAAACGTACAACCGGTGTTGTCTGGCACCTCCGGCGACACCATGGGATGTATTCAGGCCTGACGACCGGCGAAACAGCACTGTCACCGCGAGGTAATCCACGTTTGCCATTTGACAGCCATTCAAAATGATTGGTAGATTTAGGCAATCTGGTGAACTTGGGCAAATCAAGCTTGGAAAGCAAAGAATCGCCAACCGGCCCGCCGGGGGAATATCGGA
Source organism: uncultured Phycisphaerae bacterium (assembly GCA_938005315.1). Taxonomy (GTDB): domain Bacteria; phylum Planctomycetota; class Phycisphaerae; order UBA1845; family PWPN01; genus CALLOB01. The sequence goes on from CALLOB010000001.1 coordinate 5,873, forward strand.
CGCCGGGTTACAGGACAGGATGCACTGCGATGAAAAGCGTGTACACGACAGGCGAAGTGGCGGCGGTGTGCAAGGTCAGCCAACAGACGGTCATCCGCTGTTTCGACAGCGGCAAGCTCAAGGGCTTCCGGGTACCGGGTTCGCGGTTTCGTCGCATTCCCCGCGAGAGCTTGTTGCAGTTCATGCGGGAAAACGGCATCCCGCTGGAGAACCTGGACTCCGGCAAGAAGCGGATCCTGGTGGTGGACGACGACGAGGCCATCCTGGAGATGCTGACCGAGCTGCTGGAGCGGGACGGACGGTTTGAAGTCAGGGTCGCCCGCGGCGGCTACGAGGCCGGGTTGTTGACCCAGGAGTTCCGCCCGGACGCGGTGGTGCTGGACTACAAGCTGCCGGACATCAACGGCAACAAGGTCTGCCGGACGCTGCGTTCCAATCCGGCCTTCGCGAACATCCGCATCATCATCATCAGCGGGGTGGCTGATCCGGACGAGCGGGAGGAGCTGCTGGCGGCCGGCGCGGACGATTTTCTGCAGAAGCCGTTCCAGATCGACGACCTGATCGCCCGGCTGCTGCAGCTCGTGCACGCCTGATCCGATCACGGTCCGGAAAGGGGAAGCTTTGGCTGGTTCCGCCACATCCAGGCCCCAGACGCCCGAGCCTTCCGAGCCCGGACAGGTCGAACTGGTTCTGACCCAGATCGACGCCCTGCCGACGCTCTCGGCGGTGGCGATCCGGCTGCTGGAGCTGACCCACGACGACCACACCGGCGCGCGAGAGATCGCCGAGCTCATCGAGGCGGACCAGAGCCTCTCGGCCCGGCTGATCGCGGAAACCGGCCGCGCGAGCATCGGCCCGGCAGTTCAGACGGTGCGTGACGCGGTCGTCCGGCTGGGCCTCCATGCGGTCCGCAACCTCGTGCTGGCCGTGCAGATCTTCGAGACCTTCTCGCCGCGGCCCGAAAAGGCGTTGAGCCGCTTCGACCGTGAGGGCTTCTGGAGGCACAGCCTGGCCGTGGGCTGCGCCGCCCGGCTGCTGGCCGAGCAGGGTGCGGGGGGCGGTGCGGGCGGCAGCGGCTGGCCCCGACCGGAGGAAGCCTTCCTCTGCGGCCTGGTTCACGACCTGGGCAAAGTGGTCTTCGACGCCTGTTTCCCCAAGAGCTACGACCGGGTCATCGCCCGGGTGGACGCCCGGCAGGGCTGCATCGCCGACGTCGAGCGAGAGGTCCTCGGGGTGGACCACGCACTGGCCGGCCGGCGTCTGGCCCGCCACTGGCGACTCCCCGCGGCGATCGAGGAGTGCATCTGGCTGCACCACCACACGCCGGCCTCGACTCCCAGCCGCATCGGACACCCGACCTGCGTGCATCTCGTGCAGCTGGCCGACCGGCTGGTGCGGCAGATCAGCCTGGGCTACTCCGGCAATTACGTGCACGACGGGATGCTGCCGACGATCGTCCGGGATGTCGGCCTGAACGACGAGGTCATCCGGACGGTGACCGAGGCGCTACCGGATCTGCTCGAGGCCCGGGCACGGATGATCGGGCTGGGCAACGTGACCTCCAGGGAGCTGCTCCAGGAGACGCTGGCCCGGGCGAACGTGGAACTGGCCCGAGCAAACGCGGCACTGGCGGTGACCAACCGCAGCCTGCGGGAGCGTTCCCGGTGCTTTGAGGCTCTGCGGGTGCTCAGCGAGCAGCTCGGCGATGAGCCGACCCACGAGCAGGTGCTGCGGGCCGCCGTGGGCGCGGTGCAAGAAGCGATTCCGGATTCCGCCGTCGCGGTGGCCGCGCCGTCGGCCGGGCGATCGATCGCGCTGAT
>CALLOB010000002.1 GCA_938005315.1 uncultured Phycisphaerae bacterium
CGCGTCGGCCAGCAGCTCCAGCTCCGAGCGGTTCTGTTCGCCCAGGCCGGTGTCGCAGACCAGCACCGCGTCCACCCGGCCCACCAGCCCGGGGTCGCAAGCCTGGCTCGCCGTGGCGAAAACCGGATCGATCGGCCGGGACGCCAGCATCGCCCGGACTGCGGCCATCTGCGGCCGCTGCGGACCGACCACCAGCAGCCGCAACCGCGGCTGGGATTCGGCCGGCGGACATGGAACGGGTTGGACCGATAACGAGGACAGGGTCGAAGGCTCCCGTGGCCGTGAGCGCCGCCGGGCGCCTGCGCGCCGCGACGGACCGCCATACGGTCCCGGAAATCGCTTCGTCCGGTTATGGTGCGGTCTTGAATACGCTTTCGGGGATTTCGGCCCTGTCGCCCTCGGCGATCCCGAGCCGCTCGAACAGGCCGGCCCGCACCTCCAGGGCCATGCGCGCCGGTTCCACCGACGGATAGGTCCGCGTCTCCAGGGCCGCCATGGTGTGCGTCTTGACGATCACGCCTTCGCTGTTGAGGTAGGCGATGTCCAGCGGGGTGATGGTGTTGTACATCCAGAACGACAGCGGCCTTTCGTCCGAAAACACGAACAGCATGCCGCGGTGGATCTCCGGCTCGCCCGGTCCGCCCGGTATCGGCGCCAGTCGGCTCTCGGGGGTCTGCATCAGGCCGTGCTCGACCTCTTCACGCGTTCGCGCCAGCCAGACCTCGAACAGGTGCCCCCCCAGACGGATCCGGGCGGTTTCCATGCGGTCCAGATCGTTCAGTGGTCCGCTCGACGCCGACGGAGAACAACTCCACCCCCCGGGCAGCAGGAACGCCATCACGGCCCCTCCCCAGACGGTTTTCCGCCATATTGATACTGATCCACGCATGAAGCTCAAAGGTCCCTCCCGATCCGCTCCGGCAAAGCGGGTTCATCGCCCCGAAGGAACCGGTAACGGGCATGAATACCTGCACAAGGGCATGAAGCGATGCCGATTGAGTATAGAATCCCGCCGGGGAGCCATGCAACTCCGGCCGGAACCCGGTCCGCGTGCAGGCGCGACGCGCGGCTCCCGATCATGTGCGGTGCAACCGGATGAGAACCATGATGAAGCCCAAACTGCTTGTCTCCGGCATCGGTCTGTGCGCGGTCCTGGCCCTGGCCGTCGTCCCGCTGGCGGCCCAGGATCACCCTGACCGGGAACTGACGGCGGCGACTGCCGCGGAAGACCCTTCCGCCGGACATGAATCCGCAGGCGAACACGCCGGCCAGGCGGTCCAGCCGGCTTCGGGCGGGCATGACGCCCACGCCGTGGCCCCGGCCGCGGGAGCCCACGGTCATGACGAGCACCCTTCCCCGGCCGCGCATGACGGGCATGATGCCCATGGCGAACAGGATACTCACGGCGCCCACGGTCATCACGGCCCGGCGCCTTCACTTCTGTCGGTGATGCCCTTCGTGGCCATATTGCTGTGCATCGCGATTCTGCCGCTGGTCCCCAGCCTCGCCCACTGGTGGCACCACAACCGCAACAAGCTGCTGATCTCGGCGATCCTGGCGGCGGTGACGCTGGCCTACTACCTGCTGCGGCCGCACGGCTTTCACGCCGACCCCGGCCTGTCGTCGGTGCTGATGGTCCTGGACCACGCGGTGCTGGCCGAGTACATCCCGTTCATCATTCTGCTGTTCTCGCTGTACACCATCAGCGGCGGCATCCAGTTGCGCGGCGATCTGCGGGCCACGCCGATAACCAACACGACGTTTATCGGCCTGGGGGCCCTGATGGCCAGCTTCGTCGGCACGACCGGGGCTTCCATGCTCCTGATCCGCCCGCTCCTGCAGATCAACAGCGAGCGTCGTCACGTCAAGCACACCGTGATCTTCTTCATCTTCCTGGTCAGCAACATCGGCGGCTGCCTGCTGCCCATCGGCGATCCGCCCCTGTTTCTGGGCTACCTGTTCGGCGTGCCGTTCTTCTGGACGCTCCACCTCTGGAAGGAGTGGCTGTTCACCTGCGCGTTGCTGCTGGTGGTCTACTGGATCTGGGACACCATGGCCTTCAAGCGCGAATCGCCGGCCGACCTGAAGCTCGACGCCGCCCGGATCGAGCCCCTGCGCATCAGGGGCGGGCTCAACTTCCTGTGGCTGCTGCTGGTGGTCGCGGCCGTGGCGACCATCGTGCCGGGGCAGAAGCTTCCGGGTCTGAATTTCGTGGTCCCGGAGGACACCCGGGCCCCGGCCCACTTCCTCCGCGAGGCCCTGATGCTGGCGATCGTTCTGGTCGCGTGGGTGACCACGCCGGAGCGCATCCGCCGGGAAAACAGTTTCGATTTCACCGCCATCGGCGAGGTGGCGGTGCTTTTCATCGGCATCTTCATCACCATGCAGGCCCCGGTGGAGATCCTGAACATCAAAGGCGCCGAGCTGGGCCTCAAGAAGGCCTGGCAGTTCTTCTGGGCGACCGGCCTGCTGTCCAGTTTCCTGGACAACGCCCCGACCTACGTGGTCTATTTCAAGACCGCCGGGACGCTGTCCATCCCCGGCATGGAGGTGCTGCAGGGCGTCCAGACCGCCACCGGCGGGATTCCCGTCCCGCTGCTGATCGCCGTTTCGCTCGGGGCGGTGTTCATGGGCGCCAACACCTACATCGGCAACGGCCCCAACTTCATGGTCAAGAGCATCGCCGAGCAGGCCGGCGTGAAGATGCCCAGCTTCTTCGGCTACATGGTCTACAGCGTCGGCATCCTGATCCCGACGTTTCTGCTGGTGATGGCGATCTTCCTGCTGTGAGGCCGGCGGTCCGGTCCGCCCCAGGAGCTGCCGCCGCTCAGGACGTGCACACCCTCCCCGCGTCGGTCCGCGCCGGGACCTGCTCTGAGACCGCGGCGAAGTCCATGGCCGCCCGTACCAGCCCCAGGAACATCGGCTGGGGCCGCAACGGCCGGCTCTGGAACTCCGGGTGGGCCTGGGTGCCGACGAAGTACGGGTGCACGCCGCGCGGCAGTTCCAGGATCTGCATGATCGGGTAGTCCGGGGCCTTGCCCGAGAACACCAGCCCGCGCGACTCCAGCGTCTCGATGTAGCGCGGGTCCACCTCGTAGCGGTGCCGGAAACGGAGCCGCGTCTCGCGGACCCCCCCGAACAGCTCGGCGGCCAGCGTGCCCGGCCGGATCTCCACATCCCGGCCGCCCAGCCGCATGTTGCCGCCCAGCCCCTCGATCTGCTTCTGCTCCGGCAGGATGTCGATCACCGGATAGGGCGTTTCCGGGTCGATCTCCGTGCTGTTGGCTCCGGCCAGGCCGCAGACGTTGCGGGCGAACTCGATGACCGCCATCTGGAAGCCGTAGCAGATGCCCAGGTAGGGCAGCCGGTTCTCCCTGGCATGCCGGATGCAGGCGATCTTGCCCTCGGCCCCGCGCACCCCGAAGCCGCCGGGCACGATGATGCCGTGCAGTCCGCGCAGGTAGTCGGCGGCGTTGTCGTCGGTGATGTCGGTGCAGTCCACCCACTCGATGGATACCTGCGCCTCGGCGGCCGCCCCGGCATGATCCAGCGCCTGGATGATGCTCGCGTAGCTGTCCCGCACCGAGGTGTACTTGCCGATGATTCCGATGCGCACCTGCCGGCGGGTCGCGCGGATCCGCTGCACGAAGCCGTTCCAGGCCTCGCGGGCCCGGGCTTCGGCTTCCGGCTGCAGACGGTCCTCCAGGCGCAGCAGCTCGACGACCGTCCGGTCCAGCCCGGCGCCGCGCAGCATCTCGGGGATCAGGTAGATGCTCTCGCAGTCGTGCATCGAGAAGACGTTCTCGATGGGCACGTTGCTGTACAGCGCCAGCTTCTCGCGCACCTTGCGGGTGATCACGTCCTTGCCCCGGCAGGCGATGATCTGCGGCTGGATCCCCGAGCCCAGCAGGCTCTTGATGCCCAGCTGCGCCGCCTTGGACTTCTGCTCGCCCAGCATCGGCGGCGAGATGATGTAGGTCAGCGCGACGAACGCGCAGGAGTTCGGCCCCTCCTCGAAGGCCAGCTCGCGCATCGCCTCGATGTAATAGGCGTTCTCGACGTCCCCGACCGTGCCGCCGATCTCCACGAACACCACGTCCGCGGCCGTGGCCACCGCCAGTTCCCGCAGTTTGGTCTTCACCTCGCCGGTGACGTGCGGGATCATCTGCACGTCGCGCCCCAGGTAGCTGCCGCGACGCTCCTTCTCCAGCACCCTCGCGAAGATCTGGCCGCTGGTCGCGAAGTTCAGCCGAGAGAGGTTCTGATCGAGCATGCGCTCGTAGGTCCCCAGGTCCATGTCGGTCTCCATCCCGTCGTCCAGGACGAAGACCTCGCCGTGGCGGTAGGGGTTCAGCGTGCCGGAGTCGATGTTCAGGTAACCCTCCAGCTTGATCGGCGCGACCGTCAGCCCCTTGTCCTGCATGCACTTGGCCAGTGAACTGGAGAAGATGCCCTTGCCCAGCCCGCTCATCACCGTGCCGACCACCACCACGTATTTGGTCCGCCCCGGCCGGTAACCGGCCGGCATCGGGGCGTAGAACTCGGTGTCGTCCGACGTCGCGCCCACCGCGGCCAGCATCTGCTCGGCTTTCTGCATGATCATCGCCCCGCTCGCTTCGCCCCGCCCCGCGCACGCGCCCCGGCGGCGCCCGCGCGCCGCCCCGGGACCGCGCCGCCGCCGTTCATCGGCCCCCGCCGTCCCCTGCGGACCGCCGCGCCGCCCGCTCCCGCCATCGCCGCACGAACGCCGCGTACTGCTCCGGCGTGTCGATGCCGCTGCTGTGCCGCTCCACCACCGCCATGGCGATCCGGGCCCCCAGATGCAGCGCCCGAAGCTGTTCGAGCTGCTCGAGAACCTCGCTGGGCGCCGGCGGCGCGGCCGTCATCCGCCGCAGAAACGCCGGCCGGTAGGCATAGATGCCCAGGTGCAGCAGCCAGCGGCCCGGGTCCGCCGGCCGGCCTCCGTCGTCGCGCGGGTAGGGGATCAGGCTGCGACTGAAGTACAGCGCGAAACCGTTCCCGTCCAGAACCACTTTCACGCAGGCCGGGTTCACCACGTCCTCGGCGCGGGTGAACCGGCAGGCCAGCGAGCCCATCTCCGCCTCCGGCCGCTCCTCCATCAACGCCACCAGCCGGTCGATGTTCGCCGGATCCATCTCCGGCTCGTCGCCCTGCACGTTGACGATCAGCCCGGCCTTCAGCGACCGGGCGACCTCCGCGATGCGGTCGGTGCCCGTGGCGTGGTCCGGCCTGGTCATCACCGCCTGCCCGCCAAACTCCCGCACCGCCGCCGCGATCCGCTCATCGTCGGTGGCCACGATCACCCGGTCGATCCGCCGCGCGGCCGAAACCGCCTCGTGCACGTGCCGGATCAGCGGCCAGCCGGTCTGGCCGGCCAGAGGCTTCCCGGGGAATCGCGTTGAGCCGTAACGCGCGGGGATGATCGCTACCACAGACAAGCAGTCGGCCCTTCAGATTTCGTCCGACTCAGGCTGGTGGAACAAGGCCGGATCCTACCGTCCGCGGCGGCACGTGTCAAAGACGCGGGATCGCCCCGATCACACTCTTGCTCGCCGGGCTCCGGGGACTCCCCGGCAACGGCCGGATCGACGGCGGGACCGCGCCGGCGACGCCGGTCCCAACGGCTTGCCACACGCCGGGCATCGACATACCATCCGGCCTCCAACGCCCCCATCCCGGAGTTCGTGTGGAACGCCGAGAGGATCCCGGCATGACCCAGCGCTATCCCATCTTCGTCAAACGCGACCTCGACGGTTTCTTCGGCCTGGCCATCGACAACCTCGTCCAGCTCCTGCTGATCGTCGAGCTCTGCGGGGCATTCTGCGGCATGACCGGCCCGGACGCGGAGTTCATCTATCGCCGCATCCTGCCCGGGGCGGCCGTATCGCTGCTGGTCGGCAACCTGTTCTATGCCGCCCAGGCCCACTGGGTCGCCCGGCGCGAGCGGCGCAGCGACGTCACCGCCCTGCCTTACGGCATCAACACGCCTTCCCTGCTGGTCTACGTCTTCTTCGTCATGAAGCCGGCCTACGACCGCACCCACGACGCCGCCTTCGCCTGGCAACTGGGCCTGGTGGCCTGCCTGGGCAGCGGCATCATCGAGTTCCTGGGGGCCTTCTTTGCCGAAAAGCTCCGCCGCAACACCCCCCGCGGGGCCCTGCTCAGCACATTGGCCGGCATCGCCATCACCTTCATCGCCATGAAGTTCGCCCTGGAGATCTGGGACCGCCCCCTGGTGGCCATGATCCCCCTGGCCGTGATCCTGCTGGTCTATTTTTCGCACCTGCGATTCCCCCTGGGCCTGCCCGGCGGACTCGTGGCCGTCCTGATCGGCACCGCCCTGGCCTGGGGCCTGGCCCTGGTCGGGCAGTTCGGGGCCCGACAGGGATGGGCATGGCTGCAACTGGATACCGGCGTCCCGTTGAGCACTGCAGCGGCCAGCGAAGCATACATGCAGACCGGTCGGTATTTTCCTCAGTGGTCGTGGCCGGCTATTCTGGAAGTCCTTCGCAGCAGTCCCGCCCAGGCCGCGGGATTGCTTTCCGTGATCGTGCCGATGGGCCTGTTCAACGTCATCGGGAGCCTCCAGAACATCGAGTCCGCCGAGGCCGGCGGCGATGTTTTCGCCACCGGACCGTCCCTGGCGGTCAACGGCCTGGGGACGCTGGCGGCCGCACTATTCGGAAGCTGCTTCCCGACAACGATCTACATCGGTCACCCCGGCTGGAAGCGCATGGGTGCCCGGGCCGGTTACTCCACGCTGAACGGGCTGGCGATGACCGCCGTCTGTCTGACCGGCAGCGTGGCCGTCATCCGGCAGGTGGTACCGATGGAGGCCGGCATCGCCATCGTGCTGTGGATCGGCATCATCATCACCGCCCAGGCCTTCCAGGCCACGCCGCTGCGGCACGCCCCGGCGGTGGCGTTCGGCCTGTTCCCCGCCATCGCCGGATGGGGGGCCACAGTGATGGCCGGGGCGTTCACCGCCGCCGCGATTCACACTCCCCAGCCTGCCCCGGTTGCCGCGGCCTCGGCCCCTGCCGCTGAGCTCTCCGCGGCCGGCGGCGTCGCGGGCGGTCGGCCGGCTGCAGCTGCGACTGAGGCCGACGATTCATCCGGGGACCCCTCTGCGAATGGACGGACCGCTGCCGGACCGATCCGGGTCGCGACGATGCAGGACGTGATCTGTTCCCTGCAACCGGGCGCCGGTCGCCGGGCCGAGGTCAACGGTTTCCTGATCCACGGCCTGAACGTCATGGAGCGGGGCTACATCTTCACCTGCATGATCGTCGCGGCGGTTTCGGCGTTCCTGATCGACCGCCGGTACCGTCAGGCCGCCGCCTGGTGCGCGGTTGCGGCAGTATTGACGTTTCTGGGGCTGATGCACGCCTATCAGCTTCGCGGCAACACGCTGGACTACTGGTTGCTGGGCACCCGTCCGGCCGAGGGCGCCTGGTCCTACGGAGCCGGGGCGATCGCGCTGGGCTACCTGCTGATGGCGTTGATCTTCATGATCGTCGGCGCAGGCTCCGGTTCGGTCGCCGAGCCGCCCGCCAACACGCTTCAGGACGCCCGGGTGGTGCCGGTGGAGGACGATCGTGATCCCGGCGAGCTGCTGCCGCCCGGGGCGTGACCGGACGGACGACGGCCGCTCTGCGACGACGGGGGGGCGTTTGAGGGAGTGACGGATTCATGGAAGCATCGAACCGGACGGGAAGTGTTGCCTACCTCGTGCTGCTGACCATGGTGGCCGCCCTGGGAGGGCTGCTTTTCGGTTACGACACCGCGGTGATCTCCGGGGCGATCGGCTTTCTGGGCGAGCGGTTCGCGCTGGACGCGGTCGCCAAGGGCTGGGCGGCGTCGTGCGTGCTGGTCGGCTGCATCGTGGGGGCCGCCTTCGCCGGCGCCCTGAGCGACCGCTACGGACGCAAGAAGATCATGCTGGTATCCGCGGTGCTATTTGCGGTTTCGGCCCTGACGGCCGCGATCCCCAGGACGCTGGCGGGCTTCGTTTGGGCCCGGTTTCTGGGGGGCGTCGGCGTGGGCATGGCCTCGATGCTTTCGCCGATGTACATTTCGGAGGTCGCCCCGGCGCGGGCCCGCGGAGCCCTGGTGTCGGTCAATCAGCTGGCGATCATCTTCGGCATGCTCGTGGTGTATTTCGTGAACGCCTGGATCGCCGGCCTGGGCGACCAGCAGTGGAACGTCCAGTACGGCTGGCGCTGGATGTTCGCTTCCGGCCTGCTGCCGGCGGTGCTGTTCCTGGGGCTGCTGTGTTTCGTGCCCGAAAGCCCCCGTTGGCTGGTCGAGCACGGGCGGGAGGATGTGGCCCGCCGCATTCTGGAGCGTATCGGCGGGGCCCGACACGCCGAGCGAGAGGTGCTCGAGGTCCGCGACGTGATGCGCTGCGAACCGGCCGACTGGGCCATGCTGCTGTCGCCGGGCATCCGACGGGCGCTGGTCATCGGCGTGGTCCTGGCGGTGCTGCAGCAGGTCACCGGCATCAACACGGTGCTGTACTACGCCCCGGAGATCTTCAAGCAGGCCGGCGCGACCACCACCCGGGCGCTGAACGACACCGTGATCGTCGGAATCGTCAATCTGGTCTTCACCGTGGTGGCTATCGCGGTGGTGGACCTGCTGGGCCGCAAGCCGCTGCTGCTGATCGCCTCGGCCGGGATGGGCGCGTCCCTGGCGGCGCTGGGAGTGGCGTTTCTGCGGGGCTGGACGGGTGTGCCCGTACTCGTGCCGGTGCTGACCTATGTGGCCTCGTTCGCCGTGGCCATGGGGCCGGTGGTCTGGGTGGTCATGGCCGAGATCTTCCCGACGCGGATCCGCGGCCGGGCGATGTCGCTGGCCACGGTCTGTCTGTGGGTGGCCTGTTTTGCAGTCTCGCAGACCTTCCTCTGGCTGCTGGAAAACCTCAAGGGCAACGCCTTCTTCCTCTACGCGGGGCTCTGTGCGGTGGCTTTCTTCTTCGTCTTGGCCTGCGTTCCGGAGACCCGGGGCAAGAGCCTCGAGCAGATCGAACGCGACTGGCTCGGCACCCGCCCGGCCGGCCCCCGGGGCGCATGACGCCCCGCCCCGCCCCGCCCGCCGGCCCCGCGCCGCGCTGGATGCCCGGGCCGCGAGACGATAGCATGGTTCCGGCAGGCCCGGGATCCGCCGCTCGGGGCGATGCCGGACCGTATCCATGTCCACCGGCACGAGAAGGAGCGCCCATGACCTCCCGCCAGCGCGTGATCAGCTCCCTGGAACGCAAGGGCTTCGACCGCATCCCGGTCAAGCACGAGGGCACCCCCGAAGTCAACACCATGCTGATGAAGCACTTCGGGCTGTCCAACATCGAACAGCTCCTCTACGTGCTGGGCGACGATTTCCGCTACGTCGAGCCGGTCTTCGTCGGACCGCCGCGACGCACCTTCCCCGACGGCAGCGTCGAGGGGTACTGGGGCGAGCGCTACACCTACGCCGAGTACGACGGCGGCCGCTATCTGGAGGCGTCGCACCTTCCGTTCGCGGGCATCGAGGATCCGGCCGACCTGGACCGCTCGAGCTTCCCCACCGCCGACTGGTTCGACTACTCCACCATCCGCCGGCAGTGCGAGGAGCTGCACGCCCGCGGCATGACCGTCTGCTTCGGCACCGCCGGCGACCTGGACTTCATCAACGGCATCGCCCGGGCCCGCGGCGCCGAGCAGGTGCTCATCGACCTGGCCACCGACAACCCGGTCTATCTGGAGATCATGCAGGCCCGCTTCCGGTTCTACTACGACATGCACGAGCGGGCCCTGCAGGCCGCCGGGGGACTGATCGACATCGTCCAGGTCGGCGAGGACTTCGGCTCCCAGCGCGGACCGCTGATCGGCATGCACACGTTCGAGAAGCACTTCGCCCCCAAGCTCGCCGAGTACTTCGCCATGGTCCACCGCTACGGCGCCCGCTCGATGATGCACATGTGCGGCTGCGTCGAGAAGTTCCTGCCCCGGCTGATCGAGCTGGGCCTGGACATCCAGGATGTCACCCAGCCCACCACGCCGGAGATGGACATCGCCGCCCTCCAGGCCCGCTACGGCCACAAGCTGAACTTCTGCGGGTCGATGTGCGTGCAGACCACCCTGCCGTTCGGCACCGTGGCCGACGTCGAAAACGAGGTCCGCCGGCGGCTGCGGCTGTTTCCCGACGGAGGCCTGATCCTCGGGCCCACCCATGCCATCCAGGTCCGCACGCCGCTGGAGAACATCCTGGCCATGTACCGGACCGCCGGCAGCCTCGTCGAAGAGATCGACCAGGCCGTTCTGGACATCGCCGGACCGACCGCCGCCGCCCGTCCCAGTCTGTCCAGGCTTTTCTGAAGGCGCGCTTCCCCGCCGGGCAATCCGCCGGTCCGTCCGGTAGGGAAAGCCTCGTCCCCCGCCGCGCAGCACATGACCGGATACGGCTTTCGGTGGCCGGCTGAGGTCTTCGTCCATCAGGCCTGGTGCGTGTCCGGCGCCGCCGGCGTCCGGTGGTTTCCGTCATCGCTGATGGCGGCGGACGGCCGGCGAAGTGTCGGGGGAATATGCGGTCCGCATGACGGATATCGCCGGGTTTTCAGGCCCGGGCGTGCACCGCTGCCAAGGCGCGGATGAAATCCGGGGTCGTGCCGCAGCAGCCGCCGATGATGTTGGCCCCGGCCGCGACCAAGGCCCGGGAGTGCTCGGCGAACTCCTCGGGGGACATGCGGTAGACGATGCGCGTGCCGTCGATCTCCGGCAGACCGGCGTTGGCCTTGACCCAGATGGGCCTGTCGGTGACCGCACGCATCAGCGCCGCCACCTTGACGTAGTGTTCGATGCCCAGGCCGCAGTTGCAGCCGACCATGTCCGCCCCGGCCGCCACCAGGCCGTCGACCGCCTGCTCGGGCGTGACGCCCATGTTCGTGCGGGTCTTTTCGCGACCGGAATCGAAGGTCATGCATCCGACCACCGGCAGCCCGGTGGTCCTGGCCGCCCGGACGGCCGCCACCGCCTCGGCCAGCTCGGTCATCGTCTCGACGACGATAGCGTCGGCCCCGCCCTCGGCCAGGGCCGCGGCCTGCTCGCTGAAGGCTTCGAACAGCGACTCGGCGGTGACCTCGCCGGTCAGGATCATCTTGCCGCTGGGTCCCATGGAGGCGAAGACCAGGGCCTTGCCGCCGGCCGCCTCCCGGCTGATCCGCACGCCGGCGACGTTGAACTCGGCCACCCGGCCTTCCATGTGGTGGCGGGCCAGGATGAAGCGGTTGGCCCCGAAGGTATTGGTCAGGATGATCCGCGACCCGGCCTGAACATAGGACTGGGCCACCTGTCGCACCAGCTCGGGGTGGGAGATGTTCCACTCCTCGCAGCACGCCCCGGCCGGCCGGCCGAGCTTGTCCAGTTCCGTGCCCCAGGCCCCGTCGCAGATCGTGACCTTGCCGACGAAATCCGCCGCGTTGATCGCCATGCCCGCACCTCGCTCTCCCGGCAACGCCCCCGCACCCGCTGACGCATTCTAACCGGGCGCGGCCGTCGGGCACGAATCGACCCAAGCGGTCTCCCCGCTCCCGGAGGAGTTCCGGCGGGCGGCCTCGGCCCGGTACGGATATCCACGCCCGGCCCCCGCGGCCCGACCGATCGCGGCGGCAAGGCCCGGACTTTGCCGCCGCCGCCGGCGCGGCTAGAGTGTCGCCGGCCGGAGGGCGGCCGGGATGGAACACGGCGCCCCGGGCCGCGCGAGGACATCGGCGTGAACATCATCCGCGAACCGAAGGTGTATTTCCTCGGCCGACAGGACATCGACGCCGGCGAACTGGATCGCTTCCTGGCCGACCACGACGTGTCGGCCTGGACCACCGACACCGAGGTGGCCGGCGAGAAGCTCTGCGAGGTCGCCGGGCGGGTCTGCTACATGAGCTTCGCCCGGCCCCGCCCCGGCGGCAACGCCGTCTACCTGCGCCACATCCTGGAGGTCGGGCACGGCAGCGTCCTGGAGCACGCGGTGTTCAGCTTCATCATCACCGGCGTGTCCCGGAGCTTCACCCATGAGCTGGTCCGCCACCGCGCCGGGTTCGGCTACTCGCAGCTCTCGCAGCGCTACGTCGATGAGTCGCAGGCCGGCTTCGTGGAACCCGCCTGCATCGCCGCCGATCCCGAGCTTCACGCCGTCTGGACGCAGGCCGTCGAGTCCTGCCGCGCGGCCTACGCCCGGCTGGTCGAGGGCCTGGCGGCGCGTTTCGCGCACCTGCCCGACCCGACCGCCCGGCGGAAGATGGCCCGCCAGGCCGCGCGCTCGGTGCTCCCCAACGCCACCGAGACGAAGATCTTCGTCACCGCCAACGCCCGGGCCTGGCGGCACTTCATCGAACTGCGCTGCAGCGAGCACGCCGAGGTGGAAATCCGCAAGGTCGCCGCCGCCATCCTGGCCCGCCTGCAGCGCGAGGCTCCGAATCTCTTCGGGGACTATGCGTGGGTGGATCTGCCCGACGGCACGCGGGCCGCCGCCACGCCGCATCGGAAGGTCTGAGGGCGGCGCCCCGGCCGGCAACCCCCGCGCCCGCCGGCCGCGGCTCCGGGGGAAGCTCAGGCCGTCAGCCAGGCGGCCAGCAGATCGACCGCGGCCTGGAGGTCCTTGCGGTGCACGGTTTCGCAGACCGTGTGCACGTAGCGGGTGGGCACCGAGAGCGTCATGGCCTTTCGGCCGAGGCCGGTCCGCTGGACCATGGCCGCGTCGGTCGAGCCCAGAGGCAGCACCTCGAGTTGGTAGGGAATCTTGCGCCGCCCGGCCAGGGCGATGAACTCGTCCAGCAGGCCGCGGTCGCTGATCGAGCCGCCGTCCATGACCTTCAGGGCCACGCCCGCGCCCAGACGGGTGATCGATTCGGCGGCGTCGATGCCCGGCGTGTCGCAGGCCAGCGTGGTGTCCACCGCGATGCCGATCGCCGGATCGATGCCGAACACGCCCGGCCCGGCGCCGCGCAGCCCGACCTCCTCCTGGACGGTGGCCAGATAGTAGATCTCATAACTGCTGCGCGAGCCGGCCTTGCGGATGGCGTTGATCGCCACCCAGCTGGCCACGCGGTTGTCCATGGCCTTGCCGGTGCAGACGTCGCCGACGACCTCCATCGGCTGAACCAGAGTCACCGGGTCGCCCACCCGGACAAGCTTCTCGACCTCTTTCTTCTCCAGGAACAGGTCGACGAAGAACTCGTTGATCGTCGGGATCTTCTTCTTCTCCTCCTCGGTGGCCACGTGAATCGGCCGGCCGACGGGATTGAGCACGCCGAGGAGGTCCTTGCGTCCCTGCACCAGTACCCGCCGGGCGAACAGGTTGCGGGGGTCGAATCCGCCGACGTTCTGCACCCGCAGACGCCCCTGGTCGTCGATGTGCCGCACGTAGAAGCCGATCTCGTCGATGTGGCAGGCGATCGCGACCTTCACCGGCGTCCGGCCGCCGCGCCGGCCGGCCTTCCTGCGGCAGATCAGGTTGCCCATCGGGTCGGTGCGGACCTCGTCGAACAGGCCGCGCACCTCGCGGGCGATGAGCTCGCGAACGCGCTCCTCCCGCCCCGGCACGCCGGGGGTCTCGCACAGCCGCTTCAACAGCTTCATGGCGGGCCTACTGCTCCTGCTTGACCAGCTCCCGGAAATCCCGCATCAGCTGCGCGGTGACCGCTCCGGGCCGCCCGTCGCCGATCGGCCGGCCGTCGATCTTCGTGACCGGAATCACCTCCGCCGCGGTTCCGGTCAGGAAGCACTCGTCGGCGACGTAGAGGTCGCTGCGCGTCAGGTCCATCTCCCGAACGCAGACCTGTCGCCGGCGCAGCAGCTCGATCGCCGCGTTGCGGGTGATGCCTTCGAGAATGCCCGCATGGATCGGGGGCGTCTGCACCGTCCCGTCGCGGACCAGAAAGATGTTGTCGCCGGTGCACTCCGAGACGAAGCCCATGTGGTTGTACATGATCGCTTCGAGCACTCCGGCGTCGCCGGCCTCGATCTTGGCCAGGATGTTGTTCAGGTAGTTGAGGCTCTTGATCCGCGGCGACAGGGCGTTGGGGTGATTGCGCATCACCGAGGCGCTGACCACCTCCAGACCCTTCTCATAGAGCTCACGGGGATACAGCTCGATCTGATCGGCGATGATGAACACCGACGGGTTGGCGGTCCGCGCCGGCGTCAGCCCCAGGTAGCCCACGCCGCGGGTCACGACCAGCCGGATGTAGCCGTCCCCCACGCCGTTGGCCTGCATGGCCTCGCCGATCGCGGCGACGAACTCCCCGCGGGTCATGGGCAGCTCGAGGCGGATCGCCCGGGCCCCGTCCTCCAGGCGCTTGAGATGCCGGTCCAGACGGAAGACCCGCCCGCCGTAGGCCCGCAGCCCCTCGAAGACCCCGTCGCCGTAGAGCAGCCCGTGGTCGAAGACATTGATCGCGGCCTGGGCCACCGGCACCAGCCGGCCGTTGAGCCAGACCTTCAGGTCCTGCCGGGGGGCCCAGGGGTTCGGATGATCGAAGCGCATGGTTCAATGGTCCCTACGCAGGCCGGACGGAATCGCGGCTCCGGCCGCTCATCCCCGGCCGCTTTTGATCCTGCCGTCTTCCAGGGTGACGATCCGATGGGCACAGGCCGCCACCTGCGGGTCGTGCGTCACCATCGCGATCGTCTGGCCTTGCCGGTTCAACGTCCCCAGCACCCCCATGATCTCCCGGCCGGTGGCGGAATCCAGATTACCCGTGGGTTCGTCCGCGAGCAAGACGCGCGGCCGGTTGGCCAGCGCCCGGGCGATGGCCACGCGCTGGCGCTCGCCGCCGGACAGCTCGTTGGGCTTGTGCCGCAGGCGGTGCGACAGCCCCACCTGCTCCAGCACCCGGCACGCATCCCGCCGATGCTCCGACCGCGCCCGGATCCAGCCGGCCACCGACCGGCGCACCATGCACGGCACCAGCACGTTCTCCAGCACGTCCAGCTCCGGCAGCAGGTGGTAGAACTGGAACACGAAGCCGAAGGTCGCGTTGCGCAGCACGTCGCGCCGCGATGCCGGACCGGCGAACAGGTCCTGCCCCTCGAAACGCACCGTGCCCCGGTCGGGCACGTCCAGGGCCCCGAGGATGTGCAGCAGCGTGCTCTTGCCGCTGCCGGAAGCCCCCATGATGGCCACGAACTCGCCGCAGGCGATCGAGATCGACACGCCGCGCAGCACTGGCAGCGAGACCCGGCCGAGCTGGTAGCTCTTGTGCACGCCGGCGGCCTGGAGGATGACGTCGCTCATGGATGATCGCCTCGTCAGGCGCGCCCGGCGCGCCGATGGCCCGCCTCCCGTCACTCGTACCGCAGGGCTTCCACCGGCCAGACGCGGGCGGCGCGGCGCGCGGCCACCAGGGAGCCGGCGATCGACGCCAGCACCGCCACGACGTAGATGACCCCGGCGTCCCAGGCCTGCACGGTGTTGGGAATCCGGTCGAAGGCGTAAACCTCCGCGTTCCAGACCTCCAGCCGCGGATCCAGCCAGCGCAGGAAGTCCTGGAACTCGTTGATCCGCCAGACGAAGGCCGTGCCCAGGGCCGTGCCCAGCGCCCCCCCGATCACGCCCACGGCGGCCCCGTAGGCGATGAAGATCTGGGCGACGCCCAGCGAGGTCGCCCCGACGCTGCGGATGATGCCGATGTCGCGGGTCTTCTGCTGCACGATCATGTGGAAGATCACGCCCACCAGGAAGACCGCCACCACGCTGATCACCCCGAACAGCGTGGTCACCAGCACCTTCTCCTTCTCCACCGCCCCGATGAACTTGGCCTGCTTCTCCTCCCAGGTCAGGATCATCACGCGGCGGATCAGCTCCGGCGTCCGCAGGCCCTCGATGCGGCTCACGTAGAACTCCTGCCAGCGCTGCACCAGCAGGTCGCGGGTCTGTCGCGGGTCGACTCCCGGACGCAGCTTGATCTGCACCTGCGTGGTCCGCGGCGGAATCGTGCCTCCCCCGGCCTTCTCGCTGAGCCGCTGCTCGTCCATCTCCAGCACGTCCTGCAGCAGGTCGAAGTCCACGTACACGCTCATCGAGTCGATGTCGTACACCCCCGTGCGGCAGTCATCGACGTAGCGGAACAGCTTGCTGGGCATGCCCGACCCGGTCTCCAGCGGCTTGCCGGTGTCGGTGAAGGGCACGAAGGTCAACGTTACCGGATAACCCCGCCAGTAATAGCGCGTGAAGCTGCCGTCCGGCTCGCGACGGGCGCACAGGTCGGTGCCGATGATCGCCCCCGGAAGCTCCCGACCATACCAGCCCGGGGCCATCGGCCCGCCGGACTCCTCCGCCGGAACCGGGGCATAGTAGCCCGGGCGCCCGTAGCGCAGGCTCTCCTCGATCGGGGCCTTGGCCACCTGTGCCGGACTCGCCGAACTGCGCCACCGCTGCCAGGCCGACTCCAGATCCTCCGGCAGCGCCGGCCGCCCGGCCTCGTCGAAACCCACGCACGGCATCCGTACCGGCCCCAGCGTCGTCGTGCCAGGGTAGTAGGTCTCGTAGAACAGCCCCTTGCCGAACTCGTTGACCCGCATGGTCTCGGCCAGCCGGATGCCCACGATCTGCGCCGGCTTGGTGATCTGGTCGGTCGGGAAACGGATCACGCCGTAGCTGATGATCACCGGCGTGGCTTCCTCGATCCGATCGGGCAGCTCGGCCTTCATCAGGTCGATGAACTCCTGGTAGAAGGGAAAGCCCTGCAGCGAGGCGTTCTCCATGATCAGGTCGCCCAGCATCCCCCGCGACCGGTCGCGCACCATCTGCAGGAAGCCGCCCATGACGCTGACCACGATCAGCACCATGGCCGTGCACAGACACACCGCCGCCACCGCGAAAAACGCGATCCGCCGCTTGCGCAGGTAACGAAGACAGAGGAAAAGCTTGTACACGCCGCCTCGCGCAACCCCCTGGTGCCGGTCCCGGCACGCGCCGGACGCCGCCGGTGAGCCGCAGGGCCGGAGGCCAGCTTACCCGCCGCCCCGGCACGTTCAAGAAGCCGCGCGGAAAAGTCAGAACCCGCCGAAGCCGAACATGCTGGTCTTCAGATCGAGGACCTCGGTCACCAGGTTGCGGATGAAGGCGGAGGCGATGCTGGTGGTCAGTTCGGCGGCCGACTGGGCGCAGGCGACCTGGCAGAGAGAGCCCCCGGCCAGCACGGTTGACAATGCCGCCCAACGCACGATGCGGCTGAACGAAAGCCTGCTCAAGATACCTCTCCGGGCTCGCGCCCTCACCGGGACACGGCCGTCGACCGTCCCGCATCCCGCAATATACCCCGTCGGCCGATTCCGGCCCGCCACGGCCTCACTCCGGCCGGGTGGACGGAGCCTCCGAGGGCACCACCGTCGGAGTCTCCGACGCCGGCGGCACGAGCTGCGGCTGCTCCGAGGCCTCCATCGTCCGACCGGGCAGGGCCGCCGTCGCCGGATCCAGCACGCTGATCTCCGACACGGTGTAGATCGGCACCGGCGGGACGGTACCGTGCAGCAGCTCCCGGCCACTGGCCCGGATGGCCACGAACTTGCCATAGTACTGGACCGGATCGATCGGGCTGCCTTCGGGAACCTCGATGTACGCCAGCGTGCGGTCGTTCGACGGATCGACCACGCGCCACCGCTTCGGTCGGCGCTCCAGCCCGCTGTAGATCCCGCTCACGCGGATCTCGCCTCGCACCGCGACGTCGTCCGTGCGGAACACGTTGTCGCTGCGGATCTGGGCCCGCGCCGCCGCCTCGCGGTCGGCGTCGGTGATTGCCCGGCGGGTCAGCTCCCGGATCTCCTCTACTGCCGAAATCAGCTCCGACTGCCCCTCGATCTGCCTGATCCGGCTCTCGGCGTACAGCCGGGCCACTTCGTCTTCCTCCTGGGCGGCCAGCGGACGGAGCTTGGCCAGAATCCCGCCGAACGACCGCTCCGACGGCGGCTTGGCCATCTCCGCCTTGATCTCCGCCTCGATCGCCGACACCGTGGCCTGCAACTCGTCCAGCGCCTCTAGCTCGCGCTCCTGGGCCGCGCGCAGACTCGGCCTGGTGGTCACCGCCGCCACCGCCGGCCGGGTCGCCGGCTTCCGGGCCAGCCTCAGATCGCCGGTCTTGATCGGCTCCACCTTGCCGCTCCCGGCGGCCTGAGCCGGACCGGCGGGGGCCGGACCCCTCGTCACGAAATCGCCGTTGATCCAGACGAACGCGCCCGGCGGCGGGACGATCTTCAGCACCGCCCCGTCGGCCGTCTCGCCCAGGATCTCCACCCGCGAGCCCTTGCCCAGCTTGATCTGACGCGCGTAGCGCCGATTGTCGATATCGCTGCCGGCGTAGATCCAGGCGGTGTCGTTCAGCACCCCGGTGCGCTCGTCCAGCCGGTCCACGAACTCCTTGTCCACGAGGCTGAAACAGCCCGCTGGCGGCACGATCTTCAGCCAGCCGAACTCGCTGCCGACAATCGTCACCCTGTCGCCGGTGTTGAGCTTGGCCACCGGGTAGTAGTTGGTGCTGAACCCGCTGCGCACGTAGACGTTCTCTCCCTTGACCACGCCCGGCTCGCCGCCGGGAACGTCGGCCGCCGGCTGCGTGCTCTGCGCGAACGCCGCCGGGCAGACCAGGGTCGACACCGCGAGCATCCATGTCATCCGTCGTGTGTGCAGGATCATGGCAGCCTTTCCTTGCTCAACAGCCGCTGGCGGCGTGCGCCGCCTTCCGGCTGGCTCGGGGATGGATTCACGCCGCACGCCCGATCCGTTCGCCTCAGGATCGGTACGCCCGAAACCCCGGACGATAGGGTGGATCTTCTTCACGGCGGCCGCGCCAACGCCGGACTCATCCCTCAGGAAGCCTAATCCTGGTGCGCCGAGCTGTCAACCGGCCGGTGAACGGAAATCCGCCACCGAAGCCGCCCGCCGGCCATCGGGCGGTACCCGCCGGAGCCGTTATGATATGCCTCGGCGGGTCGCGGCCCTGAACGCCGCCTCTGGCCCCCGCGGAAAGGCTGGCTGTGTCCTCGCAACTCCGGGTCTGCCTGAAACCTGCCCAAGCAAGGCCTTCGGTCGCGGCGGCGGTCCGGGCCGTCGCCCGCTGTCGGGAACCGGTCGTACTCGACAGTGCCGCGGTCGGCCTGCCGGCCAGCCGTTATACGATCCTCGCCTGCGAGCCGACGGCCGTCCTGGAAACTCCTCCCGGCGGACCGGATCCGTTCGTCGCCCTCCAACAGGTTTGCCGCTCGGCATCCGGCTGTGGGGCACTCTCGGGCGGCCTGTCCCTCCCCTTCGTCGGCGGCTGGATCGGCTATCTGGCCTACGAGGCCGGCCGGTACATCGAGTCCTTGCCCGCCTCGACGGTCAGGGATATCGACCTCCCCGTCGCCCGCTTCAGTTTCTACCCGGCCGCCGCCGTCCACGACGCCCATACCGGATCGTGGACGGTGGTGGCCGCCCGGACCGGTGGCCAGGACGCATGCCCCTGGGACCCACGCCCGACCGACCGGTTGGACTTCTATCAACAGTTGCTCGCCGAGGCCGCCGGCCTGGAGCAGGAAACCCCGGCGGCGGTCCTCCACCCGTCGCCAGAAGAACACAACCTCAGTTTTGATCAATACTTGAGAATGGTCCAGGCCGCGCGAGAGTACATTGCCGCCGGAGACGTATTCCAGGTCAACCTCGCCCGGCGCGAGACGCTGGCACCGCAGGAACCGCCCGTTGATACCTATCTGCGACTGCGCCAAGCCAACCCCGGGGCCTATGCGGCCTTTCTGGCCTGGGGATGCTCAGCCGCCCGGCAACCGACGCCGGACCTGCGGGCAATCCTGTGTTCCTCGCCGGAACTGTTCCTTCAGATGGACGGCACGGGGCAGGTCGCCACCCGCCCGATCAAGGGCACCCGGCCACGGTCCTGCGACCCCCGAATCGATGCCGCCCTGCGGACGGAACTGGCCGTCAGCGCCAAAGACCGTGCCGAGCTGGCCATGATCGTGGACCTGGAACGCAACGATCTGGGCCGGGTCTGCGAGTACGGCAGCGTTCGCGTCCGATGCCCCGCCGATAGCCCGGCCTGGCCGTATGAACTGGAGTCGCATGCCACCGTGCATCACCTCGTGGCCACCGTCACAGGCCGACTGGCAGCCGGCCGCGATCGGATCGACCTGCTGAGGGCCTGCTTTCCCGGCGGATCGATCACCGGCGCCCCGAAAGTGCGGGCCATGGAGATCATCGATGAACTGGAACCCACGCAGCGGTCCGTGTATACCGGGGCCATCGGATTCCTGGGGCTGGACGGCTCGATGGTGCTCAACATCGCCATCCGCACGTTGATCGTGGATGGCCGGAAAATCCATCTCCACGCCGGCGGCGGCATCGTCGCCGATTCGCAACCCTTTGCCGAGTATGAAGAAACGGTGGCCAAAGCCCGGGGCCTGCGGGCGGCCCTGGGCCTGGAAGCCGCCGGTGCCGTACCCTGCCCGCCGGGGAGACCGGGAGCGTGAGCGAAAAGGTCTATCTCAACGGCCGGATCGTCGCCGCCGGCGACGCCAGGCTGTCTGTGGCCAACCCCGCCTTTCTCCACGGCGTGGGGTTGTTCGAGACGCTCCGGGCCTATGGCGGGCAGCCGTTCCTGCTTCGGTCGCACATCGAGCGCATGCGGGCCTCGGCCGCGAAGTTGCGGCTTCAGCTGGGCGCCGCGCTTGACGCCATCCCCGACGCCGTGACCGCGGTCCTTGCAGCCAACGAGCTGTCGGAGGCCCGGATCCGCTTTACGGTGACGCCACCGGATGTGGACACCCCCGAAGGCCCGCCGACGGTGCTGGTGACCGCCCGGCCGACGACCGGATACCCGCCGGAGCTCTATGAAAAGGGCATGAGCGTCTGCATCTGCGACGATTACCGCCAGTCGTCGCACGATCCGCTGGCCGGGCACAAGACCACCAGCTATTTCCCTCGGCTGGCGGCCACGCGGGTGGCGGCCGAGCGCCACTGCGGGGAAGCCCTGTGGTTCACGCCCGACAACCGGCTGGCCGAGGGCTCGATCAGCAACGTCTTCCTGGTCAAGGGGGGAGAGCTGATCACGCCGCCAGTGGACACGCCGGTTCTGCCGGGCATCACCCGTGCGCTGGTGCTGGAACTGGCCCGCGAGGCGGGCCTGACCATCCGCGAGCAGGCCTGCACCATTCACGCCCTGCTGGACGCCGATGAGGTCTTTCTGACCAACGCGATGATGGAGGTCATGCCCGTCACCCGCATCGAGCGGCACGCGATCGGCGACGAAAAGGTCGGCCCGATCACCCGCCGCCTGCGTGAAGCCTACGCCGCCCGCGTGGCCGCGGGTACCGCCGGGGACAACTGACCTTCCTCAGGCGAATGGCCTCTCGCGGATGAATGGGCCAGACAACGCGCCGCGGTCCGGAATGACCGTTACCGTCTTCACCGGCCTCGGGCCATGCCCAATCCTGATAGCGGCGTCGCTGTCATCGTTCCCGCAGCGGCCGTCGTCACGACGATGGCACAAAGACCCCGGAAACACCTCGACACGGTGATTTCCCTTATTTCCGGAGCGTTCTAATGGCGCCCTGTTGCCTTCCGCCTGCTGAAGCGCCCCTTCGAAAAGACGGCTATGCATCGCCGCGCCAGGATGATGCGCGATCAGGTCCCGCGGGGCTTTCGCCGCGTCAGAACCGGCGCGATCATGGCCAGCAGACCCGCCGTTGCCGCCGGCTCGGGCACGCAGATCGTGTCCACTACGAGCTCGGAGATGTTGGTGCTCGCGGGGAAGTTGTAGAAGATGTACTCCTCGATCGGGTTGAAATCCAGATCGATCCGCGCGGTGTACGTATACCAGCCCGTGCCGTTGTGATTGATCGCGGGTTTAGGGTACGAGACCGTGCCCGTTGGGCTGCTGGAAGGAGAGCCCAGCAGCGGTCCCTTGTCGGAAGTGATCTGGATGAAAATGCTTTTCCTGGCGTTCGGCAGCGGATTGTTCGGCACGTAGACGAAGAGCCCGCCCCCATCCTGGTCGATGTGCCACGTGGGGATGAGGGTCTGGCCGTCCGGGCCGATCACGATGTCCGGGT
This sequence comes from uncultured Phycisphaerae bacterium, assembly GCA_938005315.1. Classification (GTDB taxonomy): domain Bacteria; phylum Planctomycetota; class Phycisphaerae; order UBA1845; family PWPN01; genus CALLOB01. The sequence goes on from CALLOB010000002.1 coordinate 22,092, forward strand.
AGGTCGCAAGGCTGAAATCGACGTAGGGCTGACCGAACGGATTGTCCATGGCCACGGGAAAGCCGGGATTCTCCGCGAACTCCCATCGCTGGTGGGTGGCCACCCCGCCGAACCACTGGGGATCGCTCGGGTTTTCCACCCACGGCGGATTCCACACCATCTCGGCGTGAACCGGAATCGCCGCCGTTGCCGCCAGCAAAAGCACGCACATCCGGGCCTTCATCATGCGTTTCATGGTCGTTCTCCTCCAATCCGTTTCGGCGGGTTGCCGGGCACGCGCCCGGGCTCTCTGGACCGGCACGGCCGGTCCTCCCGCTCCGGTCATGATAGCAGGGCGTGGAAGCGGGGAATCCCCCCAATACGACGGCGCCGAGCAACACTGAAGACATCCGACGGATCCTGCGCTCCTGCCGGCATTCCGGCATGCGATTAGGGGTGATTTACGCCGAGGTGTCCGAGACGGGCGGGTCTTTCGCGCGACTCGCGCTGCGATACTCGCCAGGGGTGAGCCCGGTGTGAGCACTGAAGACGTGACAGAACCAGTTCGGGTTGGCGTGCCCCGTTTCGATCGCGATCCGCTTGACCTGCCAGTCGGTCGTGGCCAGAAGCGTCCTGGCCAGCGCGATTCGCCGGCATGCGATGAAACGCCCCATGGGTTGTCCGACGTGCCGCGCGAAGATCTCGCTCAGGTAGGTCGGATACAGGTCCAGTACCGACGCCACCCGAGCAACGGTCAGTCCCGGATCGGACAGGTGCGCGGCGATGTACTCCAGCGCCCTGGCGACCTGAGGGTGAGTCGGCTGGAGATTCAAGGCGCCCTGGCAGTCGGTGGCCGTGCGGCCCGCTGCGCCGGCATCAATGCCGCCGGACACGCGGCGCAGGAAGTCGCCGTGGGACACGGTGAAGTCCCTGATCAGCAGCTCGAGCAGCTCGACGAGACGGGCAAAATCCCTGTTGTCGAGGGGAGCCGGACTGGCCAGTTTGACGGCCGCCAGGCATCGCGTCCCGCAGACAACGGGAATGATCGCGCAGATTCTTCCGTGCCGGCACGTTCCCCAGTGCGTCTCAGGCCGCTGCTTGAGCTTCGCCAGATGCAGACGCCATGACTCATGGCAATAGGCGCTTGCGGAAAACTCAATGCACGCGGGATGCGAGGGGTTCAGGGCGGGGTCTTCCTCATCGGGCTCCGAAACGGCCAGGGCGACGGCCTGCACGTCCGTCATGCTCATGTACGCGAAGCGGTCGATCACGTGCTGTTCGAGCAGCGCCAGGAGCCTGGCGACAGTCGGCCTTCCGGCCGCCTGCCGCGCGGTTTCCGGCTTGTGTTTGCGATGCAGGAAATGACGCCTCGCCATGGCCGCTCCTGATCGACTGCCTTCGTTCCGCCGGTCTGCCTCCTGCCGGTGTGCCCGGGCGGCCCGGGAACGTTCAGGGCGAAGGGCGTTGCCGGTTCATCCTGAAATGGAGACCACGGGCCCCGAACACCCGCCCGCCGGCACGCGAGCTCTGCCCGGGAGGCCGTCCCCCGGGATTGAGCGACGTTCCCTTCCCCATAGCACAACCGGGCCGGCGAGAATCGTTTGTCGGGCTCGCATCCCGGCGCCAGAGGGGAGCGATGGTCGACAGACAGCTGCTTGACACCGATGACAGGACCTCTTCGGATTTGAAAGTCGGGCCGGCCCTGCCCCCCGGACGGCTCAAGAAGGCCCCCCCGGACGGCTCAAGCCTTGACCCATGCCCGCCATGATCCAGCATAACGCCCGACGCCCGTGCCGGCAAGCATTTCGTCGCTTTCGTGCCGCCAGGCGTCAGGATGTCACCGGGCGCGAAGACCGCGGCGTCCCCACTCTGTTGACCGTGCCCCTCCCCCCGAAGTCGCCAGGATGGGTTTCCCGGACACTGCGCCATATCCGGGCGCCTCTTTGCGCCATTCAACCCACGTCGCCGGACCGGCGGTTGGATGTGAGAGCACGTCTGAAGTCGGCAAATGCCGAAACAGGAGAAACACCGTCCGGAGAAGACGACACGCGCAAACCGCGTGCAACATCACCTGCAACATCAAGCGCGGAAGCAAAGGGGACATTCTACTTTTCTTGGAAAAAAAGGGGCATTCTACTTTTCTTGGGACGAGGGGGTTAAGGGGACATTCTACTTTGTCTGATCCGCCGTCACCTGGATTGCGCGTATCCGGGGCCGGCCACGCGGCCGCAGCGACGCCTCCAGGCCCAACCGAACGGCCGTGCGTTTCTGCCAGACCGGGCTGCCCCAGGGCGTCCCGCGATTCACGCTTCGCCGAAGAGCCTCCAGCTGCTGGGAACTCAACGGACGATTGACCAGCGACAGCCACTGCCGGCCCCGATCGACCGGCCCTTGCGACAGAAACGTCGGCCAGTGCTGTCGATCCCGCCACCACCGCACGCTTGACCAGGGCCAGTCCTCCGCACGCTCCACCAGGCCGCCACGCAGGGCATTCCGCTCGGCGTAACGCAGCACGGTCAGCAGGTGCTCATCCTGCTGGATCGGGAACGCCTTGAACCGCCCCTGCCACACGTGACCGCTGCCCTGGTAGTGGCGATGGTACCGCCGAACATGGGCGGTGAGCAGCCACTGCATCCATCTGCTGAGGTCGCCGTCCCCACGCGGCCACACCACGAGGTGAAAATGGTTCGGCATGATGCAGTAGGCCAGCAGCCGAACCTCGACCCGCTCCACCGACTCGGCCAGAAGCCCCACAAACGCATCATAGTCCTGGGGCTTGTGGAAGACCTCTTGGCCGCCGTTGCCGCGATTGATCACGTGGTAGCACATCCCGCCGACCGATGCTCGTGCTGTCCGGGGCATGGCGGCATTCTACCCCCGTTTGAGCCCCAGGCAACCCAGAAGCCGCGCGTGACACACCACACAAAGCAGAATGTCCCCCTATCCCCCCGCTGAGACACGCCAAAAAAAGTAGAATGTCCCCTTTTCCTGGAATGTCCCCCTAGCACTGTTTCCCCGGCATGCGCCGGGATGAGCCGCGGTCGGCCCCGGTGGGTTCGCGACGGTTCAGACGGCCGCAAAACCACGCCGGCGAGCCGCAAGAGCGTCTTTCGCCCGCCGGGCCCCACGGAAGGCCGCGCTCCGTCGGCGCGGCGTAAAATGGACACGGCAAGGCCGCGGGGCGAACGTCACGGGGCGTGTCCCTCCGCCATGGCGCGCTCGAGTCCCGCGCACAGACAACCAGGCCCGAGCTCTTACACGCCCGGCCTTCTTGTCGGGGCAGGTCGTCGCCCGACCGACAGGTCGTGTCGGGCGACTGCGTCTTCCGGCCGCTGCAGCAGCAACACCGGATGCAGCCTTCAGAAGGCCGGCGCCCTGAAAACGCCCCCAAGGCAGGGGGCTGGAGACCTCGCCGAACGCCGGGTCAGGCGCTGTCCTGCTCGAGGACCTTGGGCACCGCGAAGAAGTCGCCGTCGCGCTGCGGCGCGTTGGCCAGGGCCCGATCGACCGGCAGCGGGTCGCCCGGGACGTCCTCGCGGAAAACGTTGTGCACCGGCAGGGCGTGGGCCGTGGGCGGCACGTCCGAGGTGTCCAGTTCGTTGAGCTGTTCGACGTACGCCAGGATGTGCGAAAGCTGCTCGCTGAACAGCCTCACTTCCGCGTCCGTCGGACGCAGCCGCGCCAGGTGGGCGATATGTCGGACCTGCTGCTCGTCGATTCGCGCCGCCATGCGTTTCGCTCCGCCGTGCCCGCCGGACTCACGAGGTCCCCAGCACCCGCGACCAGAAGGCCTCCGCCAGGTCAGCCGGAAACGAACCGGCGCCCACGCGGATCGCCGGAATCACGAACTCCGTATCGCGCCGCCGCAGCCCCTCCTCGAGGAAGACCTCCGTCTCCCGGAGCATGCGACGCCGCAGCGTGGTCCAGCTCTCGCCGACCGGGAAAACCGGCAGCCGCATCAGACCGCCTCCTGGGCCGCCTGCTCGATGCGCTCGCCGCCCCAGAAACCGCACAGCGCCGCGGCCACCCCGACGGCCACGTACTCCACCGGCAGCGGCCGGGCAAGGTTGTGCGGCGGCGTGATCGCCAGCAGGGCGTAGAACTTGTAGCCGCCGACCTGGGCCCAGCGCATATCCGCGGCCAGGTACCCCAGCAGCCAGCCGACCAGCGCGATCGCCGGCGCCGCCGCCACATACCAGATCGCGCGGTCGATGCCCGTGAAATAGCGCCCCGCCATCGCTCCCAGGTAGAGTCCCCCCGCAATTGAAGCGATCACCTGCCCGCGGGCGATGGTCGCCACCGGCGTTCGCGCGATCGTCGTCCAGATGACGAACAACCCCACCAGCCCGGTCACCGCCAGTGCCGGCCAGCCCGACCACGGCGTCCGCGACCAGGCCGCGGCCGCAGTTGGCGCATCCTTGCCGCTCCCGCGCGCCACGGGCGGCGATACCCCGGCGGCCGCCTCGTCCGGGGTGGACCACAGCCAGCGCCACACCAGCATCACCGCCACCCACACCACCGCCATCAGGGCGGTCCACATCAGCGTGTCCAGGGCCATCGCCCACATGAAGGCCCGCCGCGAACCGGTATCCGGGGTTACCTGATAGGCCAGCAGCATCCTCATCGAGCCACCCCGTAGCGCCAGCGCCGCAAGCCCCACGGCGGCCGCAAACACCCCGGCTTCCGGCAGCCGACGACCCGCCAACGCCGTGCCGATCACCGCGGCCACCACGGCCAGCACGGTCAGCTCCGGCCAGGCTCCGATGCCGCCGGCCGGCAGGAGCACAAACGTGATGCCCATGTCCGGATCGGCCGGTGCGACCACCGCCCACCCGACCGGGTTCAGCAGCAGCACCGCGGCCGTGGCCGCGACCACCACGCGGCACTTCTCCACGAAGCTCAGCGGCCGCGCCGGATTCAGAGACGAGCTCGCTTCCATGGTCGAACGAGGCTACCGGCCGGGCCCGGCGAGGTCAACGCGGCCGGGCGGCGGGGCGCGGCTTCCACTCCCCCTCCGCCGGGCCCTCCGCCACCATCCAGGCCTCGTTGAAGGCCGCGTGGCGGATCGTCAGCCTCTGCTGCGACCACAGCACGTGGATCATGCCGTCGGGAGACCTGGCGGCCGCCGGATAGGCCACCGGCCCGGGCCCCTCGGCCAGCACGCGCCGGTGCGGCCAGCTGCGCCCCCCGTCGGCCGACAGCGCCGCGGTCAGCCGGATCCGCTCGGAAGGGCTGTCATTGAACACCAGCAGCAGCCGGTCGCCGCCCAACCCCAGCAGCGCCGCGGGGGCATTCGGATGAGCCAGCCGCGCATCGACCGGCCGGCTCCAGCTCCGCCCGTCGTCGTCCGAGGCCGCTACCCACAGCCAACCCGCCCCGAAGTTGCGCATCACCGCCAGCAGCCGCCCGTCCGACAGCCGCGCGATCGAGGGCTGACCGTTGGCCTGGGGCTCATCCGTGCGTATCCAGGAACGCAACCGCCAGTTCTCGCCGTCGAGCGATTCGTAGAACAGCGACTGCCGCACCAGCTCGTCGTACGCGGGCAACAGAAGGGTGCCGTCCCGCGTGCGGACGGGCGGAAACCGCACGTTGGACCCCACACGATCGCTGACCACCTGCGGGGCCGTCCAGGTGCGGCCGCGATCGTCGCTGCGCTGAAGCTCGACGCGGGCGCTGCTCCAGCGATGAGGAACCACGGCCTGGAACATCCAGACGCGGTCGCCCTCGGCGTACAGCACCGGGTTGCCCTCGCCGCCGGGGCGGTCCAGATGCAGCTCCGGCTCGCTCCAGCGGCCTCCCAGGGGCCGGCGGGCGGTGTACAGCGCTGATCCGTCCAGTTCGTGCGGACCGGTATACGAGTACCACGCGGCCAGGAGTTCGCCGTCGTTCAACGCGGCGATCGTCGGGGCATGCGAACCGGTCCGCCCCGGCACCGCATCGAACAGGTCCGTCATCTCGAAGACCGGACCACCCTCGACCGGCACCGGACGACCGGCCTCGACGTTGAACGACAGCACCAGATCCTCGTCCACCGGCGGCAGCAGACCCCCACAGCCGGTCAGCAGCACCGCCAGGCAGGGCCCGGCGCCGCGTCGGAGTCGGCCGGAAATCGCATGCGCCGACGGACCCATGGTGCACGTCATTTTCTGCGGGACCCGGGCTGTTCGCCCGGCGGCTTGTACGGCACCGCCTTCGGCGATCGCAACGGAAGACGGCGGATGGCGCGCATCCAGGCGGCGCCCAGCGCCAGGAGCAGCAGGCTGACGAACTGCGAGGCGGTCAGACCGGCGGCGTCGTGGGGGTTGTCCACCCGGATGATCTCTTCCACGAACCGCATGATCGGATAGGTCAGAAACAGCACGCCAAAGACCACGCCGTGCCGCTTGCGGCGGTAATACAGGGCGTTCAGCAGCCAGGCCAGGAAAAACCCGCCCGCCGAGGCGTACAACTGCGCGGGGTGCACCGCCAGCGTGCGGCAATCCCGGGCGGCGGCCATGGCCGCCAGCGACGCGTGAGTCACGTCGAAGATCCTCGCCTGGTTGTCCGACAGCGCCCCCGGTCGCAGCTGCTCGCGCCAGGCCTTGCGGGCCCGGTCACGGACCTGCCTGAGCCGATCCAGTTCCCCGGAATCCGCCCCCCGCGCGGTCGCCTCGGCCACGGCCCGCTCCGCGGTTTCCAGTTCCCGCTCCGCCTGCCGCAGCGGCCTGGGAACCTCCTCCGGAAAGTCGCGGGGCAGCAGCGCCGGCGTGCCGTCCCGGAAGACGACGATGAGCTCGGCCGGCGCGCTGACCTGCCGATCCTCCCACTGCCGATAGAAAACCGGGCTGGCGTATGGAAAACGCACCCCCCAGGCCAGCTCCGGCCCGCAGACCCCGCCCCAGCAGCAGCCGTTCAGAAAGCAGCCGATCCGGGTCATCCCCATGCCGAACATCAGCGACGGCGTTACGATGTCCAGGTACAGCCGGAGCGACGCCCGTTTGATCGCCAGATAGGCCACGACCGCGATCATCGCCCCGATCAGGCCGCCGTAGAACTCCATCCCGCCGGCGGTGATGTCGATCACCGCCTTCAAGCCCCGCCCCGCGAAACTCCGGTCCCAGTAGTGGATGACGTAAAAGGCCCGCGCGCCGATCACGCTGAACACCAGCGCCACGAAGCCGAGGTTGATCACCAGGTCCGGGTCGCACTTGGTCCGGGCGGCACGCCGTGCCGCCCACCACGTACCGCCCAGAAAACCGATCATCAGCATCAGACCGTAGCTGCGGATCGGAATTTCCAGCCAGGGCAATCTGAAAAGCGTCGGCCACATCGCGTTACCGCGGTTCCTCCATCGGCTGCGTAACCGTCCATGGTAATCAGGGCGTCAGACCGCGTCCAATGGCATGTTGTCGATCAGCCGGACCCCCCCGATCCGCACCGCCGCGGCCAGCAGGCATTTCCCGCTCACCGTCGCCACCGGCTGCAGGTCCTCGGCGCCCACGATTTCGACATAGTCGATCGCGCACGGCCCGCCGGCCGCAATCCGTTCCCGCACGCCCGCAACCAGCACCTCGACCCGTCGCTCTCCACCCTCCACCTGACGAACCGCCCATCGCAGCGCATCGGGAAGGCAAACCGCCCGGCGACGGTCCTCCGCGGACAACAGCCGGTTGCGGCTGGACATGGCCAGCCCGTCCGGTTCGCGCACCGTCGGGCAGACCATCACCTCGACCGGAAAGTCCAGGTCGCGCACCATCCTGCGGATCACGGCGGCCTGCTGGGCGTCCTTTTGCCCGAAATACGCCACATCCGGCTGCACGATGTTGAACAGCTTGGCCACCACCGTCGTGACCCCTCGAAAATGACCCGGGCGGTGGGTCCCACACAAGCCCTTGCTCAGGCGATTTTCCGTCACATCCGTCGATGCGTCTGGAGCGTACATTTCGGCGGTCGAAGGCACGAAAACCCCGTCCACCCCCTCCCGCCGGCAGGCCTCCAGATCGGCCTCGAGCGTGCGCGGATAGCGGTCCAGGTCCTCATTCGGCCCGAATTGTGTAGGATTTACAAAAATCGAAACCACAACGACTTGCGTTCCTGATCGCGCCGTCCTGATAAGCGACAGATGGCCTTCGTGCAGTGCCCCCATCGTGGGCACGAAGCCGATTCGCCGACCCGCCCGCCGCAGCGGATCCAGCCAGGTCCTTACGCTGGCGATCGTGTGTAACTCATTCATTCACACACACCTGTGATCGTCTTGGCCGACCGCGTATTGTTCGTCCGATGCTATTTCAAGCCGAACCTTTCCAGCTCGTTGACAGCGGCCGGTTCGGACCGGTAACCTGAGCGTCCCGTGACCTGCGCACGGCCTCATCTAACCGTTTCCCCCGCGTTGTGTCTATTTCCATGAGCGGACCAGACCGTCCAGGCTTCACCGAGGGCACGGCCGAGCGGGATGCCGCCTGGGTTCAGGCGACCTTGGCGGGGGACAAGGCGGCCTTCGGGAAGCTGGCCCAAGCCTATGAGCGACAGGCGGTTGCGACGGCCTATCGGTTGCTCGGCAACAGCCACGACGCCGCCGAGGTCGCACAGGATGCGTTTCTGCGGGCTTATCGCTCGTTGGGGCGACTGAAGGACCCCCGGCGATTCGGAGCCTGGCTGCTACGGATTGTCAGCAACCTGTCCCTCAACGCCCGGCGTTCCCGGAGGGCCGGTCCGACGCTCACGCTGGATGAGCAATGGGGAACCGACGGCGCGACCGGCAGCGACGGCCAACCGATGACCGGCACCCTCGGGCCGGATCGCCGGGTCGAGGGTCAGGAGTTCGCCGGCGTCATTCAGGCCGCTCTCGAGCGTCTGCCGGACAAGCAGAGGCTGGCGCTGGTCCTGTTCACCATCGAGGGCTGGCCCCAGAAGGACATCGCCGAGCTTCTGCAATGCAGCCTGGAGAACGTGAAGTGGCACGTCTTTCAGGCCCGCAGGAGGCTGCGTGAGATGCTGGGCGATCAACTGGAGGCGTGAGCCGAAAGCGGGCGGCGTCGCGGACAAACGCCCGGCATCGCGAGAAACGAGTGGTCGATGAGGATTCGGGTCTCCACACAAGACGAGTTCCTGCTGAACCGGCTGCTGGACGGCGATCTGGATGCCGACCAGGAGGCCATGCTGCGCCGCCGGCTTGAGGCCGAGCCGGACCTCAAGGCGGCTTACGACCGGCTGGTGCGGCTGGAGGCGGCCCTGAGGGCCTGCCGCGACTCGCGTCCGCAGTTCGATCAGGCCGCCTTTCACGAACGTCTGATGCAGGCGGTGGCCGCCGAGCGGAGTCCGGCGGTCCGGGTGTTCCGCATCCCGTCGCCTTTGTGGGCGCTGGTTCCGCTGGCGGCCGCGGCAGCGATCGCTCTGCTCGTCTGGTCGCGCGTTCCCGGCGACATCAGGCCGCTGCGCACCGCCCCGCTGGCCCAGGCTCCGCAGCCGCCGGCTCCGGCCGCGGACGAAACGGTGCCCGGCGAACGTGGCCCCGCTCCGGACGCGGTCGTTTCCGCCTCCGATGCGGTGGCCGACGCACCGGCCGCCGCTGTGCTGGCCGTGCGGTTCGTCAGGCCCGCGGAAGCGGCCGGGTCCGGCGCGACCTCCGGGGCGATCGAGGTGCGTTTTGCACGCTCGCAGGAGCTGGCCGACCGGGTCCGGGCCCGGGACGCGGCCGAGCTTGCCGTCCCCTCGAACTTTGTGTACATCGCCGGCGTGAACCGGGATGAAGGCGCCTACCGGGCGTTGCTGGACGCGGCGGCGCTGTAGTCTCCGTAGTCTCCGACGGATGCGGTTCCGCGGCCGCCAAAGGCGCAGAACGCAGCCCGCGGAAGTCCGTTTCGACATGGAGTGGCTCATGCCAACCGCTTCGATCGTCGCCCGTCTGACATGTCTGGCCGCCGTGGGGCTCTGGGCGGCCGGCGGGGAACGGGCCTGGTCCGCCGAACCGCCGGGGGCCGCGCCGCGCCCGTCCGCCGGCGAGAACGAGCTTTCGGTGCTGATCCTGCAGTCCCTGGACCAGAAGACCCGCCTGATGGTGGAGAACGCTCCGATCCGCCAGGCGCTGACCGCCCTGTCCGACAGCACCGGCATTCCGATCGCGATCAGTGACGAGACACTGGCATTCCTTCCCTACGGTTCCCAGACGATGCTTTCGGCGCGCATCGAGGACCAGCCGCTTCGGGTCAGCCTGGAGGCGATCCTGCGGCCGGCGGGCCTGCGTTTCGAGGTTCGGGCCGACCGGGTCGAGGTGACGCCCGCGCCGGCGCTGCGGCGGCTCTGCCGTCGGGCGACCTGGGAGGAGCTCGAGCTTCTGGAGCAGCTCCATGCCAGGCCGTGGAGCCCCGAGTTCGCTGCCTCGCTGCCCTACCGTTTTCTCGACATGCCCGAGCGCGACGCGGAGGCCAACCGCCGGATCCTGCTGGAGCTGGCTGAAGCCGTGGGGCCTGGCCCGGCGGCCGAGGTGCTCGAGCTGGCCTGCGAACGCCACGGCTGGACCTGGCGGCCCGAGGACGGCAAAGTGACGATCCTGACGCGGACGCGGCAGGTGGAGGACCAGCTCAATACTCGCGTGACCCTGCGTTACGACCGCATTCACCTCAAGGACGCGCTGCTGGATCTGGCGGCCCGGGCGGGCGTGCTGCTCAAGATGGAGCCCGGCGTGCTGGCCGGTCTGCCGCAGGAGACGGTGCGGCAGTTCTCGCTGTCGGTGAACAACATGACCATCTGCCAGGCCCTGGAGGTGGTGGCCGCCGAGACCGGTCTAAGCTACATCATCGAGCCGCAGGGCCTGCGCATCGCGGCCAGCCCGATGGGCTACGCGACCGTCGCCGGCGGCTCGGCCGACGAGCAGGCCCTGAGGACCCTGCAGGATCTGCGCACCAACCCGATCGTCGGCCAGATCACATTCCCTCTGCCGGGCGGGATGCAGTTCGCGTTCTTCCTCCGCGAAGCCGACCTTCCGGAGCGACTGAACCAGATGCGCAAGGCCCGCATCGCCCGGGCCGCCGCGGAGATCGAGAGGGCCCTGACCACGCATCCGGCGGCATCCGACTGAGACCGGCGCGGCTTGGCGCCCCGGGAGGCGATCTGCGGCGCCGGCGGGGCGGGGGACGTTCATTTCCCGGCGGCTCTGCGGGAGCGGGTTCTGCGACGGCGGGCGTAAGCGGCCTCGAGTCCGGCGAGGATGGCCTTGTTCTCGAAGCGGTCGGCGGCGGTCATGCGGTCGATCAGCAACCGGCCGTCGAGGTGGTCGATCTCGTGCTGCCAGATGCGGGCCGGCAGGTCGCAGCCGGTCTCCTCGAAAGCCTCTCCACGGACATCCCGGGCCTGGATGGTGCAGCACCGTCCGCGTTTCACCAGGATGTGCACCTCCGGCAGCGAAAGGCAGCCCTCCTCGGCCTCAACCGGCTCGCGGGCCTCCACGATTCGCGGGTTCACGTAGACCCGGTCGTCGTCCGGCCGCCCGCTGGGGTTGGCTACGAACAGCCGCAGCGGCAGACCGACCTGCGGGGCCGCCAGCCCCACGCCCCGGCCGGCCTTCATCAGCTCCAGCATGCGCCGGACCAGCGGCTCGAGGGCTTCGCCGAACTGTTCCACCGGTCGGCAACGCTCGCGCAGCACCGGATCGGGATAAGTCACGATGCGCTCGGGCAGTCGGTCGTACAGCGCCTGGGCACGCATTGAAGGATCTCGCAAGCCGCAACGGCGGCGGCACCGCCATTATAGCCCGCCGCGGGGGCTCCCGGACACCCGCCGCCGCAGGTCGCCGGCCTCGCGCCGGGGCGGCCGAAGCGGAACCCCCCGCTGGCAGCGCCAACTGCGGCTTGACCCGACTGCCCGGGTCGATAGGATCTGGTAAGAGCCGACACCGTCGTCGGAACGCCCCGAGGTGCTCCCCGGCGACCGGCCGAAGCGGGCGGGCCGCCCGCCATTGTGGCGACATCCGATGTTCAGGAAGTCCAATAAGCCGTCGGGCGAGGCCGGCATCCCGGTGTTCAGCCCGCAGGCGATCGAGAACGCGCGGCGCTGCTTCCAGCGGGGCCAGGAGCTGGCCCAGCGCAAGGATTACGATTACGCCATCCAGATGTATCTCAACGGGCTGGCGCACTGGCCCGAGGCCGTCGAGGAGGGGCACAAGCCCTGCCGGGCGGCGGCCCTGTTTCGCGGAAAGCAGAAGATCTCGTTCACCGAACAGATGAGGTTCAAGACCGCCGGCGGCGACCCGGTCAAGGCCATGCTGGCCGCCGAGAGCCTGCTGGCCAGGGACCCGCACAACATCGCCTACATGGAGGCCATGCTCCGGGCCGCCGTCAAGGGCCGCCTGTATGCCACCGCCATGTGGATCGGCGAAATCCTGGCCGACGCCGCCGACCACGAGGCCAAGCCGAATCCGGCGCGCTATCGTCTGTTGCGCGAAGCCTACGAGGAGATCGGCGATCGCTGCGAGGAGACCGACCTGACGCTGTCCATCGCCGCGACCGAGCGGGCGGTGGCGGCCCTCGGCCGCCTCAAGGCCCTGTACCCGACCGACATGGCCGTCTCCACGGATCACCGCGACGTGGCCGGCAAACTCACCATCCGCAAGGGCCGATTCCAGACCGCCAGCTCGTTCGTGGACTCGGTGGACGATGCCCAGTCGCAGCGCGACCTCCACGATCGCGACCGGGTGATCCAGGCCGAGGAGCGGCTGGACGAGCTCATCGCCAAGGCCCGCCGCGACTACGAGGCCGAGCCCGACAGCATGCACGCGGTCAACGCCCTGGTGGACCTGCTCTGCCGCCGCGAGCGTTCCGACGAGGAAACCCAGGCGATCGGCATCCTCCTGAAAGCCTACGAAAAGTCGAAGAACTACCGTTACAAGATGCGGGCCGATGACATCCGCATCCGACAGCACAACCGCGCGGTGCGGGCGGCCGAGGAGTCCGGAGACCGCCAGGCGATTCTCAAGGCCCGGACCGAACGCCTGCGCTTCGAGCTGGCGGTCTACAGGGAGCGGGTCCGCGAGTATCCCACCGACCTGCGGATGCGGCACCAGTACGGAATCAGGCTGTTCAAGGCCGGTCGTTACGACGAAGCCATTCCGGTGCTGCAGGAGGCCCGCGCCGACCCCAAGAACCGCTTCGACTGCAGCCTGTACGTCGGGCGATGCTTCCATGAGAAGGGTTATCATTCGCAGGCCATCGACACCTTCCGGGACGCGGTGGCCAATTACGAGATCCCCGACGACAAGCTGGGCAAGGAACTGCACTACTGGCTGGGGCGGGCCTGCGAGGCCGACGGCCGGATCGAGGACGCCTTGAAAGTCTACGGGCAGCTCATACAATGGGATTACAACTACCGCAACGGAGATGTCCGCAAGCGGATCGACGACCTCAAGAGCCGCCAGAAGGCCGGCTGAGGACGGGTCGTCCGGCCCCAGGAAGAGGGCCCTAAGTTATTCTATTTCAGGAGGTTACGCGTGGCCCACTCCCTGTCCGCCAAGAAGCGGATCCGCCAGAACGCCAAACACCGGGCGCGCAACCGGGCGCGCAAAGGGGCCATCAAGGCCGAGCTTCGGGCTTTCAACCAGGTGCTCGCCAGCGGCGACAAGACCAAGGCGGCCGAGGCCTTGAAGTCGGCGATTAAGAAGGTCGACCAGATAGCCGCCAAGGGGACGATTCACAAGAACACCGCTGCCCGCCGCAAGTCCCTCCTGCAGCGCCGCTACAACGCCCTGGCCGCCAGGAGCTGACGCCGCGCCGCACCTCCCCGGGTACCGCGCCCCGCCGGCGGCGTTCCCTCCTGAGGTTTGCGGCCATGAGCACGCCGCCCGAGCCGACCCCCTATGTGAGCCGCGCCGGCGGCAAGCTGGCTGCGGCCTTGGACGCTTTCAATATCGATCCGCAAGGCCTGATCTGCGCGGACCTGGGCAGCAACGTCGGCGGTTTCGTGGACTGCCTGCTGCGTCGCGGGGCGGCCCGGGTGTACGCGGTGGACACTGGTTACGGCGTGCTGGCCTACAACCTCAGGCGCGATCCGCGCGTGGTGGTCATGGAGCGGACCAACGCCATGCACGTCGTGCTGCCTGAGCCGGCGGACCTGGTGACCATCGACGTCGGCTGGACCCGACAACGTCACATTCTGCCGCCGGCGGCCGGCCTGCTGAGCGCCGCCGGGCGGATCATCTCGCTGATCAAGCCCCACTACGAGTGCGATCGCCGGCTGCTCCGCCGCGGCGTGCTGGATCCGCAGGCGGCCCGGCGGACGATGGAGGCCGTGCGGACCGAGATCGCCGGGCTGGGGTTGAAGGTGAGCCGGACGATCGAAAGCCCGCTGCCCGGGGCCCGTGGCAACCTGGAGTTCCTGATGCTGGTCACACCCTGAGCCGGCCGGGGGTCGGTCGGCCCGTTCAGGGGGCCTTGAAGTAGCGCGCCTGCGGGTGGTGGGCGATGATCGCCGAGGTGCTCTGCTCGGGTTCGAGCTGAAACTCCTCGGTGAGGGTCACGCCGATGCGCTCGGGCCGCAGCAGAGGCCAGAGCAGACGCTGGTCTTCGAGGTTCGGGCAGGCCGGATAGCCGAAGCTGTAGCGGCTGCCCTGGTAGCCCTGCTTGAACAGGTCGCGGATGTCGCGGGCGTCGCGTCCGGCGATGCCCAGTTCCATGCGCACCTGCTTGTGGATGTACTCGGCCAGGGCCTCGGCGGTCTCGACCCCCAGCCCGTGCAGATGGAGGTAGTCGCGGTAGCGGTTGGCGGCCAGCCACTCGTGGGCGGTCTGGCTGACCCGGCGCCCCGCGGTGACGATCGAGAAGGCCACCACGTCCGGCTCGCCGGCCTCCGCCGGCCGCCAGAAGTCCGCCAGGCACCAGTAAGGTGCGCGTCGCTGTCGCGGAAAAGTGAACCGGACCAGTTCGCGCTCGTGGTCGTAGGGGTCCAGGACCACCAGGTCGTTGCCCTCGCTGCGGCACGGCCAGTAGCCGTAGATTGCCTGAGGCGTGATGATGCCCTCAGCCTGGCACTGGGCGGCCAGAGCCCGGAAGATCGGCCGGACTTCCGCATCGAGATAGCGATCGAACTCCTCGGCCGATCGCCCGCGCTTGCGGTACTGCCACTGCACCTGGAAGAGCATGGTTTCGTTGATGTAGGGCAGCACCGCCGGCAGCGGGATGTGCTCCAGGACGCGGGCTCCCCAGAACGGCGGGCTGGGCACGGGGGCGTCGCGGGCGATATCGCTGAGCGCCTCGACCGTCTCCTGAGGCTTGTCCGGGACGGCCGCGACCGGCCGGGGCTGCGGGGCCGGGGCCGGCTCGACGCCCTGGACGATCCGCTCCATCAGGCTCAGCCCGTCGAAGGCGTCCCTGGCGTAGTAGAGTGGTCCCTTGTAGATCGCGCGCAGGTCCTGCTCGACGTATCGGCGGGTCAGGGCCGCGCCCCCGAGGATCACCGGGGGGCTGAGTCCGCGCTCGTTGAGCACCAGCAGGTCGTCGCGCATCACCAGCGTGCTCTTGACCAGCAGGCCGGACAGTCCGATGGCGTCGGCCTTCTTCTCGAGCCAGGCGTCGATGATCGCGTTGATCGGCTGCTTGATGCCCAGGTTGTAGACCGTGTAGCCGTTGTTGGTCAGCAGGATGTCCACCAGGTTCTTGCCGATGTCGTGCACGTCGCCCTTGACCGTGGCCAGCACGATGGAGCCCTTGCCGCCGCCGGCGGTCTTCTCCATGTGCGGTTCGAGGTGGGCCACGCAGGCCTTCATCGTCTCGGCCGACTGGAGTACGAACGGCAGCTGCATCTCGCCGGAGGCGAACAGGTCGCCGACCACCTTCATCCCCGGCAGCAGCAGGTCGTTGATGATCTCCAGCGGGCGGTAACGCTGCAGGGCCTCGTCCAGGTCGGCGGCCAGGTCGGTGCGATCGCCGTCGATGATCCGCCGCTTGAGTCGCTCCTCCAGCGACGCCGGGCGGGCGGCGGCCGCTTCCGGGCGCGCGGACGCATCCGACAGCCGGTCCAGCAGCGCCGCCAGCGGATCGCCGCCGTCGCGCTCGTCGAAGATCAGCCGCCGGGCCAGTTCGCGGAGCTCCTCTTCGATCTGGAACAGCGGCCGGATGCCCGCGGCGTGCACGATGGCCGCGTCCAGCCCGGCCTCGCGGGCATAGTGCAGAAAGACGCTGTTGAGCACGTGCCGCACGGCGGGCTTGACGCCGAAGCTGATGTTGCTGACCCCCAGCAGCACGTGGCACTCGGGCAGCTCGGCCTTGATCCGCCGGATGGCCTCGAGCGTCTCGAGCCCCAGGCGGCGGTCATCCTCGTTGCCCGTGCAGATGGTGAACGTCAGGGGGTCGAAGAGGATGTCCGTGGGCTTCATCCCGTACCGCTCGACCGCCAGGCGATAGATCCGCCGGGCGATGGCGACCTTGCGGTCGGCGGTCTTGGCCATGCCCTCCTCGTCGATGGTCAGGGCCACGACGGCGGCGCCGTATTTGCGGCACAGCGGCAGCACTTCGGCGCAGCGCTTCTCGCCGTCCTCCAGGTTGACGCTGTTGACCACGCACTTGCCGCCGGCCAGCTTCAGCGCCGCCTCGATCACGGGGGGCTCCGTCGAGTCGATCATCAGCGGCACGGGTACCTCGGTCGCGTAGCGGCCGATCAGGCGGCTCATGTCCGCCAGCTCGTCCCGCCCCACATAGGCGGTGCAGACGTCGATCATGTGGCTGCCGCCGCGGACCTGCTCGCGGGCCATCTGCACCATGCCGTCGAGGTCCTCGGCGGCCAGCAGCTCGCGGAACTTCTTCGAGCCGTTGGCGTTGGTCCGCTCGCCGATGATCAGGAAGCTATTGTCCTGGCGGATGGGAACCGACTGATACAGGCTCGAGACGCTCGGTTCGGGGCGGACGTCCCGCATCCGCGGGCGCCGGCCGCGGACCGCCTCGACGACCGCGGCCAGATGCGCCGGGGTCGTCCCGCAGCAGCCGCCGACGATGCTCACGCCGTCCTGCTCCACGAACTCCAGCAGCCAGCGGGCCAGTTCGGCCGGCGTCAGCGGATAACGGGTGCGGCCCTCGACCAGCTGCGGCAGCCCGGCGTTGGGGACCACGCTGATCGGGCGGGTACTGTTGCCGCCCAGATAACGGACGTGTTCGCTCATCTCCTGCGGGCCGGTGGCGCAGTTCAGGCCGATCGCCTCGATCTGCGGGTAGGCGTCCAGGGCGGTCAGGGCCGCGGCCATGTCCGTGCCTACCAGCATCGTGCCGGTGGTCTCCATCGTGACCTGCACGATGATCGGCACCCGCCGCCCGGCCTCTGCGAAGGCGATCTCGGCGCCGGCGATCGCCGCCTTGCACTGCAGGATGTCCTGGCAGGTCTCGATCATCAGGACGTCGATGCCGCCGTCCAGAAGGCCGCGAACCTGCTCGGCGTAGCTGTCCTCCAGCACGTCGAAGGTGGTCTGTCGCAGGGAGACCAGCCGGGTGCCCGGTCCCACCGAGCCGATCACGAAACGCGGCCGGTCCGGGGTGCTGAACGTCGCGCAGACCTCCCGGGCCAGCGTGGCCGCCACCCGGTTGAGCTCCCGGACCCGGTCCTGCAGACCGAACTCGGCCAGCACCACCTTGTTGGCCCCGAAGGTGTTGGTCTCCACCGCGTCGCAGCCGACCCGCAGAAAGCTGGCGTGGATCTCCCGGATCACGTCCGGGCGGGTCAGGCACAGGATCTCGGTGCAGTTCTCCAGACCTCGGTAGTCCGACAAGGGCAGGTCGAAACTATGCACGCTGGTGCCCATGGCACCGTCGAGTACCAGAACCCGTTCGCGTATCAGCTCTGAGAAAGTCGCGCTGCTCACCTTGCCCTGCGGTTCTCCGGCCCGAATCGCGTTCGCCGGCGTGCAAACCTCATGATGGTAGCCGAGCCCGGTCCCGCCCGCCAACGCAACTGCAGAATTCCATAGTGCTTACAATCCGGGAATCCGCCCCCCATTCGAACGGGACCGCCCGCGCCCAGCACCCTCGACCCCCAGACCGTGAAGCGCTCCGGCATGCAGGGTCGGCAGCCCGGCCGACTCACCCATTTCAGGATCGCGGGATTCGGGACGGCGGGCCGCACGTAAAGCCTTGACTGGCCAAAGCTTGAAGATTCGCCGGCCTCAGCCGCCGCCAACCGCCTCCAGCTGGGCGCGGGATCGTTGCAGGTGCTCGGCGCACTTGGCGACGATCGTTTCGGCGTCGATGGGCTTGGTGATGACATCGTCGAAGCCGGCCGATTCGGCCTCCAGGCGGAAGGAATCCCCGCTGTGGGCGGTCGTCGCGATGATCGGCACCTCGATCCCACGCTCCCGCAGGATCCGGGCGGCCTCCAGACCGTTCATCCGCGGCATTTCGATGTCCATGAGCACCAGGTCGAAGGGGTGCTCGCTGGCCACCTCCACCGCCTGGACCCCGTCCTCGACCACCACCACCTCCGCCCCGGCCACGTGCAGAAAACGGCTGATCAGCCGGTGCACCATGGTCGAGTCCTCCGCCAGGAGGATGTTGGCCGACAAGAGCTTGCGCGTCCCCGACGATTCGGTCCGGTCGCGGTGCAAGCCAACGCCGAAGGCTGTGAGAAACTCGGCCACGGCTGTGGCCAGATTGCTTTCCTTGCGGATGATCGCGTCGGGCTTGAAGTAGAGCTGCTCACGGGCCCGGGCTTCGTTGGCGGTTAGAAGGGCGATCGGAATCGCCCGGTGGTGCATGCAGGCACGCAGGGCGGCGATCAGGGAGCCCCCGCACAGGCCGGGCAGTTCCATGGCGGTGATGATGGCCGTGGGCTTGCTCTTGCCGATCAGACTCAGGGCCTTGCCTACCTCAGGCACGATCCGGACTTGTGCGCCAAGCCGGATGCAGGCCTGCGAAGCCGCCTGTCGGAGCAGCCGGGAGGGTTCCAGAATCATCACGACCTGATTCGAAGCGGACATGAGCCGTTCTCCTGTAGGACCGGGTCGGGCGCTCAGGCCCGTTTCCGCGGCCCCTGTGGCCGGGCCGGAATGCGGGGCGGGTCGCTTTGGGGGCGGCCGGCTGCCCGCCGGACCGAGGGGCGCCCTCAGGGCCAAGGCCGCCTGGGCAATGGCCTGTCCCTGTATCGGGTCTTAAGGGCCGGCGAACCACTTCTCAGATCAGGTTCCCGGCGGCTTACGGATCGACATCCCGGCCTGCCGATGGACTGCCCGAAGCCTTGCGATACGAAAGAGCATTCACACTAAGATTATAAAAGGAAATAGCTTACGATCGCAGCGACCCGTCCTGAAGATCCCTCAAGGAGCTTGTTTGCGGACTTTGGGCCACGGTGATCGGCCGTCCGCGATGGCCCGCAAGAGGGTCTGGGGGGCTTGACTGGCCCGTGTCGAACCGCTAGCGTCTGACAAATTGGCGCGGCTACTAACCGCCGTCAGGCGGGCCGTAGCGTGTGGATGGGGCCGTGGACGTCGCGGCCATCGGCAGTCGGGTCGGGAGGTTGAAGCCGTCGCAGCGGTCGACGTGGGGTTCAGCGGGTCGGACCTGCCGGGCAAGGCAAAGGCTGGTCCCGTCGGACCGGTCGCTCCTGCGGTCACATCCAGCCCGGCCGTTCCATCGGCCCGGCTCGCTCCCCCGGCCCAGGCATGTCCAGCGACTTCAATCCAATCGGGGAGGTTTTTTCCGCGCGTCAGAGGTTACCGGTCGCCGCCGGGCGGTCCGGTGAGCGGGGAGCGGATTGCCCTGCGGGGTCGTCTGAGCTCCGACCAAGTTCGGCGGTTCCTCAAGCTTGCGGGGCGGGTCATGGCGGCCGTTCGCCTGCCGGCTGGTTCGACCTTCCAGTCGGGTCCGGGGCGAGGGTTTCCGGACGTCCGTCGGGCGGGCCGGACGGTTTTCGAGGCCGGGCAACGTTCAAGCCGGAGTCCGGGCTGGTCGATTCTGCAACAGACGTGACCTGAACCCGCAAGTCCCAGAGAGGTGAATCGACATGACCACCAGCGTGTTGGAAGCCCCCGGCCTGGCCGGAGGCCTCGCCTGCGACAAGGGCGGCAAGTATCTGACGTTCAAGCTCGCCGAGGAGGAGTACGGGGTCGAGATCCTGAAGGTCCGCGAGATCATCGGTCTGCTGGCGATCACCGCGGTGCCGTGCATGCCGGTCTGCATGAAGGGGGTGATCAACCTTCGGGGGAAGGTCATCCCGGTGATCGATCTGCGTCTGAAGTTCGGGCTTCCGGAAGCCGAGCACACCGACCAGACGTGCATCATCGTGGTGGACGTCGGCAAGGAGATCGGGATCATCGTGGACACGGTTTCCGAGGTGCTGGACATCGCCGGCGAGGAGATCGAGCCGCCGCCGTCGATGAGCGCGGACGTGGACACCTCGTTCATCCTGGGCATGGGCAAGGTGGGCGAGGAGGTCAAGATCCTGCTGGACATCGACAAGGTGCTCAGCAGCGACGACATCGTTTCGGTCTCGGCGGCCGCGGCCGCGACTGCGAGCCGGGCCGGCGACGCATCCGCCTGAGGGCCGGATCTCCTCACTTCCTTCATTGCCGGACGAACGGCACGGACGCCGACCGGGATGGCCCGGCGGCGTTCGTTCTTCATTTCAGGCCGGCGCGGCAGCGTGGTGTTTGCCGTTGCCCGGGCCTCCGCCAATAATGACCTGACAGGCGGTGCGGTCGGGTGCGGCGCGGGCGTCGGGCGAAGCGGGTATGGGATTCGACACGCTGATCGTCGGTGGAACGGTCGTCTCGTCTTCAGGACTGCGCCGGGCGGACGTGGGCGTGCGGGGCGAGCGCATCGCCGCGGTGGGCACCGGGCTGGAGCGCCGGGCGGGGTCGGCGGCGAGGGTGATCGACGCGTCCGGCAAATATGTTCTGCCGGGCGTGATCGACGTGCACGTTCACCTGGACATGCCCTTCTGCGGTACGGTGTCCTCGGACGACTACGACAGCGGCACGCGGGCCGCGGCCCGGGGGGGGGTGACCACGGTGATCGATTTCGCCATTCCCTCCGGCCGGGAGTCGCTGAACGACGCCCTGGACGCCTGGTCGGCCAAGGCGGCGGGCAAGGCCTGCATCGACTACGCCTTTCACGTCTGCCTTACGGACCCCAGGCGGCACCCGGCGCAGATCCCCGGCGTGGTCAAGCGCGGCGTGCCGACGGTCAAGGCGTTCATGATCTATGCCTCGCAGGGCTGGGAATCCGACGACGGCACGCTCTATGAGGCCCTTCAGATCACGCGCCGGGCCGGCGGGATGCTGCTGGTGCACGCCGAGTCGGCCCGGGTGCTGGACCGGCTGATCGAGCAGTTCCACACGCCGGCGATGATGCGCCGCTACGGGGCCCGGCTGCACGCCATGAGCCGGCCGAACTTCGTCGAGGCCGAGGCCGTCGCCCGGGCGATCCGCTGGGCCGAGGTCACCGGCGGCCGGCTGTACATCGTGCACATGTCCACCGGCGAGGGCGCCGACCTGGTGCGCGACGCCCGGCGGCGCGGCGTGCGCGTGGCGGCCGAGACCTGCGCTCAGTATCTGGTGCTGGACGACTCGGTCTTTTCGCAACCCGACGGCCATCTGTACGCCACCTGCCCCCAGCTCAAGAAGCCGGCCGATCAGCGGCGGCTCTGGCAGGGCCTGCGCGGCGGCGAGATCAGCGTGGTCAGCACCGACACCTGCACCTTCACCCGCCGTCAGAAGGCCGCCTGGAAGGGCGACTGGACGAAGATCCCGATGGGCATGCCCGGGCTGGAGACGCTGCTGCCGGCGGTCTATACCTACGGTGTACGCGGGCGCCGGCTGACGCTGCCGCAGATGGTCGCCTGCCTGTGCGAGAACCCCGCCCGGATCATGGGGCTGTATCCGCGCAAGGGGGTGATCGCCCGCGGGGCCGACGCCGACCTGGTGATCATCGACCCGCGACGCACAACCCTTGTGGACTGGCGGAAAATGGAAACCAACGCCGACTGGAACCCCTTCCAGGGTCGGCGGCTGGCCGGCTTCGCGGAGAAGACCTTCTGCCGCGGCCGGATGATCGTGGACGGCGGACGTTTCGTCGGGGAAAACGGCTGGGGACGGTTCGTTCCGCGGCGGCTTGCGAAAAACCTGTGAACCGCCCGCCGATGTCCGGCGCCAGGCCGGGACGATATCCTCCGCTCGGCGCCGGTCAGCCCGCGGGTGCCGTGCGAGAAGCCCCGCCGCCGGCTCACGCGAACAGCTCGAACCACAGCTTGAGGTTCAGCAGGCTGATCAACCGGCGGGGCTTGAGCCCGCGGGCCGCCGACCGTCCGCGCACCTCCAGGACCAGCCGGCCGAATCGGCCGCGCCCCGCGGGGCGGAGCCGGTGGCGGTGATCGCCGCCGGGAAACCGGGCCAGCCACCAGGCGATCGCGTCGCGGTCGAACCATTCGTCGAAACTCGCCAGCGGATCCATCAGGGCCTGGAAGAGCTCCCGGCGCAGGGGGCTGTCCTCCCGCAGCCGACGGCGCCAGTCGGTGCGGCTGTGTCGGGCGGCGATGGGTTCGGCAAACGCTTCGGGAAATGCCTCGGTCGCCGAGCGGGCGATGAACTGCTTGCCGCTGCGCTGGCGGGGTGTGCACGCGGCGTCCAGGGCGACCACCCGCTGATCCAGCAGCGGGGCGACGTACTCGACGTGCCGGCGATACACCGCGGCCTGCGAGGTGATCAGCCGCGGCAGCCGCGTCTGCCAGTAGAGGATGTCCTTGAGGTCATTCGGCGACGACGGCCCGTCGGGGGAATCCGTCAGCTCCGCGCGCCAGGCCAGCAGGTCGCGGATGGCCGCCCGGCCGTGTTCGGGTCGCATCAGGAAGCGGATCACGCCGAGGTCGCGTCCGAAGTGCAGTCCCGCGTTGGCGAGGGCCGCGGCCCGGGTGATCGAGTAGGAACCGCCGTCGAAGAGCTGGTTGCCGAAGGCCAGGGCGTCGTACCGTCCGCCCAGTTTCGCAGCGAGCTGAGCGGCCTGAACCTGGGCCCCGAGATGACCGGAAAGTCCGTCGTCTACCCAGACGGCGCGGCGCGCTCCCTCCATGAAGTTTTCCAGACCGCATGGCAGCGAACGCACGGCGACGCCCAGTCGTTTGGCGGCCCGCAGGGCCGTCTGGTGGTCGCCGTCGGGATCGTGGACGTGATCG
This sequence comes from uncultured Phycisphaerae bacterium, assembly GCA_938005315.1. Taxonomy (GTDB): domain Bacteria; phylum Planctomycetota; class Phycisphaerae; order UBA1845; family PWPN01; genus CALLOB01. Next base: position 45,180 of record CALLOB010000002.1, read on the forward strand.
GTGCCCCAGGTCACGGCCTCGATGTTCATGCCCAGGCGGTGGACGGCCGCGAGGATGAGCCGCGAATCCAGTCCGCCGCTGAGGGCCAGCGCCGGCCGGCGGAAGTGTCCGAGGTGGTCGGCCACCGCGTGGATGACGCGTTCGGCGAGTTCAACGGAGGTCGGCGGGCGGGCGTCCGGATCTGTACGGAAGCGTCTTCGCCAGTAACGTCGCAACTTGCAACGGCCGTTCTCGATGAGCAGGTGCCGGGCCGGGCCGAGCAGCCGGATCCCCCGGAAATAGGTCATCTCGTCGATCAGCGCCGCGTTGAGCAGCATCGAGGCCGGCGCCCCAGGCTGGATGACCCGGGGGAGGTCCGCAAAGCCCAGCAGGCACTTGACCTCCGGAGCGAGGCGCACGCCGGCGGGCGT
>CALLOB010000003.1 GCA_938005315.1 uncultured Phycisphaerae bacterium
CGCGCTCCGTCGCGTCCGCGATGGCGTGCCTGATGGCCGTCGTTTTTGCACGGCCCCGACAGAGCGGGGCCCTCCGAGCGCCCCCGGAGGGACGCGCTCCGTCGCGTCCGCAATTTTGCCTTTCCTGGCGTTGGCGGACGGATTTGGTACCCGGTTACCACCAAGGCAACTCGTTGATTTCTCCCGCAAACGGCCAATCCTGCGGATTGCCGACCAATCCCTTGCGGACTAGGTTCAACCTCACGTACTCCCATTTCGCTGAATAAGACTCACCCGCGCGCAGTTGCGTGTCCCAGAACGATTTCTGCCAGATCGGATGTTCATGAAGCCGGGGCCAGTGCCTGGAAGCGTGGGATTTCCAGAACTGCACCCAGTTGCTCAAGGGCGGCGCGTCCGCGCTGCCCGGCGCACAGAAAAGGTGCACATGGTCCGGCATGAGCACGTAGCGGCCGATCTGCCACATCGACGCCTCTGTCCAGGCCTTGCGCAGCAGTTCATGAACGTCCGCCTGGGCCAGGATCGGCTTGCGCTTCTGCGTGCAGACCGTGACGAAGATAACGATCGGCCGATTGAACAGCTCTCGTGCCGGCAGGTGTATCGGCGAATGCCGATCGGGGAGGTTGACCATTTTGATCTCCCTGGAGGGACGCGCTCCGTCGCGTCCGCCGTCGCGCGGTCCGAATCTGCGCCCCTGGAGGGACGCACTCCGTCGTGTCCGCGATGGCGTGCCTGATGGCCGTCGTCTTTGCGCGGCCCCGACGGAGCGGGGCCCTCCGAACGCCCCTGGAGGGACGCGCTCCGTCGCCTCCGCCATCGCTGTCAGGGATTCAAGTTCGTCGTTAACGACACCCGTCGCAGGCCGATCCAGGCGAAACTGGCGTTGGTGTTGCTGTCCACCAGCCGGATCCGCACTGTTCGCCCGCGCAGCCGGTCGTTCAGCGGCAGAATATGCCGCACCAGCTCATGCGTGCCGGGAGGCAGGATCTCCTCCAGAACCTGGCCGCTCTCGGCGTCCACGATCTGCAGGGCCAGGGTTTCCCGTCCACCTTCGCGATGGCTGTAACCGCCCTGAAAGAGGATTTCCATCGCGTCGAACTCCGGCCGGATCTCCACTGACGGTGACAGAGCCGTGCCGGTGGCGGCTTCAGGGGCCTGGCAGAGGGAATTCAGCGACGATCGGGGATTCAGGCCCCGTATCGGCCCGACGGCGAACGCCCCGGTCAGCGTCCAGCCATCCAGGTCCTCGGCCGAGGTCAGATCGAACACCGTCAGTCCGGCGGGCTTGACGGCCTGCCAGCGGGGTACGTCCGTCAGTCGTTCCAGGGCATCCTCCTCGGTCACCACAACCGCCTGCCGGCCCGGAACGGTCAGTTTCAGCGGCAACGTCGCCTTGCACGCCCCCTCGGCCGGCTGCCAGACGACCACTTCCGCTTCGCCGGGCTCGGTGAAACCGGTCAGGCGGGCTTCGGCCGGCAGGAACCCGGGGTTGACAAGGACGACGGAGCGCCGCCCGGTGGCGGGCGACCGGAACGCGCCGGTCTTCATGCCGCCCTCGAGCCGCAGCGCATCTGCTCCCAGAGGTCGGCCGTCGATGAGCGTGGCCCGCAGTGCGTCACGCAACGCCAGCACTGCGGCGCAATACCCGGCCACCTCGGCCATCTCCGGGCCGCCCATGGGCTTGCGGTTCTCCGGGGCGATCCGCAGCCGGGCGCCGCTTCGGAGGGCTTCATTGATCGTGGAGCAGCCGTCCTGGTCGACCACGGCGAGCGCGGGCTTCCATGACGGAAAAGCCTTCGGCAGGGCACAGGATCCGGTCACCTCCGCCAGGCAGGTCGGGACCGGCCCGACCAGCCGGTCCCAGACGGTATCCGTGCAGACGGAGAAATCCGGATGGACCGACCGGCCGGCCTTGAGGATGTCGGCGATGCACTCAAGGCCGCCTTCCCAGACGGCGCGATCCGGCGTTCGGCCGGTGGATGCGTTGAAGTCCAGCGGACGGGCGAAGAACCCCTGCAGGTACAGGCCGTCGATGCCCAGACCCGCCAGTCCGCGGGCCTGACCGGCCAGGAGCCTGCGCATTCCCGGATGGCCGGCATTGAGCCATGTCCGCCGCTGGCCGCTGCCGAAGCCGCCGGTCAGATGGCTGGGCGGCGACCCGTCCACCATGCTGTAGGGAACACCCCAGCGATCGGTGCACGCGTAACGGTGCAGTTCGTCGCGGTACCAGCCGTCCAGCTGATTGGCGGGGGAAAGGTCGAATCTCGCGACGATGCGGACGCCAAGATCGTGGCACTCACGGATCGCCCGGGCCAGGTCCTCGCGGGTTCCGAAGCGGGGATCGGGCTCGAAGCGCGGCACGCCGTCGGCATGGCCGCCGATCTTCCAGTCGGTCAGCAGCAGGGCCTTGACGCCGGCCGCGGCGGCCTGGCGCGCGTACTCCGGCAGTTGCGAGAAGGGCACGCCGGGGCATTCGTGGAAGGCCTGGCATCCGGCCAGCCAGTCCGCGGTCGGCGATGGCGCATTACCGGCTTCGGCCGCGAAGGCGCCGTAGACGGCGGCGGCCGTGCGCCAGTCGCCGTCGTGGAAGCGGAGCACCGCCGGCGAGGCCTGGAAGTCCTGCCGCGGCGGCTGGTAGCACATGTGGACCAGGCTGATGCGCACGCCGGCCGGAAGGCCCTGGAGTTCCTCGGGTCTCGGCCAGTTGCCGTCGGCTCGTCCGGGAGCGATGCCGGGATCCATCTGCAGATGGAGGACCTTGAAACGGGCGATCGGATCGTGAGCCCCGAAATAGACCCCCTGGCCGAGCTGCGGGTGGCTCAGATCCATCCACGGCATCGACAGGGTGTCCGGGTAGCCGTGGAACTGCTCGGGCCCCATCACCCCCAGCCAGGAGAAGTTGGCGAAACTCTGGAAGATCGCCGCCCGGCGTATGCCCGCGCAGGCCGGCAGCACCAGTTCGGTCTTCCGGCGGAGCTCCGGCGTGTCGCCCAGGCCGAGGCATCCGCCGAGGATCGGGCAGAAGACCTCGCCGATCTCCAGGTCGCTGCGGTTGCGGATCGTCAGATCGAAGCGGATATCCTCGCTGGCCAGGCGGATGGTCATCTCGACCGACACGTCGCACCGTCGTCCGGTGACGCTGGTCAGCGGTCCGGCCCAGGTCAGCACCAGGGCGTCCTCGCGGAGTTCGTGCGACGTCAGCGTCTGCTCGCGACCGAGGATCTCGTGAGCCTCGGTCGCCTGCCAGGCGGCCTCGCCGCGCAACGGCATGGTGAAACGGAAGTTGTCCGCCAGCCGGGGCTCGGCGATCAGCTCCAGCCCGCGTTGCAGGTCGGCGACACGGGTGATCAGGCCGTGGGGCGGGCGGACCTCGACGACGTGGCGGTCGTTTCGCAGGACCAGCGGCCCCTCGGCCATGGCCGTGGAGGCCGCTAGGGCCGAACAGAGAATCACGAAGCTGCCAGGCAGGTCGGGTGCCATATTTCCATTCTCCACGGTCGCCGGCATCCCGCGCCGGCGGTTCAATCCTCAACCACGAAGACCAGGCGTTCCGATTCAACGGTGATCGTCGCGGGCAGATCGGCCCGTACGGGGTCGCCCCCGGGCCGCCATATCCGAACCGCACGCCCGCGGCGGTCACCGAAAGCCTTCAGCGTGGCCGAGAGAGGTGCGGCAGCCCGGTTGGTCAGCACGCAGGCTCGCCGGCCGTTGTCCAGGTTTCGATAGACGGCGTGTTCCAGTCCTGCCGGAAGCGGTTCCTCGCCGAAGACCGCCTCGCCGGGCTCGAGCATCTCGCCCAGGAACACGTCGTCGGCCAGCTCGTCGCGGATCCTCTTGACGTCGCGGATGTAACCGGCCAGCCCGCGCCACGGCTCGCAGTCCATCGAGCGGTTGAAGTGGAACGGCGAGACCATGACCACCCAGCCCTGACGCACCGCGTCATTGACCCCGATGTAGTCGTAGGGCTGGTACAGGCCCACGGTTTCGGCCAGTTCGGGGAAGACCCTGCGGGCGACCGACATGTTGCCGGCCCACCAGGTCGCGGCGCCGAAACTCAGGAAGCGGTCCCAGTTGGTCTCCGAGGAGATGCGGAAATCCGGGTGGATCGCCCGGCACTCGCGGGCGATGCGCTCGATCAGCCGGATGGTGCCCTCCCAGGGCGAACGGTCCGGGCTCATAACCACCCGGGGGTTGAGATTGATCGCCGACGGGAAGTTCTTGTCGATGTGGATGCCGTCGGCGCCGATTTCAGCCAGCCTCCGGAAATACGCCAGTTGCGGTTCCGCCAGCCCCGGAAACGAAGGATCGGCGAAGGTCATCAGCGGCGTGGTCAGGCCCATGCGCGAGGCCAGCGTGCCCATGCCCCAGCCGGCCAGCCAGGCCGGATGGCCGCTGACCATCTCGAAGTCGTAGTCCTTGAGCTCCCGCCGATACCACACGGTGTCCACGTTCTGCACGTGGATGTTGACGAAGAAGTACACCTTCACGCCCATCTCGTGGCATTGGCGAACGGCCTCCCGAAGGTCGCCCCAGGTGCCCAGCCGCGGGTCGGGCTCGTAGTAGGGGTAGCCGTTGTCGTGCCCGCCGCACTGCCAGCCGGCGATCTGCAACGACCGGATGCCATACTTGAGCCCGTCGCGGGCCAGGTCGGGGATCTGCCGGCAGATGTAGTTCACGTTGCCCTCCGGCAGCATGATCATGATCATCTGGTAGAAGCTCTCCCGGCGGATCCAGTCGTCGGCGGGTTTCATCAGGCCGAACTGCCGGATGAACCAGGGCCGGTAGATCGTCCGTCCGGCGGACACCCAGTCGCCGGCGTGAAAGCGCACCACCAGCGGCGCGCCGACGAAGGTCTCGTCCGGGGCGACGAAGGGGTAATGGATCAGCCCGGCGCATACGTCGCTGTCGGGGCCGGTTCCGACCTCCTGAAAACAGAAACACCTGAAGCGCGCTTCCGGATCGTGGGCTCCCAGGTACATCGAACGCCCGGTGGCGGGGTTCTGCAGGTTCACGAATCCCATGTTCTGCGTCGGATAGGGCACGAGATACTCGCCGAACGGCCGCGAGAAGCGCTTGCCGGTATGCGGGGGCGGCTGAAGCGTCAGCGGGGCGGAAGCATCCGAAGGACCGAAGTTCAGCAGGCCGCCGATCCGGGGGTACCAGGCCTCCTGGACCCTGTGTTCGCCGCGGTTGACCAGTGCGAGGCGAAAAACGGCCGCCTCCTGCTCGAGGCTGACGGTCATGGTGACGTCCAGATCGTGCCTTCGGCCGCCGGCGTCGGTGAGTGGGCCGTTCCAGACCAGCACCAGGCTGTCCTGGCCCCTGCGGACCTGCGACAGGGGCTGGTCGCGGCCCTCCACGAAGTTGCGCGGCTCGTCGGGCACGGGCACGATCAGCCGGAAGTTGCCGGCCAGGGCCTCGGGCGGCCTGAGATCGACGCCGCCGGCCTTGTCCAGAAAACGCAGCAACCGGCCGTGCGCGGAGTCGAACTCCAGACGGTACAGCTCGTTCTCCAGGACCTCGACGTCGGGTCCGCCGCCCGCAGGCGCCGCTCCGGTCGCGGGAGTCGGCCACGCGGAGATCGCCAGCAGCGTCAAGGCCGAAAGGGCACGAATGGTCCTCACGGGTCACCTCCCCTGTTTGACCGCATGGGCCGCAAGATCGCCAACCGGAATTGAAGCCCACGGTATGGCGGAAGGACGGCCGCCGGGCCCGATGCATGATACACCAACGGCACTATTCCGCCAGTGCTGTACAATGCCGTCCATGCATGCCCGACGTGCCCGAGCACCCGTCGAGTGGGTCCGCGAGGACCGGATGCCCACGCTTGAGGAGATCGACTGGCTTCAGTCGCCGGAGGGAGCCGAGATTTGCCGCGAAATGGCCGTCGAACACCCGGCCGATACGCCGGCGGCCATCGAACGGTGGCGGAAACGCGTCTCGGCCGAGCATGTTGCCGCGGCCTGGGCCCAGGTCGTCTACCGCCGGAAGGCCGGCGCGAAGTTCTCGCGGGCCGACCGGATGCTTTTCGACCGCGTCGGGCTGGAGCAGGCCACCGATGAGGTCACGGCCGCATACAAGGCCCGCCGTTTCGCCGGTCGCGGGCGGATCGCCGACCTTTGCTGTGGCATCGGCGGCGATACGCTGGCTCTGGCGGCCGTCGGGCCGGTGGTCGCGCTGGACACATCCTCGGTTCGCTGTGCCATGGCCCGCCACAACGCGGCGGTCTACGGCCATGAGATTGCCGTGATGACGGGCTTTGCCGGGGCCGAGCATCCCGAGGCCGATGCGATCCACGTCGATCCCGACCGGCGGGCAGGGGGCGGTCGTGCCCACGAGCCGGCGTTCGCGTCGCCGGGGCCGGACGTTCTGGTCAACCTGGTGGGGCGGTATCGCCACGCCGCCATCAAGTTCTCGCCGGGAGCCGATCTGTCCGAGCTGGGTCTGGAGGGCGAAATCGAGTTCATCAGCCTGCACGGCGATTGCAAGCAGGCCGTGTTGTGGACCGGCGACCTGGCGACCACCGGCCGGCGGGCGACGATGCTGCCGGGCGGTGAGACCCTCTGCGCGGCCGGGGGAGAAGCGGCTTCGTGGCCCGAGCCCGCTCCGATCAAGGCCGGAGACGTGGTTTTCGAACCGGACCCGGCCCTGATCCGGGCGGATCTGGTGGGTCTGCTGGCGGCGCGGCTCGAGCTGCGGCCGGTGGATTCGGAGATCGCCTGGCTGGTGGGCTCCGGGCCGGTGTCGTCGGCATGGTTGCGGGGGTTTGGGGTGCTGAGTGTGATCGAGTGGTCGATGTCGAAGGCCCGGCCCTGGCTGGTCGCCCACGGCATCGGATCGCTGGAGATCAAGACGCGGGGTTTCGCCGGGCGGCCGGAAGACATCGCCCGCCGGCTTCGGTTGACCGGTCCCCGGTCGGCGGTCCTGATGCTGACGCGCCTGGCCGGTCGGCCGACGGCGATCCTGGCCGAGCGGATGGATGCGAAAAACAACCCGGAAACAGGCGAGAAGCCGGGAAGCTCGAACGCAGGGTGCCCGACGCGTCCGTCGCCCGGATGACAGAACGGCGGCCGGGAAAGATGCTGCAAGCCGGGGCTGCCGACCATCCGCCGGGAGGAACCGGGCCGGACGGGTCGCGCCGGTGCGAGGCGCCTGAAGTTATCGCGGCACACGCTTTCGGCCGTCCCGCCCGTGCGGCGCGGGGTGAATCGGAGCGCATCAGGCCCGCCGGCCGATCGCGCGAGTGTCGGGGGGTTGCAGTCCTCCTGGGGGCGCCTATGCTGATGGCTTCCGGAAGGGGTTTGCGCGGCGTCCGCGACGAGGTGCTCCGCCATGGACGTGCTCCTGCTGTCCCGTCTGCAGTTCGCCCTGACGATCATGTTCCACTACCTGTTTCCCCCGCTGACCATCGGGTTGGGGGTGCTGCTGGTAGTGATGGAGGGCCTGTATCTGCGGACCGGCCGCATCGAGTACGAGGCGGCGGCGAAGTTCTGGACGAAGATTTTCGCGCTGAACTTCGCGATGGGCGTGGTCACCGGCATCGTGATGGAATTCCAGTTCGGGACGAACTGGGCGGCGTACTCCCGCTATGTGGGTGACGTGTTCGGCTCGGCCCTGGCCGCCGAGGGCATTTTCGCCTTTTTCCTGGAATCGGGCTTCCTGGCGGTGCTGGTGTTCGGCTGGGACAAGGTCTCGCACCGGATGCACTTCTTCTCGACGGTGATGGTCGCGCTGGGCTCGATCTTCTCTTCGGTCTGGATCACGGTGGCGAACTCCTGGCAGCAGACGCCGGCGGGCTTCCACATCGTGACCAACACGGTCAACGGCCTGCCGCAGGTCCGCGTCGAGGTCACGGACTTCTGGGCGGTGGTGTTCAACCCGTCGACCATCCACCGGCTGGTGCACGTGTGGATCGGGGCGTTCATTCTGGGGGCCTTCTTCGTGATGAGCGTCACCGCCTGGTACATCCTGAAGCGGCGGCACGAGGCCTTCGCGGCCCGGAGCTTCACCGCGGCGTTGTGGGTGGGGGCGGCGGCCTCGCTGGCGGCGGTGGTGTCGGGCCATTTCCAGGCCAGAAACGTCTACCGGCACCAGCCGGCCAAGCTGGCGGCCTTCGAGGGGCACTTCGCGACCGGCGAGGGCGGCGCTCCGCTGCACCCGTGGGGCTGGCCGGACGAGGAGCGTGGGGAGGTCCGGGGCGCGGTATCGGTTCCGGGACTCCTGAGCTTCCTGCTCTTCGAGGATTTTTCCCGGCCGGTGACCGGGCTGGACCGTTTTCCGCGCGACGAGTGGCCGCCGGTGTGGCTGTCGTTCCAGAGCTACCACCTGATGGTCGCCCTGGGGATGGCTTTCGTGGTGCTCACGCTGTACGCCCTGTTCAAGCTCTGGCGGGGCAGCCTTTTCCACTCCCGCCGGCTGATGTGGGTGTTCGTCTTCGCGGTCATCGGCCCCTATCTCTCCAACCAGGCCGGCTGGGTCGCCGCCGAGGTGGGCCGGCAGCCCTGGGTCGTGTACGGGTTGCTGAGGACCGCCGACGCCCTCTCCCCGTCCGTCACCGCCGGGCAGGTGCTGGGCTCGATCATCATGTTCGGGCTGATCTACGCGACGCTGTTCGGTCTGTGGCTGTACCTGCTGGACCGCAAGATCCGCGAAGGCCCCGCGCTGGTGGCGGCCGGGACCGGCGGACCTCCGGAAGGGTTCCTGTCCGCCGCCGCCCGGCGCGCGGACCACGCGGGCGATTCCATGACCGGCGTCCGGGAGGAGTCCTGATCCATGGACCTGTCGCACGAGACGCTGTGCCTGATCTGGTTCGTGCTGCTGGTCGTGCTGCTGACCGGCTACGCGATCCTGGACGGCTTCGACCTCGGGGTGGGCATCCTGCACCCGCTGGCCCGGGACGACCGCGAGCGGCGGATCCTGATGAACTCGATCGGGCCGCTGTGGGACGGCAACGAAGTCTGGCTGGTGACCTTCGGCGGGGCCATGTTCGCGGCCTTCCCCAACGCTTACGCCACGATCTTCTCGGGCTTCTACACGGCCTTCATGGCCCTGCTGTTCGCCTTGATCTTCCGGGCGATCTCGATGGAGTTCCGCAGCAAGTGGACGTCGCCGGCCTGGCGCCGGACCTGGGACGCCTGCTTCTTCGTCGGCAGCACGCTGGCCACGCTGCTGTTCGGCGTGGCGGTCGGCAACGCGATGATCGGCATCCCGGTCGGGGCGGACATGGAGTTCAAGGGCTCGCTGACGGACCTTCTGGGGCCCTATCCGCTGCTGACCGGGCTGTTCGCGGTGGCGATGTTCGCGATGCACGGGGCGATCTACCTGCATCTCAAGACCGAGGGCGCCCTGCAGGAACGGGTCCGCGGCTGGATGTGGCACAGCTTCGGGCTCTTTCTGGTGCTCTACATGCTGACCACGATCTACACCCTGGCGAAGGTGCCGCGGGCCACGGCCAATTTCGAGCACCACCCCTGGGCCTGGCTGATCGTTCTGGCCAACGTGCTGGCGATCGCCAACATCCCGCGCTCGATCTACCTGGACCGTCCGGGGCAGGCGTTCATCTCCTCGTGCCTGACGATCGCGGCGTTCACCTTCCTGTTCTCGATCGCCCTGTTCCCGAACCTGGTGACCTCGAACCTCGGCGACGGACTGGATCTGACGATCTACAACGCGGCCTCGTCGGCCCGCACCCTGGGCATCATGCTGATCATCGCGATCATCGGCATGCCGTTCGTGCTCGCCTACACCGCCGTGATCTACTGGGTCTTCCGGGGCAAGGTCCAGATCGGCGAGCACAGCTACTGATCCGCCCCCGGAGGCTCCGGGCATGGTCATCGCGACCTGGAACGTCAACTCGATCCGCGCCCGGCTGGACCGACTGCGGGCCTGGCTCCAGCGGCGGCAGCCGGATGTGCTGTGCCTCCAGGAGCTCAAGGTGGTCGACGAGGCCTTCCCGGCCGGGCCGCTGCGGGAACTGGGCTACCACGCGGCGGTCCACGGCCAGAAGACCTACAACGGCGTGGCCATCCTCAGCCGCGCCGAGCCCCGGGAGGTCCACCGGGGCCTCGAGGACGACGACCCGCAGGCCCGGCTGATCTCCGCCCGCGTCGCCGGCGTGCGCGTGGTCAGCGTCTACGTCCCCAACGGCGAGACCGCCGGCTCCGAGAAGTACGCCTACAAACTGGCGTGGATGGAGCGTCTGCGGGACTGGCTCCGGCGGCGCTGCTCGCCCGACGAGCCGCTGGTGGTCTGCGGGGATTTCAACGTCGCCCCGGACGACCGCGACGTGGCCTTTCCGGACCTCTGGGCCGACAGCGTGCTGTGCCGGCCGGAGGTCCGGGAGGCGCTGGCCGGCATCCTGGCCTGGGGCCTGGAGGACGTCGTGCGCGGGCATCATCCCGAAGGCGGGGTATACTCCTGGTGGGACTACCGCATGCTGGCGTTCCCCCGGAACAACGGCCTGCGGATCGATCACATACTCGCGACGCCGGTGCTGGCCGGGCGCTGCACGTCGGCGGAGGTGGACCGTGACGAGCGCCGGGGAGACAAACCCTCCGATCACGCTCCGGTGATCGCGACCTTCCGGGAGGACCGCTCATGATCGAGGATTCCGAGCCCGCCCCGCGGGACCTTTCCGAACGGCTGGAACTGGCGGTGGCCGTGGCCCGCGAGGCCGGCCTGCTGACGCTGGACTATTTCAACCGGCGGGGCCTGGACGTGCAGCGCAAGTCGGACGGCACGCCGGTCACCGTCGCCGATCGCCGGGCCGAGGAGCACATCCGCGAGCGCGTCGGCGCAGCCTTTCCCGACGACGCCATCCTCGGCGAGGAGATGCCCGAGAAGACCGGCGCCTCCGGCTACCGCTGGATCCTGGACCCCATCGACGGCACCAAGTCCTTCATCCAGGGCGTTCCGCTCTACGGCACGCTGGTCGGCGTCGAGTACGGTCGGGCGTGCGTGATCGGCGCGATCGTCATTCCCGCGCTGAACGAGTGCGTCTACGCCGCGCGGGGCTCGGGGGCCTGGCACGTCCGCGGTGATGCCGAGCCGGTGCCGGCGCGGGTGTCGGCGGTATCCGAGCTGGCCGAATCGGTCTTCTGCGTGACCTCGGTCAACGCCTTCCACCAGGCGGGCCGGGCGGAGGCGTTCGAGCTCCTGCGCTCCACGTGCCGTCTCACGCGCGGCTGGGGCGACTGCTACGGCTACCTGCTGGTGGCCACGGGCCGGGCCGAGCTGATGATCGACCCGGTGCTGAGCCTCTGGGACATGGCCGCTCTGCCGCCGATCCTCGAGGAGGCCGGGGGCACGTTCACCGACTGGACCGGCAAGCCCACGATCTACGGCGAGGAGGGCATCGGCAGCAACGGGCTGATCCTTGAGCAGGTGCTGGCGATCACCCGCGACCGTTGATGCCGCCGGTCCGGAAGCGTCTCTCAGAGCACCGGTGAGGCCAGGCGGGCCAGGCCCATCAGAATCCCCTCCAGCGGCGGATGCCTGATCGCGTCGCGCAGCCTTACCGGCCGGGCGCCGGCTTTGAGCGTCTCGAAGTCGGCGTGCAGCTCCTCGGCCAGGGCCCGGCTGTACAACAGCGTGCTGAGCTCGAAGTTGGTCCGGAAGCTGCGCTCGTCCATGTTGGCCGAGCCGACCATCGCCCACTCCCGATCGACGATCATCACCTTGGAGTGCAGCATGATCCGGTCGTGCTCGAAGATCTCCACGCCCGCCCGGCACAGGTCGGCGTAGTATCCCCGGCCGGCCCAGAGGACCACGCGGTGGTCGGTGCGGGCGGGAATCATCAGCCGTACGCGGACCCCGCGATAGGCCGCCGACTGCAACGCCAGCACCATCGTCGCGTCGGGAACGAAGTAGGGGGTGATGATCTCCAGCTCGGTGCGGGCGGCGCCGACCGCCGCGAAGAGCATCTGGTGCATGATCGGCGCGTCCTGGTCCGGCCCCGAGGGCACGATCTGCACCACGTGCCTGCCGTCGGCCCGGGGCTCGGGAAAATAGCGCTCGCTGAGCAGGCGTTCGCCGGTGGTGTAGTGCCAGTCCTCCGCGAACACGTCCTGCAGGTGGAGCACCGCCGGTCCGGTGATCCGCATGTGCGTGTCGCGCCAGGGACCGTATTTCTCGAGCCGCCCCCGGTACTCGTCCCCGATGTTCTTGCTGCCGGTGAAGCCCGTCAGGCCGTCGATCACCACGATCTTGCGGTGGTTGCGGTAGTTGACCCGCCACCGGCCGCGCAGCGGAATCATCGGCAGGGCGAAGGCCACCTTCACGCCGGCCTCGAGCATCGGCCGGACGAAGGACCGCCCCAGCCGCCAGCAGCCGATGTAGTCCAGCAGCAGGCGGCACTCGACGCCGGCCCGGGCCCGGCCGATCAGCAGGTCGCGGATCATGCGGCCGGTCTCATCCGGCTGGAAGATGTAGTATTCCAGATGGATCGAGCGTGCGGCCGACTCGATGCCCTGCTGCAGCGCGGTGAAGACCGGCTCGGGCTCGTGGTAGAGCACCACCTCGTTGCCCCGCGTGGCCGGGAAGTCCGTCAGCCGCCGGGCCAGGCGCATCATGTTGTCCAGCCAGGCGGCCGGTTCGCCGGGGCTCGCCGCCCCGTGCAGCCGGTCCTGCAACAGCCGCGAGGCGCAGCGGCCCAGGCGGCGCCGGCGCCGGCGACGTCGGCGATGGTGCCAGCGGCGCCGCGGTTCCCCGAACGCCAGGTACAGCAGCAGGCCCAGGTAGGGCAGCAGAACCAGCGCCAGGATCCAGGCCAGCATGGTGCGCGGGTCGCGCGGGCGGATCAGCATGCGCACGATGATCCACGCGACGATCAGCTCGTCCAGCAGCAGCAGCGCCGTCCATGGGCTGATGAAGGGCATGTCTTGGTGCCCGGCGGCGGTCCGGGTCTCAGTATATCGGCTCCCGCCGGCGGCGGATACCGGCATCGGCCAGGGCGCGGTGGAGGCGTACCGCGTTTTCGGCCCGCTGCCCGGCATCCAGGTGGTACTGGATCTCCAGCGGGCCGCCGGCGTTGGCCTCCAGCGTCCGCCGCACCCAGGCGTCCACTTCCGACGGCCGGGCCTCGGTCAGCAGCCGGTTGTCGGGCAGCAGATCCACCCGCAGCATGCCGAATCGCTGCCGCAACGCCGTCAGGCTGGTGCCGCCCCCGACGTTCAGGCAGGCCAGGGGCTCGATCGCGGCGAAAACTTCCAGCAGATTGTCGGACCGTCCGCAGGAATGCAGCCGCACCGGTCCGGTTTCACGGGCCAGACGGCAGGTCGGCTCCAGCACGAAGTCGCGGAAACGCCCCGGCCCGATCATGCCCGCCGAACACTCGCCGACGTGCAGACCGGTCACGGTCATGCCCGCAGCCTTCGAGAAAAGCCGGATCAGTCGGGCGTAAGCCTCGGCCAGGGCTTCCAGGGCCGCCCGGGCATACGGTGGATCATCGGTCATCTGCAGCAGGAACTCCTGCCCGGCGAGCTTGACCGCCGTGGTCAGCAGGCCGTGAATCGTCGCCCGGCCGGTGGCGTCCCAGAAGAACGGCGGCACGACGACGTGGGTCCGGCCGAAGGTCTCCCTGGCCCGCAGCACCTGCTCCAGGAACATGGAAAACGGCCAGGTGGCCGCCCAGTCCGTCGCCTCCAGCCGATCGGGAATCCGTGATCCCGCCAGAGGCGCCGAGGCGATGTCGGGGTCCTTGTCGCCCGGGAACACCAGCGGCGCGCCCAGGGCCGCGCCCAGCAGGAGGTTCGGCTGCAGCCCGCCGATCAGCACCACCGGCCGCCGCCGCCCCTCGACCTGCACGAGGCTGGCCTCCAGGACGTAGATCGGCAGGTCCGGGAAGCGGCTGGCGACGTATTCCTGCAGGATCCGCTCGCGCCGCAGCCGCGCGGAGGGATCCGTGAAGAAAGCCTCGTCGAAGACGAAGCCGCCCTCGGCGTGCAGCCAGCCGAAACTGACGCTGCCGGCCACGGCGATGCCGTCGATCGCGGTCGACATGAGTTACCCTCGTCCGGCCGGCCGCCGTCGCGGACGTGTCGCCGACATGTCGCCGGGCCGGTCGCAGCTCCGTCCGCAGGTCCGGGGGATTGTACCGCCGGTCAAGCGCCGCACCTACCGTTCCGGCGGGACTTCCATGCGGTCCGCGTCTTTCGCCCGCGTCCCCGGAACACCGCACGGACGGGCTTGGGACGTCTCCGGCCAGGTGGTATCATGCCGACTCCCCCGGGCGGCGGGCCGGCGATGCGCGTCGCGCCGACAGGGGTCTTGCGGAATCGAGGCAAAGGCAGCCGATGGATCCATCACCCGGCCGATACGACTTCACCGCCATCGAAGCCAGGTGGCAGAGCTTCTGGGCGGAGCATCAGACCTTCCGCACGCCGCAGCCGGGTGCGCCGGGCTTCGACCCGGCCCGCCCCAAGCTCTACGTGCTGGACATGTTTCCCTATCCCAGCGGCGTCGGGCTGCATGTCGGCCATCCGCTGGGCTACATCGCCACCGATATCTACGCCCGTTTCATGCGCATGCGCGGCTACAACGTGCTGCATCCCATGGGGTATGACGCCTTCGGGCTGCCGGCCGAGCAGTACGCGGTCGAGCACGGCGTGCCGCCGGCTGAAACCACCCGCCGCAACATCGACAACATGCGGGCCCAGCTTCAGCGGCTCGGGATGGGCTACGACTGGAGCCGCGAGATCGCCACCACCGACGTGGAGTACTACCGCTGGACGCAGTGGATCTTCCTGCAGCTCTACAACAGCTGGTTCGACCCGTCGGTCCAGGCCGCCCGGCCGATCGCCGAGCTGGAGCACAAGCTCGAGCAGGAGCATCTGCTGGTCGACTTCAACGGCGAGCCGGTGCCGGCCTTCGACCGCGGCATGCAGGAGGTCTACGGGGATCCGATCGGCACGCGGCGCTGGGCGGAACTCACCCCGGCCGAGCGGCGCGCGGTTCTCGACGGCCAGCGGCTGGCCTATCTCGACGAGGTGGCGGTCAACTGGTGCCCGGCGCTGGGCACGGTGCTGGCCAACGAGGAGGTGACCAACGAGGGCCGCAGCGACCGCGGCAACCACCCCGTCTATCGCCGGCCGCTGCGCCAGTGGATGCTTCGCATCACGGCTTATGCCCGCCGCCTGGAGGAGGAGCTGGACCTGGTCGACTGGCCCGAGCCGATCAAGCTCATGCAGCGCAACTGGATCGGCCGAAGCGAGGGTGCCGAGGTCGATTTCCCGCTGGCCGACGGCGACGAGGCCATCCGCGTCTACACCACGCGTCCCGATACGCTTTTCGGGGCCACCTACATGGTGCTGGCCCCCGAGCACGAGCTGGTCGAGCGGATCACCACGCCGGATCAGCGGGCGGCGGTGCAGGCCTACGTGGCCGCCGCGGCCGCCCGCAGCGAGCTGGACCGCACGGCCGACACGAAGGAAAAGACCGGCGTGTGGACCGGGGCTTACGCGATCAACCCGGTCAACGGGCAGCGCATTCCGGTGTGGGTGGCCGACTACGTGCTGATGGGCTACGGCACCGGCGCGATCATGGCCGTGCCGGCGCATGACACCCGCGACTTCGAGTTCGCCCGGGCCTTCGGGTTGCCGGTCGTGCAGGTGGTCGAGCCGCCGCCGGGCGTGGACTGGCGCGGCTACACCGGCGACGGC
This sequence comes from uncultured Phycisphaerae bacterium, assembly GCA_938005315.1. Taxonomy (GTDB): domain Bacteria; phylum Planctomycetota; class Phycisphaerae; order UBA1845; family PWPN01; genus CALLOB01. Next base: position 15,654 of record CALLOB010000003.1, read on the forward strand.
ACGGCCGTGAATTCGGGACCTTTCGACGGCCTGCCGACGCCCGAGTTCAAGCGCCGGATCACCGAGTGGCTCCAGGAGCGGCGCATCGGGCGCCGGGCGGTGCAGTACAAGCTGCGAGACTGGCTGTTCAGCCGGCAGCGTTACTGGGGCGAGCCTTTCCCGATCGTTCACGACCTGGACACCGGCGAGACTTTCGCGCTGGACGCATGCGAGCTGCCGGTCGAACTGCCGCACATCGACGACTACCGCCCGCAGGCCTCGGAGGACCCGATGGCCCCGCCGGCCCCGCCGCTGGGCCGGGCGAAGGACTGGGCCGAAGTCCGCGGCTGGGTGACCGACCGGGGCGCGGTGCGGCTGCTGCGGCCCGGCGCCGAGCCTCCGGCCGGCGCCGCGATCCGGCGCTTCCGGCGCGAGCTGAACACCATGCCGCAGTGGGCCGGATCCTGCTGGTATTACCTGCGCTACCTGGACAACCGCAACGCCGAGGCCTTCGTCGATCCCGGCATCGAGCGCTACTGGATGGCCTCCGGCCCGCTCAACAGGGCCGGCGGGGTGGACCTCTACGTCGGCGGCGCCGAGCACGCGGTTCTGCACCTGCTGTACGCCCGCTTCTGGCACAAGGTGCTGTACGACCTGGGTTACGTCAGCTCGCCCGAGCCGTTCGGCCGGCTTTTCAACCAGGGCTACATCCAGGCCTACGCCTACCAGGACGCCCGCGGCATGTACGTGCCGGTGGAGGACGTCGAGGAGCATACCGAGGACGGTAAGGTCGTCTGCCGCCGCAGGTCCACCGGCGAGCCGCTGACCCGCAGCCTGGGCAAGATGGGCAAGAGCCTCAAGAACGCCGTGGCCCCCGACGACATCTGCCGCGCCTACGGGGCCGACACGCTGCGGGCCTACGAGATGTACATGGGGCCGCTGGAGGCCAGCAAGCCCTGGAGCACGCGCGACATCGTCGGCCTGAGCCGCTTCATCCACGCGGTCTGGAAGCGCTTCGTCGCCGAGGACGGCTCGTTGAAGGTCCGCGATGAGCCGGTCGACGAGGCCTTGCGGCGGCTGCTGCACCGGACCGTCCGCAAGGTCACCGCGGACATGGAGAACCTGCGGTTCAACACCGCCATCGCCGCGCTGATCGAGCTGAACAACGCCCTCAAGGGCGAGGGCATCGCCCGCGAGGCGGCCGAGCCGCTGCTCAAGATGCTCGCGCCGGTCGCCCCGCACCTGGCCGAGGAACTCTGGCAGCGCATGCAGGGCCCCGCCTGGCGCGGCTCCATCGCCGATGAGCCCTGGCCGGCGTGGGACGACAGCCTGTGCGTCGAGGCCGAGGTGGAGATCCCCGTCCAGGTCAACGGCAAGGTGCGTTCGCGGATCACGCTGCCGGCCGCGGCGGCCGGGGACGCCGCGGCCATGGAAGAGGCCGCCCGCAACGACGAACGCGTCCGGCGGGAGATCGCCGGCAAGACGGTCCGCAAGGTCGTCTGCGTGCCGGGCAGGATGGTCAACATCGTGGCCAGCTGAGCCCGCCAGACCGCCGCCGCCGCAGGGCCGGCACGCGACGGGGGAGGCATCGCGGCCGCGACATGGGGCAGGCGTCATGGCCCTGGAGGTCGAAGCCAAGTTCCGGTCCGACCCGGTGCTGAACAGCGACATGCCGCGCCGGCTCGCCGGGGCGGGGGGGCGCTTCCTCCGCCGCGTGCTGGAGATCAACCGCATCTTCGACAGCCCCGGCCGCGATCTGCTGAGCCGCGGCTGCGGCCTGCGGATCCGCGCGTACCGCCAGGTGGAGGGGGATCCCGCGCCCGCGACGCTGACCTACAAGGGCCCGCGGCAGGCCGGGCCGCTCAAGAGCCGCCGGGAGATCGAAACCGGCCTGGACGACCCGGCCGCGGCCGCCGGGATCCTGGCGGCCCTGGGTTTCGTCGAGGCGGTGAGCTTCCAGAAGCGTCGGGCGAGCTGGGTCCTGGGGAATTGCACCGTCGAGCTGGATGAAGTGCCTTATTTAGGTCATTTTATCGAGATCGAAGGCCCCGACGAGCCATCCGTGCTGGCGACCGGGGATGCGCTCGGGCTGGCCGGGATTCCCGTGGAGCCCCGAAGCTACGTCGCCCTGCTGGCGGAGTGGTGCCGGCAGCACGACCGGCCGCCGGTGGGCATCGCCTTCGAGTGAACACGCGCATCCCCGCAGCCGCCGGCGTCAGCTCACCGCCGGCGCCACGTCGCGCATCGGCCCGGCGGCCCCGGCGGCCGCCCAGTTGCGGATCGCGTTGAGCGTCTGGGGCCACCTGCTCGACAGCCGTCGCCGCAGGAACACCCCGTAAAGCCCGTCCAGCGCCTCGATCAGCTCGCGGAGCTTCTGCATGCGGTCCTCGAACACGTCACGCGGCGTGGAGGCCTCGGTCGGCGGCGACAGCCGGATGCCGCTGCAGGACATGGCATCGCCCCGGAGCGCCAGCCCGAACGACTCGCCGCCGGAAGCGACCTGAAGTCCGGCCCGGACCGGATGTTTGCCGCCGGCCAGGGCGACGCGCGACTCGGGCAGGCCGGCCGGATCCTCGGCCCGCACGCTGATCGCCCCGTTCAGGTTGAACGTGCACTTGAGATCCAGAGCCTTCTCGAAGAACACCGCCACCGCGCGACCCGGGGCCACGGCGATCTCCGCGGACTCCACCTCCGCGGCGTACCACAGCCAGGTGAGCCACTCGGTGCCCAGAAAGTCCCTGGAACGGGCCTCGTCGCCGATCGGCGGACCCTCGGCCGGGTCGACGCCCTCCGGCGGGGGGACGAAGAAGGCCGGCCGGCAGTCTTCGAAGTACCTGTTTTCCCCGGCGCGCGCCGACCACCGGGCGGCCAGCTCTCCGGCCGACAGCGGCACGGCGGCCAGGTCGAATGTCTCCTGGAACAGCGTCGCGAACGCGTCGATCGCGGTCGTCGCGGCCGTGCCGAGATAGGCCTCGCCGCGGCGGAAGTCCCAGAAGACCGGGATGCTCTTCATCCGCCGGAAAGCCCCGGCCCGGGCTTCCTGCTCGGCCCGCGCCAGGGCCTGTTCGCGGGCTTCGCGCCGCTCGGTCCGCGAGAGAAATTCCCGGCCGGTGGCCTGAAGCATCGCCCGCTCGTTCTCCTTGCAGTAGCTGCGCACCAGATCGGCGGGGGGGCGATGGCTGTCGATCCGCATGGCGAAGTGCAGCCCGTCGGCGATCGCGTTCCTGGCGAAGCTGAAGTCCGTATCCAGAATGTGCTCGCCGGTGATCCAGCCGACCTCCAGGTGGTCGGCCGGCCGCAGGCTGTCGGCTCCGATGGCGTGCGATGCCAGGGCCTCGATCATGGCCTCCTCCGCGCGGGCCGGAGCCTGGCCGGCGACCGAGAAACGCTTCAACGCGATCGAACCGCTTGCGAAAGCCATCTGTGGCCGACTCCTTTCATCTTCCGTCGTGGTCCGCCAGCCCTCGAGCGTCGGCGCGCCCGGTCGCGAGCGTCGACGTCAACTATAGACGGATGCGGCAGGGCGTCAATCGCGTTCAGCGACCGGAAAACAGCGGTTTGTGAGTTGTCCGGAGGCCGATGGCATCCGCGGGTTGTGAATAACGGGCCGAGGTCCGGCCGGCGCCCGGTCGCACACGGGAGTTATGATCGGCCGCGGGAAAACGATGCGGCAGTGAGATTCGAGCGGCCGGGCGACGCTCATCGCTGCTCGTGCCCGGCGAACGCGTCCGGCGCGAGGCTCACGCGGTTCGGCGGGTACAGCAGGAACGCCGCCAGCAGCAGGGCCCCGGACATCCCCAGGATGAGCTGACGGTATGGCGAGGTGACGAAGATGTCGGCGAACATCCAGCCGGGCAGCCAGCGCCCGGCCTGGCGCAGCCACGTCGGGGTCGGCGGGGGCGGAGCCTGGGGGCCGGTCGGCGGGAGGATCGCCGCCCCCAGATGCACCCGAACCGAGTTCAGCGTTTCGGGATCCCAGCGGATGAGCTCTTCGCCGGGGATGGTGCGGTTCAGCTCCCGCCGCACGATCCGCTCCATGACCAGCGGGTCGCTGCGCAGGGCCTGGATCCGGGCCTCGTTGCGGCGGATCCGGGCCTCGAAGCCGGCCACCACCGCCTCCAGGTCGCGCTCGTATTCCCAGATTTCCAGCGCCTGCCTCCAGGCCGGCATCAGCACACAGGGCGCGAACATCGCGACCGACAGGCAGGTCAGGGCCCAGAACATGATCGGGTGGGTCAGCGAACCGGCGGACGGGCACCCCGCGGCCTCACCCGCCCCGGGGGCGGAGCGGGAAGCCGCGTGGCTGGTCTCGATCATCGCGGGCCGGCGGGCATCCATGCCGTCGAACCTCTCTGCCGCCGGAGGAGCCTTACCTGTTCCAGAAGACGCCCCCGTACACGGCCTCGTCTCCCAGATGCTCCTCGATGCGAAGCAGCTGGTTGTACTTGGCGATCCGGTCCGACCGGCTCGCGCTGCCGGTCTTGATCTGGCCGGCGTTGGTCGCCACCGCGATGTCCGCGATGGTGTTGTCCTCGGTTTCGCCGCTGCGGTGGCTGATCACCGCCGTGTAGCCGTTGCGCATCGCCAGGTTGACCGCGTTGAACGTCTCGGTCAGCGTGCCGATCTGGTTGACCTTGACCAGGATGCTGTTGGCCACCTTCTCCTTCAGCCCGCGCGAGAGCCGCTCGACGTTGGTCACGAAGATGTCGTCTCCGACCAGCTGCATCGAGCCGCCCAGCCGGGCCGTGAGCTTGGTCCAGCCGGCCCAGTCGTCCTCGGCCAGGCCGTCCTCCAGGCTGCGCACCGGCCACTTGCCGCAGACCTTCGCCCAGTAGTCGATCATCTCCTCGGAGCTGGCGATCCGGTCGGGATCCGACTTGAAGAAGCAGTACCCCTCCTTGCCCCTGGCCCTGGCCTCGCTGTACAGCTCGCTGGCGGCCGGGTCCAGGGCGAAGAAGACCTGCTCGCCCAGCTTGTAGCCCGCCTTTTCGACGGCCGTGGCGATCACCTCGAAGGCCTCATCGTTGCTCTTGAGGCTCGGGGCGAATCCGCCCTCGTCGCCGACCGAGGTGTTGTAGCCCTTGCTCTTGAGCACGTTCTTGAGGCTGTGGAAGATCTCCGCGCCCCACCGCAGGGCCTCCCGGAAGTTCGGGGCCCCCCAGGGCTGGATCATGAACTCCTGGAAATCCACGGTGTTGTCCGCGTGCTTGCCGCCGTTGAGGATGTTCATCATCGGCACCGGCAGCACGTGAGCCCCGGCTCCGCCGAGGTAGCGGAACAGCGGCAGGCCCGAGGCCGAGGCCGCGGCCCTGGCCGCCGCCATCGACACCGCCAGGATGGCGTTGGCCCCCAGGTTCGCCTTGTTCGGCGTGCCGTCCAGCGTCATCATCTCCCGGTCCAGGGCCTCCTGGTCGGTGGCGTCCATCCCGATGACCGCCTCGGCGATCTTGTTGTTGATGTTCTCCACCGCCTTGAGGACCCCGCGGCCCAGGTAACGGCTCTTATCGCCGTCACGCAGCTCCACCGCCTCGTGCTCGCCCGTCGAGGCCCCCGAGGGCACCGCCGCCTGGCCGACGCACTCGTTCTCCAGCACGACGGTGGCTTCCACCGTAGGGTTGCCGCGGGAATCAAGAATCTCCCTGCCGATGACGTTGATGATCGTGGTGGACATAAGCTCGCTCTTTTCGGGGTTTTATGAAAACACTTCGCCGGAAAACACCCAAGACTATACTTCGGCCGCAGCCCCGGTCAAGCAACAGCCGATCCGCTGATGACCGGGGGGGCTGACCAGTCCGGCGACCGTCAACCCGGCGGGCCGGAAGCGTTCCTTTTGTCCCACGGGCCCCCCGGAGGCCCCGCTCCCTCGGGGCCGGGGATCCGTCTGGAGGGCCCCGCTCCGTCGGGGCCGCAAAGCACGACGGGTGAAAACCCGCGATCGCGGACGCGACGGAGCGCGTCCCTCGGGGCCGGGGATCCGTCTGGAGGGCCCCGCTCCGTCGGGGCCGCAAAGAACGACGGGCGAAAGCCCGCGATCGCGGACGCGACGGAGCGCGTCCCTCCGAGGCCGGGGATCCGTCTGGAGGGCCCCGCTCCGTCGGGGCCGCAAAGAACGACGGGTGAAAGCTCGCGATCGCGGACGCGACGGAGCGCGTCCCTCCAGGGCGATGGCGGACGCGACGCAGCGCGTCCCTCCGAGGCGGGGATTCGGACGCGACGCAGCGCGTCCCTCCGGGGCCGGGGATCACCGGGCCCGGCTGCCCGGCCCCCACGGTCCCGTTCCTGCGGGGCGCAGCTTGAGGAAGATCGACGGCTTCCCCGGCCTGCCCCCCGGTGCCGCCGCTTACACCAGCACCCGCCGGCTGTAAACCAGCCATTCGATCAGCAGCAGGCCGCACAGGCCCAGCAGCAGCGCCGGCCACAACGGCCGGCGGGTGACCCTGTCCGTCCCGGAGATCTCCACGGCCCCGCTGGCGATCTGCAGACCTGCGGCGGGAGCCACGAGGCTTTCGCCCTCGTCCAGCAGGTTCACCGCCCGGGTTTCGTCGCCGTCCAGGGCCGGCGAAACCGCGTAGAAGCCCACGCGGTCCGTCCGGCCGTAGATCACCTCGCCTCGTCCGCGCACCTCCACCGTCTCGGAAGTCCCGTCCGGCCGCCGCACGGTCACCGACGAGGTTCCCGGCCTGGCCGGCACGGTGAAGGCCTCCCCCGGCCGCACCGAGGGCCGTCGCCCGGCGGTCGTGGCCCCGGCCAGGTGCCGGAGGCCGTCGTACATGAAGGCCACGAACCCCTCGTGGAAGACCCAGGTGGTGTTCAGAGCCGTGCGGGTTTCGTCAAACAGGCCCATCGCGCTGATCAGGTACTGGCTCCGCTCCCGACGCAGCAGCGCCAACACCGGGCCGGAGGGCGATTCGATCAGCGTGCGAGCTTCCGGCGGCAGGCGCAGCTTATACCAGGAGGCCGCCGCGATCGCCGGCACCGAAACGTGCTGCAGCACCGGGTGGGTATCATCCCAGTCCAGAAACGGCTCGCCTTCCACCTTGCCGGTCTGTTCCACACCATCGATCAGCGGGACTCCGCCCAGAAAGATGTAGTTGCCGGCCGGGAGACGCTCGGTCGAATGGCCGTCCAGCACCACCACGTCGAACCGGCTGCGGCCGTTGTCGCTGAGCTTCTCCTCCGGTGCCTGCTCATACTCCTGAGGCGTCCAGAACGTCCGGCCGGCCAGCGGCATGGCGTTCATCAGCTGTCGCAGGAACCGGTTGCCGGGAGTGACCACGAGCACCGACAGGGCCTGCGGCGGCGTCACCACCGCGAAAGCCCGGTCGTCGGCCGCCAGTGCATCGGCACCCGACAGCCGCACCTCGACCAGGGCCCCGGTATCCAGGTCCAGCTCGAAGGCCACCGGCAGGCTGCTTCCCTCGGAGGCGGGCCTGTCGGCCGCCGTTCCCGACAGTTCCTCCGGCGCGGCCGCCGGAGCCAGGGCTTCGACCCGCCGAACGTCCCGAAGACGCCCGTCCAACAGAAGCTGCACGTCCCGGGAGACCGAACGGGCGCCGAAGTTCCGGACTCGAGCCAGGACCGTCACCCGCACCGGCTGCTCGTGGCTGCGGCGCACGTCGAGGTTCACGATGCCCACATTCTCGGTCGCCCGACCGATGCGGATGACTTCCAGCGTCCCGTGCTCCAGCGAGACCCCGCCGGCGTCCGCCAGGCGCCCGTCGGTGAACAGCAGATGCGCGGTCCGGGCGATCCGCTGATCGGCGTCGGTGGCCTCGCCGGCCTTGGAGGCGTGGGCGTTGGCCAGGGCGATGGCCTCGGCCAGCCGGCCGGGGGCGTCGGTGGGGCGGATGGATTCGACCGCGCGGCGCAGCTCGGCGCGGTTGTCGGTGAACGGGGCCAGGACCCGCGCCCGGTCGGCAAACGCGATCACCATCGCCCTCTGAGACTCTCCGAGTCGGTCGATGAGCCGCAGGACCTCCTCGCGGGCGATGTCCAGCCGCGTCCGCCCGTCGCCCTCGTCGGCCGACATGGAGGCCGAGGCGTCCACGATGAAGACCGTCGCCTGCTCCAGCCGGCCGGCCCCGGCATGCATCGGCTCCCAGACCGCCAGGACGCCGGTCGCCACAATCAGCAGCTGCAGGATGAGCAGCAGGTTGTTGCGGAGCTTCTGGAACGGGGCGTTGACCCGCAGGTCCTGCACCGCCTGGAGCCACAGCAGCGTGGAACTGATCGGCCGCTCGTGCCGGCGGAGCTTCAGGAAGTACAGCAGCACCAGCGGCGGCACGGTCAGCGCCGCGGCCAGGGCCGGAACCGTCCACGGGGCCGCGAAGCTCATTTCAGCAGTCCCCTGCGCCGCAGATAGTTCAGCACGAGCTGGTCGAACGGCACGGCCGTGCTCGTGAACATGTAGGTGACGCCCCGTCGCGTGCAGAAGTCGCGGAGCTGGCGGCTGTAGGCCTCGAGATTCCGCCTGTAGCGGTTGAGCAGCGCCCGCGTGACGGTGATCTCGGCGATGTCGCCGTCCTCGACGTCCCGCAGCCGCAGATCGCCCCGCAGATCCGGCTCGATCTCCTGGGGGCTGAGCACCTGGATCGCGTAGAGGTCATACTGCCGCCCGACCAGGTAGCGCAGCCCCGGCTCGTAGCCGGCCTTGTCGAGGAAATCGCTGAGCAATACGACGACGCCCCGCTGGGGGTGGCGGATGGCGAACTGCCGGCAGGCCTCGGTCAGCCGGCCGGCCCCGGCGGGGCCCATCGCGACCAGGAGATCCAGCACCCGGCCGACGAGGTGCCGGCCGCGGACCCCGGCCACCTCCGGCCCGTAGCCGCTGCCGAAGCCGGTGACCGTGACCCGGTTGTAGCGCACCAGCCCGATGTAGGCCAGGGCCGCGGCCACCCTGCGGACGTAGTCCAGCTTGGAGGGATCGCCGTAATCCATGGAGCCGCTGGCATCGACGATCACGCTGACGTGCAGGTCCTCCTCCTCGAAGAACAGCCGGATGAACAGCCGCTCCAGCCGCCCGTAGATGTTCCAGTCCAGGAAGCGCAGGTCGTCGCCGACGACGTAGTTGCGGTAGTCGGCGAACTCGACGGACTGCCCCTTGCGCTTCGAGCGCCGCTCGCCCTTCATGCGTCCGGCGAAGATCCGGCGCGAGACCACGTCCAGGCGCTCCAGCCGGGTCATGAAATCGGCGTCCAGCAGGTCGCCGGCCCTGTTGATCGTCGTCGCCATCGCCGTGTCTCCGTTCCGAGCCCTGCCCGCGATGCCGCAGGGGCCCGGGTCGGCTCGCCTGCGCCTACGCCGCGGCCTGCTCGATCGTGGGGGTGCGCCTGAGGATGTCCTGGACCACCGCGTCGGTGTCCAGGTTTTCCGCCTCGCCCTCGAAGTTCAACAGGATCCGGTGCCGCAATGCCGGCACCGCGGCGCGGCGGACGTCCTCGAAGCTGGTGTGGAACCGCCCGTCCAGCAGGGCGTTGACCTTGGCCGCCAGGGTCAGCGCCTGCGCGCCGCGCGGACTGGAGCCCCAGCGGACGAAGCGGTTGACCGTCTCGGTGGCGCAGTCGCTGCCCGGGTGGGTGGCCGAGATCAGCCGCACCGCGTAGTCCTGCACGTGCGGGGCCATGACCGTCCGCTGCACCAGCCGCTGGGCCCCGAGAATCTCCTCCTGGGTCATCACCGGCTCGATCTCCGGAACATGGCCGGTCGTCGTGCGGTCGAGGATTTGCTTGAGCTCCTCGCGGCTGGAGTAGCCCACCACCAGCTTGAAGAAGAAGCGGTCCAGCTGGGCCTCCGGCAGCGGATAGGTGCCCTCCTGCTCGATGGGGTTCTGCGTGGCCATGACGAAGAACGGCTCGGCCAGCGGATAGCGCGTGCCGCCGACGGTGACGGTGCGCTCCTGCATGGCCTCCAGAAGGGCCGACTGCGTCTTGGGCGTGGCCCGGTTGATCTCGTCGGCCAGCACGATCTGGGCGAACAGCGGTCCGTGCTGGAACTGGAACATGCGCCGCCCGGTTCCGGGATCCTCCATCACGATGTTCGTGCCGATGATGTCCGCCGGCATGAGATCGGGCGTGAACTGGATGCGGCTGAACTTCAGGCTCAGGGCCTGCGACAGCGTGCGGATCAGGTAGGTCTTGCCCAGCCCGGGCACGCCCTCCAGCAGCGCGTGCCCGCCGACGAACAGGCAGGTCAGCACCCCGTCGACGATCTCCCGGTGGCCGACGATCGCCTTGCCGATCTCCTCCCGCAGCCGGGCGAACTTCTGGCGGAACTCGTCGGTGGCCTTCTGCACTTTCGGGTCGATGGTGTCGGACATGTCCGTGCTCCTTCATAGCGGGTCTCTGTTCATTCCCGGCCCTCGCCCGCGCCGCCCGGCCACGCGCGGCACTGCAGCGCCCGGCGCGAGATCACGGCATCCTGCCGTGACGCGAAGCACTGTAGCGCCCGGCGCCAGGAAACGGCGTCTCGTCGTGACGCGAAGCGCTGTAGCGGCCGGCGCCCCCGCCGGCCGTCGGTGTCGGTGTGCCACGGTCCCGCCGAAAACACCGCCTGTCGTGTACGCCGGGCGTACATTCGCGGGGCGTTTCATCCTTTGCCCTCCCCGCGGTCGCGCATCTCGTCCTGCGCGCGACGCTTGGCCCGGCGCAGCCGGTCGGCCAGCGAGCCTTCGCCCGGCCCGGCGTCCTTGTCGGGTCCTCGATCCAGCGACGTCTCGGCCCGGGCCCCGCCCAACGCGTCGGTCAGGTCGCCGGAGGGTTCGCCGGCCGGGGCCTCGCCGAGGTCGAACCGCCGGGTCCGATCGACCATCGGGGCGGGGGTCGCCGGTTCCGCCGGCGCGGATTCGGTCCCCTGGCGCTGAGTCTCCATGTCTTCGCGGACCCGTTCGCGCACGCCCTTGAGCCGCGACAGGGCCGCGGCGCTGCGCCGCCCGGCTCCGGCCACTCCCGCCACGCCGGCCGTCAGGTAGGCCAGCGTCGGTCCGATGGACGCCCGCCGCACCGTCCACCCGATCGTCTCGGCCAGTACCAGCACGCCGAGGTATCCCCAGAAACCCCCGCCGGCGGCGTGCACGCCGGCCCAGCCGATCACCAGCACGGTCGCCTCGACGTACAGCGACAGCGCCGGCAGCGCCGCCAGTCGCCGCACGGCCACATCCAGCACGAACAACGGCAGCAGCACCCACTGCACCAGCCACCGCCAGGCCGGGCGCCGCGAGACCGAGGGGGGCAGGTTGCGGTTGAACACGTCGTCGGTTGCCGGATCCATCGCCAGCACGCGCCCGCCGGTGCGGGCGGCGGCCTCCCGCAGCAGCGGCTCGTTGGCGCCCAGGTCCCGGAACTCCGGCGAATAGGCCATGCTCAGGCCGGTGCGGATCAGCCCGGATTCCCCCCGGCCGTCGCTGTACTGCAGGTTCGCCAGGTAGTTGCCCTGCTCGGTGACGTCGAAGCTCCCCTCGTACCGCCCCGGGCCGGTCTGATGCAGCTCCAGCGGCAGCCGTTCCATCGACGGCGTCATCAGCTTGCCGCGGATCTGGAGGAAATTCAGGTACCCGGCCTCCTTGTTCAGGGCCTCGATCACGATGTGTCCCCTGCTGCCCTCCAGCCGGGTGATGACGTCGAAATCGCCGGATCCCTCCTGGCGCATCGCCCAGCGCACCAGTTGGGCCCAGAGCTTGCCGAACTTGTCCCATCCGGCCCAGGCTCCGCCCCACCTGGGCCACCAGCCGCTGGTGAACACGGCCATCTTGCCCATCTCGAAGTTCCGGCAGGCCAGCACCGGGTCCGACATCCGCTCGCCGGCGTCGAGGCTCTCGCGCACGATCGGCACCAGGGCCTCGTCCTTGCGTTCGGTCAGCACCAGCCCTCCCAGCGTCGGCAGTTCGCCGGGCGAGATCCCCGCGGTGATCTCCGGGAAGCCGACCGACATCCGCGGCTGGAAGGGGCGCTCGCTGATCAGCGCCCGCTTCACCACCCGGGCCTCCTTGACGAAGATCTGCGGCAGCCGGCTGGGATTCTTGACCGGGTAGAACCGGCCACCGGTGCGCCGGGCGATCCGCCGCAGCGGTTCTTCCAGCACGTGGCTGCCGTAGCCGATGCCGACCGTCGAACACGTGATCCGGTTGGCGACCATCTCATCGAGCGTCGCCTCCGAGGGCGGAGCCGGATCGCCGTCACTGATGATGATCATGTGCCGCTGAGCCGCGTCCGGCAGGGCCATCAGGTCGCGGACCGCGATACTCATCGTGGTCGCGAAGTCGGGCATGTCGCCGATCTCCATGCCCCGGATCCTGCGGATCACCGCCTGCTTGTCGGTCGCCGGGGCCAGCGGCACCTCCCAGTTGGCTCCGCCCTTGCTGAAGGAGTAGGCGATCACCCCGAGGTAATCCAGCGAGCTGATCGCCCGCACCGAGGCGATCGCGACCTCCTCGCCCCAGTAGTTGCCCCGCGGAATCTCGCAGCTGTGCATCACGATGGCCAGCGCCCCGCGCGGCATCTGCTTCTTGTGGCGGATCTCGAACCGCACCGGGCTGACTTCCTCGATCGGCATGCCGATCCACCCGCCGGCCCCGAAGGCCTCGTTCCCGCCGGTCATGATCAGCCCGCCGCCGAAGTCCCGCACGTAGCTGGCCAGCGCCCGGTGCTGCTCGGCCGTGAAAGCGTCGGCCGGAACGTTCGCCAGGATCACCGCTCCGTACTCCTGCAGCTGGAGCAGATCCAGGGCGAACCGGTCCACGGTCGTCAGATCGACGTCGACGCGCTCGCGCCGCAGGGCTTCGGCCAGCACCCGGTCGTCGGTGCTGCCGGCGGCCGAGAGGATCAGCACACGCCCGCGGTCCTCCACGAAGGTGAAGGCCGTCGCCCGGTTGTTGTCGGCGATCGCGTCGGCCGCCTGGTCCACCGGGGCGATCCGGGCGTCGAACCGGTGCACGCCGCCCTCGGTCAGCTCGACCGGCAGGGTCACCGGGTCGGGCTTCATGTCTCCGCTCAGATCCACGAAGGGGTCGGCCAGCGGAATCTCCGTGCCGTTGTGGTAGACCGTCAGACGCGCCCGCGTCGGCCTGCGGCTGCGCAGGACCATCCGCAGCGGCACCCGCGTCTGGCGGTCGGCCTGCGCGGGGGCGACCAGGCGGTCGAACACGATCTCGTTGTCGTAGCGGTAGCGCAGCGGAACCACGTCCACGACGATGCCGTTGGCCGCGGCCGCGTCCAGCTCGTCGGTCAGGCGGCCGAGGTTCTCGTTGCCGTCGCTCAGCAGCACGATCCGCCGCGCGAAGCCCTCCGGAAAGGCGGCCATGGCCATCCGCAGCCCCGCCCCGATGTCCGTGCGGTCCGGGGCCTCGGGCATGCCGAAGCCGGTGATCTCGAACCCGACCCGGCTGGGCATCAGGTCCACCTGCGCCGCGGTGTCGAAGGCGATCACCCCGACGCGGTCGTCGCCCCGCGCGTCCCGCACCACCGCGCGGATGTAGTCCTCGGCAGCCTTGCGGCGCTCGTCCGGAATGCTCCGGGAACGGTCCAGGACGAACATCACCGCCACGCCGTCGTGGCGGCGCACGCATTCCACCCGGGCCAGCGCCGCGGCCAGCACCACGATCACCGCGGTCCGCAAAGCCAGGGTCGCCCGCCGCCGCGAAGGCTCCAGCCCGCCCAGCGCCCGCCGCGAGATCGCCGCCAGCACCGGCGCCAGCAGGGCCAGCAGCAGCCATTCCGGCCGGTCAAACGAAATCGGACTGGTCAGGGCGACCACCAACCGCACCTCGTCGCGTCACGGCCAATGTCGGCGGCACGCCTCGCGCGCCGCCGCGCGATCCGGGACGCCGCGCTGCCCGGGGCCTCACCGGATCTCGAAGACCTGCACGCGGTTGTTTCCCGAGTCCAGCACGTACACCCGCCCGCCGGGCCCCGCGGCCACGCCCCAGGGTCCCAGGAAGCGCCCCGGCTCGCGCCCCGTGCCGCCCCAGATGCCCAGGCTCGCACCGCTGCGGTCGAAGCGCTGAACCCGGTTGTTTCCGAACTCGCTCACCAGCAGCGTGCCGTCCGGCCGCAGGGCCAGGCCGTAAGGATACTTCAACTGCCCGGGCCCGGCTCCCATCTCTCCGAACGATCCCAGCAGTCGCCCATCCGGGGAAAACCGGCAAACGCGGTGGTGGGTCGCATCCGTTACCCACAGCCACCCCTGCGGATCCCACACCAGACCCTGCGGCCGCTGCAGCGCCGCCGGGCCGGAGCCCGGACCGCCGAATGAGCCCATGTAGACCCCGTCCGCCGAAAAACGGCTGATCCGATCGTTGCCGCCGTACTCGCTGACGTACAGCCCCCCGGCGTCGTCCTCGGCGACGTCCGTGGTCAGTTCAAACTGACCCGGGCCGGTGCCGCGCGTGCCGAACCGCCCCAGTTCGTGCCCGTCGCGGTCGTAGATCATCACCCGGTGGTAGTGCGTGTCCGCCACCAGCACCCGGCCCCGGCGGTCCACGAACAACCCCGTCGGCTTCCCGGCTTCCCACTCCGGCATTTGCCAGGAGGTCTCGAACTCTCCGTCGCCGCTGAAACGCTGGATCCTCGCGGTCTTGTCCACGACGAACACGCACCCGTCCGGCGCGAGGGCGATCGCCCGCGGATAGACGAACTGCCCCGGCCCCAGCCCCTGTCCGCCGAACGTCAGTACCGGCAGCAGCCCGTCGGCCTCCGGCCGGTCGCATCCGCCGACGACCAGCAGCGCCAGCCGGACTGCCGCGGAGGCCGCCGACATCCGACGTCGTGCACAGGACTCCATCCGGTCTCAGCCTCCACGCCCCAGCAGCCGGCCGCACGCGGTCATCAGCACCACGGCGCCGCCGACCATCGTCAGGCTCGTGGCGATCACGACATCGTCCCGGCCGTAGTGCATGTGCGTCAGCACCGTCAAAGCGATGCTCGGCAGGCCCGTCGGACTCACCAGATGAGTCGCCACGACCTCCGAAAGCGACAGCACCGCCACGATCAGTCCGCCGGCCAGCAGCATCGGCGCGTGCATCGGCCAGAGCACGTGCGTCAGAACCGCCCACCTGTTGGCCCCGTCCGCTCGCGCCTGCTCCACCGCCGCCACGCTTCGACGACCCGTCGCCAGCCAGGCCACCAGCACCGCCACCGCCGCGTAGCGACCGACCAGCACCAGCGTCCAGGCGGCCGGAATGTCGGCGTAGAGAAACTCGAACAGCCGCGCGATTGCGGCGGCCCCGGGGAATCCCGGGCACGACCGATCCAGCCCGCTCAGCCCGTTGCAGACCAGCACCATGCCCACTCCCAGCATGGCCGGCGGAGTCAGCGCCGACAGAAAAGGCAGGCCGGCCGCGACCCCCACCCGCCCGCGCGGTCCGGCGACGGTCCACAGCACCACCGTCAGCGCCACCGCCGCCGCCAGCGCGCCGGAAACCGCCGCCACGGCCGCCGAACTCGCCCATTGGGTGCCGAAAACGCGAAAACCCTCGGCCCAGGAGCGCGGATCGCGCCAGTTCATCACCATCAGCCCCGCCGGGAACCCGACCGTCACCGCCAGCACCCCGGCCGTAGCCCACCACATGCCCCGGCCCGCCGAACATGCGCCGTCGGCCCCTCGCCCGGTCTGCGCGCCGCCCGCCCAGGCCTCCTCGTCCTCCACCGCCTGCCACCTGCTGACTTCCCGGAGACTCCCGGCCGCCGCCGCCGCGCCCCCGACGGCCAGCAGGAACGGCCCGATCGCCAGACGGGCCACCTGTCCGGACGGCGCGCCCGCCTCGACCAGCAGCATCAGCTCGGTGGCGTGAACCCGTGTCAGCATGATGTGCGGAATCGCATACTCGATCGTCGCCACGGCGAACAGCGTGCCGGCCGCGGCAACCAGATGAGGCCGCAGAGCCGGCAGGGCCGCCGACACCAGGGCGCGAAACGGGCCGGTGTCCAGCAGGGCCAGTCTCCAGGCCCCCTGCCCGGCAGTCCGCCAGCCGGAGGCGATGATCAGCGCCGCCGCCGGCCACAACCAGCCGGCGGTGATCAGCCCGCTGAAGATCAGGCCCGCGACGCCGGCGCGGACGCCCACCCCCGGCAGAAGACTCCAGGCATAGGCGTAGACCTGCGGCGGAATCAGCAGCGGGCATAAAACCAGCCCGAGCAGCCAGGGCCGGCCGCGCGCCGCCGAGCCCAGCAACCCGCCCGCCGGAATGGCCAGCAGCAACCCGCTCGCCGTCGCCACGCCGGAGAGCGTCAGCGTGTGGACCAGCAGCCGGCCCGGCGGCGGCGACCCCAGCGCCGCGGTCGAGACCCTGCGGGAATCGGCCAGCGCCATCGCGGACCCGCCGCACGGCGCGATCACTCCGGCGACCAGGACCACCCAGCCGAGAGCACAGGCCACCATGATCGCCGCTCGCGCCATGCACGCGTTCCCGCCGAGCCGTGCCAAGGCTACTTCCAGGGCACAGGCGTTGCAAACCGGACCCTGGCGGCGCGATCACGAAACACGCGTATCGAAATCGGACGCGCTCGGCACGCCGCGACCCCGCGCTATGCCGATGTCTTTTTTTACCACGGTGTGTTATGCTTACATGACCTCCGGCGGGAAACCGCGCCCGCCGGGATCGGGCGGCGGTCGTCCGCCCCCGCCGACCGCGGCGGCCCGCACGGGCGGACCGTCCCGGGGCGGCCGCGCGGGTGCAGCTCCGGTCTTCCCGGCCCGCAAACCGGCGGCGGCCCGTGAGTCCGCGGTACGCAAGGAGACCGATCAGATGCCGATCACCAAGGTCTGGCTCGAGGAGAAGGACTGCATTTCCTGCGAGGCCTGCGAATCCGGATGCCCGGAAGTCTTCGTCATCCAAGACGGCGAGTGCAAGATCAAGCCGGAAGCCTCCGATCCGGCCTACCTGGCCAAGTACTCCGACAAGATCAAGGAAGTGGCCGAGGCCTGCCCGGTCGAGTGCATCAAGTTCACCGAGGCCTGACCGGGCCGATTGCCGCGCGAACGGGGCCCGGAGGCTTGAGGTTGCCCCGGGCGTCGACAGGCATGGACCCGCGGATGGCTCTGAACGAGACGCCCGCGGGTCTTTTCGCCGCGCGGGTCGCTTTCCGGCCGCCGTCTGCCCGCCTACGATGGTAAGCCGAAGGACAACCCCTTGTGAGGCGTGAGCATGGGCCGGCGGGCACTGGTGGCCGTTCGACGGGCAGCCGATTATGAAGCGGATGCGGTCCGTTGCGCGATCGCCGGCGTCATCGAGGCCTTCGGCGGCTGGTCGAGGCTGGTCCGGTCCGGCGACCGCGTCCTGGTCAAGCCCAACTGCATCGCCGGAGCCCCGCCCGAGCGGCCGGTACAGACCCACCCGGCGGTGATTCTCGAGGTCTGCCGACAACTCCTGGATCATGGTACCCGCCCGTTCGTCGGCGATTCGCCGGCCTGGGGGTCACTGGAGGGCAACCTTGACCGGCTCGGCGTGCTGGGCGAGTTGCACCGCCTCGGCGTGCCGGTGGTGCCCTTCGCGCGATCCCGATCCGCCGGTGTCGTACATGTCGGCCGCCGGTTGCGGCTCAGGCTGGACGAGGCCGCCCTGGAGGCCGACGCCATTGTCAACCTCCCGAAGTTCAAGGCTCACGGGCAGCTGCTGCTGACCGTGGCCCTGAAGAACACGTTCGGCTGCGTCAACGGGCGGCGCAAGGCCCTGCTGCACGTGACCTGCGGCGACCGCCGCAACGACTTCGGCCGGATGCTGGTCGAAACCTTCCGCCGCCTCAGGCCGGCGATCACGATCGTCGATGCGATCGTGGCCATGGAGGGCCGCGGCCCGATCGGGGGGCGACCGCGGAGGCTCGGCCTGATCTTCGGCGGTACCGACGGGCCGGCCGTGGAACGCATCGCCGCCGAACTGGTGGCCGTCGATCCCGATGAACTTCGCACCCTTCGCGCTGCCCGCGACATGGGCTTCGGCACCACCGACCTGGCCGACATCGACATCGACGGTCCGCCGCTGCAGGAGATTCGCGTCGATGACTTCGAGCTGCCGGTGCTGATGCCGATCGGCTTCTCCGTCCCCCGTCTGATCACCGGCACGATCCGGCAGTTCCTTCACCTCCGCCGCCGGCGTAGCGCCTGAAAGCCGCGGTTGGCGCCGCGTCTGCGGGACCGGCCGGGGCCGGTGGGGCGGTCCGCGGTCTACTCGTCGGTTTTCGATTTGGCCTCTTCACCGGCCGCCGTGGCCGGCCGCGAACGCCGGCGTTCGGGGGTGTCGGGAATCTGGTCGGTCAGCTCCTTGCGGCCGTCGGGCAGACGGGTCAGCGTGAAGGCGTCGTAAAGGTCGCCCAGGGCGGTGCGGGCCTCATAGCGCAGCACCGGCCCGTCGATGGAGATCACCTGGAACAGCTGCGTCTGCTCGGCCTGACGTCTCATCAGCGGATGGTGCTCTTCGGCCAGCGCGTACATCTTCGGGCCGCAGACCGACACCACGTAGACCGTGCCCGGCGAGACACCCGCGCCGCTCACGCCCGCCGCCGGCATCTGCAGCCCCGTGCGCCCGTAAACGTGATCGTGTCCGGTCAGCACCAGGTCCACGCCGTGGCTCTCAAGCACCGGCTGCAGCAGCTCGCGCAGCGCGCCGCTGTCGCGGTCCCTGGCCATGGCGAAGACGGGGTGGTGGAACGTCGCCACCGTCCACGTGGGCCGCTCGCCCGACAGGGCCGTCTCGAGCCAGGCGGCCTGCTCGGCCTGCCGCTCGTTGGTGTTCAGCGACACGATCCGCAGGTTCTGGTAGTCCAGCCGGTAGACCGTCTCCTCCAGCCCCGGCGGCCCGTTACGGGGGAAGGCGAAATGCGCCCGCCAGTGCGGCCCCAGACGTTTGATCGACTTGCCGTCGTCGGTCTTCTCGCTGAAGTGCTCGTGGTTGCCCGGCGTGGCGATCACCGGCACGCAGGCGTGCAGCCCGATCCCGGCGTCGAACCACTCGCCCCATTCCTCGTCGCTCTGGGCATGGTTGACCAGGTCGCCGGCGTACAGCTGGAAAGCCGCGTGCGGCGCAAAGGCGAAGGCCCGGCGCAGCACCCGCGGCCACATCTCGCGGATGTCGTTCTGCACGTCGCCCAGATACAGGAAGCAGAAGGGCTCCGGTTCGGCCGGTGCCGTGCGGCAGGCGAACCACTCGCTGGCGTCCTCGTCGTGACCGACGCGGTAGAGATACTGCGTCCCGGGCTGCAGATCCGTGAACGTCGCGGTGTGGATCAGATAATCGCCGCGGTCGGAGGTGAACGGGGTGCTGCCGGCCTCCACGCGCCGGGCCGTATTTCTGAAGGCCGGACCGGCCTGGGCCACGGCGATCTCGGCGTGCGCGCCCGAGACCGGCATGCTCGTGCGCCAGGTGACCGTCAGTTCGGTCCGGGGATCGCCCGTCCACGTCAGGACGATCCGATCCGGCCGGGCGGACGCCGATCCGACTTCCACGACCGCCGCCGGTTGCGAGGTGGCGGGTGCCACCAGTACGGGACGGTCGGCCGCCTGCTGACGCAGCAGGCGCAGGCACCATCCCGTGGCCAGTACCGCGACCACCACGGCCACCACCGTCACCGCCGGCAGGATCCGCCCCGGACGGCGGGGGCCTGCAGGCCGAACCGTCCGCGCCCCGCCTGGGGTTCGCGCGCCGTCGTCGGTGTCCTGTGAGCCCGGACGATTCGAAGCCTTCGAAGAACCCATCGGGAAGTCCCCCTTGCGTCTCCAAGGACCGATCGCGCGCCGGCGCGACGCCCGGTCGTCACGCTGCGGTGCCCGGTCGTGGCTGCCGGTGCGGAAGATTCGGAGCATTCTATGCCTCGATCCGGCTTTTTCCACCGCCCGACGGGTTTCGGCCGACGGAATCGTATCCATGACAGTTCAGGTGGCCATCAACCGCGCCTGCGAGCCGCAAGAGCGTTTTTCGCCCGCTGGCCCCACGGAGGGCCCCGCTCCGTCGGGGCCGAAAACTGGAGGGCCCCGCTCCGTCGGGGCCGTGCGAAAGGGCGTGCGACGGGCCACAGGATCGGGGACGCGACGCAGCGCCTCCCTCCAGGGCCGAAAATCGGAGGGCCCCGCTCCGTCGGGGCCGTGCGAAAGGCGTGCGACGGGCCGCAGGATCGGGGACGCGACGCAGCGCGTCCCTTCGCGATGGCCCGCTTGAGCCCGGGGCACGGCCACCAGGCCCCAACCGTCATGCCCCCGACGGAATCGTCCGCCGTCGCCGGACCGGCGGCGCTGCCGGACGTCGAAGGGCGAGGGTTTGACGGAAATCCAAGTGCCGCTAGGCTGGCCGGAAACCGCCCGGCGTTGGCCGGGAAAAAGTCCTCATGCGAGGCACCGACATGGTCGCCGGCCAGGAATCAGAGGCTCTGCTGACGCTCTCGGCGTCGGTGTCTGCCGGCGTGCTTCTGGTGGCCCTGTCGCGGCGGCTGAACCTCTCGGCCATCGTGCTGCTGCTGGCCGGGGGCGTGCTCCTGGGACCGCAGTGCCTGGGGCTGGTCCACCCCGACAGCCTCGGTCAGGTGCTGCGGCCTCTGGTGTCGCTGTCGGTGGGGCTGATTCTCTTCGAGGGCGGCCTGTCGCTCGACCTGCAGGGCTACCGCTCGGCCTCGAGGGTCATCATCCGCCTGCTGACCGCCGGTGTGCTGGTCACCTGGTTGTGCACCGCGCTGGCGGCGAGGCTGCTGTTCGGCTTCGATATGGGCTTTGCCGTGCTGACCGGCAGCCTGGTGATCGTGACCGGCCCGACGGTGATCGTGCCGCTGCTCAAGCGTATCAAGGTCCGCCAGCCTCTGCACAGCATCCTGCACTGGGAAGGCGTACTGATCGATCCGATCGGCGTGTTCATCGCGATTCTCTGCTTCGAATGGGTCGGCGGCGGGGGCCAGTCGGCCCTGGGGCTTTTCCTGATGCGGGTGGTGGCCGGAGGCGCCCTGGGACTGGCCGGAGGCGCCGTCATGGCCTGGCTGATCCGGCGGCGGCTCGTCCACGAGGAGCTGATCGCCATCGTGCCGCTGGCCCTGGCGGTGCTGGTTTTCGCGCTCAGCGAGACCGTGGTGTCCCAGTCCGGGCTGCTGGCTACCACCACCGCCGGCTTCGTGCTGGGGGCGTCGCGCCCGGTGGAACTCAGGCAGATCCGGCTGTTCAAGGCTGCCATCACCGACCTGCTCATCGGCGCCTTATTCGTGGTCCTGGCCGCCCGGCTGGGCCCCGGGCAGTTCGCCGCCTTCGGGCCCCGGGGCGCGATCCTGGTCGCGGCGGTGATGCTCGTGGTCCGCCCGCTCAACATCCTGGCCTCCACGCTCGGCGAGCCGCTGGACTGGCGCCACCGGGCCTTCCTGGCGTGGGTGGCCCCGCGCGGCATCGTCGCGGCCTCGATGTCCTCGCTGTTCGCCCTCGCCCTGGCCGGGCGCGGCATCGAAAACGCCGCCTTTCTGGAGACCTTCACCTACTCGGTGATCGTGAGCACCGTGCTGGTGCAGGGCCTGACGGCCGGCCCGCTGGCCGGGGCACTCGGGCTCAGCCGGCCCGCGGCGACGGGCTGGATGATCGTCGGCGCCCATCGTTTCGGGCAGCGCATCACCGGCTTCATCAACGAGGCCGCCGGTCTCCCGGCGGTCCTGGTCGACACCAACCCCCGCGCGGTCCGCGAGGCCCGGCAGGCCGGCCTGATCGCCCTGGCCATGGACGCCCGCGACGTGGAAGGTGCCGAGGACCGGCCGGAACTCCAGGGAATCGGTCACCTCCTGGCCCTGACCGACAACGAGGATCTCAACAACCTGTTGTGCCGCCGCTGGGCCGGAAACCTCGGACGCTACCGCGTGTTCGGATGGCACTCGGCCGTGGGCGCCGCCGACAGCGATCCGGAGGCCGCGTCTTCCATGATCTGGCAGCACCTGCCCAGGCCCTCGGTGCTCAGCAGCGACCTCGATCAGCAGCGGGCCACGTTGACGCTCGTCGATCTTCCCGGCCAGGCTGTTCCGCCGCGCGGCACGCTGGCCCTGGCCGGCCGGGGACGTGTCGTCCTGGACCCTCCGGCCAGCAGGCCCGCTCCCGCCGGCCTCAACCGCGCGTTGGTGATGGAACGGCGCGGCAGCTACCTGATCGAGGCCCTGCGACCTGAACTGTTTCTGTGCCTGGAAACGCGCGATCTGGCCGAGCTTCTGGCCGCCATGGTCGACCGGCTGGTCTCGGTCGTGCCGCAATTGCCCGGCGGCGAGCTGCTGCGTGAACTGCTGGAACGCGAGAAAGTGTTCTCCTCGGCAATCGGCTCGGGCGTCGCGATTCCCCACGTCTACCACCGCGCGGTGCAGGCCCGGCTGTGCGCCCTGGCGCGGGTCTCGGAAGCCCTGGATGTGGCGGGAATGGATGGGGCGCCGGTGCGTCTGGTTTTCCTGCTGGTGGGTCCGCCCGGCGACCCCCAGGGCCACCTGGCATTGATCGCCGAGATCGCACGCGTGGTGTCCGACGCCCCCACCCGGGCGCGGCTCCTGGAGGCCGCCACCTTCGACGCCGTGCTCGGTGCGATCCGCGCGGCCCCTCCGGGGGCGTGACCGCGCCCGCCGGTACGCCGCTCAGGCGTCGGACATGGCCAGCTTCACCACCTCCGGCAGCACCCGCAGCGTCTCGAGGAACTCGGCGTCGCCGGCCAGCTCCAGGACTGCGGCCGCCGGCATCGCCAGCAGGTCGATCTCCACTCTCGGGGCGTAGCCCAGCAGGGCCAGGATGGCATCGGTCACCTGGATCATGGCCCGGGGGCGGCGGTGCGACTCGTCGGCGTCCTCCCGGCCGTGGTGCGCGCGGATGATCTCGCCGATCTGCGCCGGCAGCTTCCAGTGCTCGGCGATCATCTCGCCCATCAGCTCGTGGTACTCCTGGCAGAGGTACTCGAACAGCGCGTCGGGCACCGGCCGGCCGGTGGTCGCGGTCACCTGGGCGCAGGAACGCAACACCACGACCTTGCCGATGTCGTGCAGCAGCCCCAGGAGGAAGGCTTCCTCCTTGGGGACGCCCAGCCGGTCGGCCAGCGTCGCCATGATGTAGGCCGAGGCCAGTGACTGCTTCCAGAGTACTTCGCCGCGCGACTGGCCGCCTCTGCCCCCGACCGCCAGGGTGACATGCTTGACGCTGCGGCTGATCATGAACGACCGGATGCCCTTCATCCCCAGCCGGGCCAGCGCCGCGTCCAGCGCGGTCACCTTGTTGACGCCCCCGTAGGCCACCGAGTTCGCCCGGCGCAGCAGGTCGGCCGAGATCACCTGGTCCTGCGAGACCAGCCGGGCGATGTCGCGCATGTTGCTGGTCTCGCTGCGGGTCAGCAGCAGGACCTGGTGGGGGATGTGCGGCAGGTGCGGCAGTTCGATGTCCGGATCGCTGAGCGTCTCCTCCAGGGAGCGGAGGATGCCCGCCTCCACCTCCTGGCCGGCGCTGTTGAGGTCCGGCCGCGGCAGCACCGGCAGATCGATCACCCCGGCCCCCCGGGGCTTCCACCAGCAGGCGGCCTCGTCCACGACCGGCGGTTCAGGCTCCCGCGCGGCCCCAGGCAAGACCCGCGGCAGACGCCCGGCCGGCGGACGCTCGAGCACCGCCGTGCCGCCCCGTTCGGACCGGCGCGGCCCGGCCGGCCCCTCCGGCCTGCCATGCCACCAGTCCGAGATCGCTGACCAGAATGACATGCTTACACCCTGAGCCCGGATGTCCGGAGTCAAGAATACGAAACGCCGGCTGAGCGGAGCGCCGGAAATCGGCGCCCGGAAGGCCGTACGGGCCCGATAACTCCCGGGTCCGGCCGCCCTTTCCCGCACCGGGACCGCCGGAAAGACCCCCGGGCCGGTCCCCCGTGGAAGATCGGCAGATCCGCCCCCGAGTTCCTCTTGTTTTCCAGCAGGTCCGGTCCCGTTTGGCCGATCCCCAACGGGAGCACCGCCGCCGCGCCCCCCGGGGCCCGGCGGCCGATGCCGTCGCCCGCTGGAGGATGCAAGGCATGGAATTCCGGATGAACGTCACCGTCGAAGTGAACCGTCAGGAGGATGCCATCACCGTCAAGGTTCCCGTGCCCCTCCAGATCGTCTATCAGTCCGGCCGATGGCAGGCCCAGTCCGCCGATCCCCCGGTGGCCACGGATTTCGTCGAAAGCCTCGAGGAGGCCCTGGTCGGAGGGGTCAAGGAGGTCATGGCCGAGATCCAGGCCGGCGCGGTGGCCCGGGTGGACTGAAGCCGATCCGCCGGCGGCGATCAGTCCCGCGGCCGGGAGCCGGTCACGTCCTTCTTGTAGATCCTGGTCTCCAGCGCCCGCACATACTCCGTCCAGTCGCTGGCCGGATCGGGGTCGGCCTCGATGCGCTCCTTGAACATCTGCAGCTTGGCGTCCAGGTTGTCCAGGTAGTGCAGCGCCACGGCTTCGGGCATGGCTGGCAGCTTGGGGCTGCCGAACTCGTACTGTCCGTGGTGGCTCAGCACGATGTGCTCCAGTGCCGCCTTCAGCTCCGCCGGAAAAGGCCGGCCGGACTCCTGTTCCACCGCTTTGATCTTCTCCTCGATCCACACGATCGCCTTGACGATGTGCCCGACCAGCTGCCCCTCGTTGGTGTACTGGAAACTGGTCTCGTACGTCAGCTCGTCCGTCTTGCCCAGGTCGTGCAGCAGGGCCCCGGCCAGCACCAGGTCCAGGCTCACCATCGGGTAACGCGGCACCACCAGCAGGGCCAGCTCCAGCAGGTTGCAGGTGTGCTCCAGAAGCCCCCCGATGAACGCGTGGTGCATCTGCACCGCCGCCGGAGCCTTGCGGAAGCGGTCCATCAGCGGCTCGTCGCGCACGAACTGGGCCACCAGGGCCAGCAGGTGCGGGTTGCGGATCCCCCGGAGGATCTCCTTGACCCGCTCGAACATCGCGTCGATGTCCCGCGACGTCCGGGGCATGAAATCCGACAGGTCGATTCCCGCCGGGTCCACCGGACGCATCGCGTCGACGATGAACTGCAGGGACCCCTTGTAGTTCTCCACCCGGCCCTTGAAACGCATGAAGCCGCCTTCGGGCATCTGCTGGAACATCGGCTCGGTGGCCTGCCAGACCCGGGCCAGCAGCTGCCCCGTGCGGTCACGCAGCACCGCGTGAATGTAGAGCGAGCCGTTGGTCGTGGTCCGCAGGTCCTTGGCGTCGATCAGGAAGACCTGGTCCTCCAGCAAATCTCCGGCGGCCAGCTGGTTGACGAACTTGCGGGGCTTTGGGGCCGACCTGGCCGGGGAGGTGCTCATGAGTACTCCTGAAAAAGCGTGAAGCCGCGCCCGGCACGGTCGCCCGACGCTCGTGCGCTGCGGCCGGTCGTCCGGGCGGTCGTCCGCACCGGCAGAGCTTAGCCTTTGCCGCGACCGCCGCCAAGCCGCGCCCCGCAGGCCGTGTGGGGGCCGAAGATCGGAGGGCCCCGCTCCGTCGGGGCCGAAAACTGGAGGGCCCCGCTCCGTCGGGGCCGAAAACTGGAGGGCCCCGCTCCGTCGGGGCCGTGAGAAAGGTCATGCGACGAGCCACAGGATCGGGGACGCGACGCAGCGCGTCCCTCCAGGGCCGAAAATCGGAGGGCCCCGCTCCGTCGGGGCCTCAATCCGGCACAGGGCATGCTTCGTACCACCCTTCGCCCGGTGATCCGTCTATCATCATGTGTCACCGGTCCGGACACCCGACGCCCGGCCCGGGACGGGAGGATCATCATGATGCCCGCCTCACCCCCCTTCATGAACGTCGCCTCAGCCCCCCTCGCGGCATTCCGCCTGTCCGGATGCCTTCTTCTGGTCCTGGCCGGCTGCAGCACGAACGAGTCTTCCACCTCCGACCAGGCGGCCTCCGCGCCGGCCGCGTCCCGTCCCGTTCAGGGCGGCCTCCCGCCCCGCGACGACCTGATTCCCGTCGGCTCCAGGGCCCCGGACTTCACCGCCGAGGATCACCTCGGCCGGACGGTGTCCCTGGCCGAGCTGCGCGCCGCCGGCAAGGTCGTCCTGGTCTTCTACCCGGCGGACTTCACGCCCGGATGCACCCGCCAGCTCTGCGACATCCGCGACGACTGGTCCGCGTTCACGCACCGCGACGTGGCCGTGCTCGGCGTCAACCCCGCCGGCCGCGAGAAACACGCCGAATTCGCCGCCCGGCACAACTTCCCGTTTCCGCTGATCGTGGACGCCGGCTCGGCCATTGCCGCCGCCTACGGGGCCGCCGGAACCTTGTTCACGCAGCGGACGGTCTACGTGCTGGATTCCGACGGCACCGTGCTGCTGGCCGAACGCGGCATGGTTCCCCACGACCGCATCTTCGCGGCCTGCGACCGACGCTGATCCCTGGCCGCCTTTGGCCCGGTGCGACTGGTGCGTCAATCTCCGCAGCGGCCGGCGATCCGGTCCAGGAACGCCTCGTCGGGCGGGCCATAGGGGCGGAACTTTTCCAGCACGCCCTGCTCCTCGCTGTAGTAGACCGCGCGGTGAAACCCGAGCCGGTTGGCCAGCGGCGAATCGATCAGCGTGCTGGAGTCCGCGGCGCTCATCTGGAAGAGCACCCGGTGGTCGAACTCGCGCAGCGTCTGGCGATCAAGCGTACGCTCCAGGGTCGCGGCGGTGTCGGCCCAGACGATGAAGTGGATGCCCAGGCCGGGCCCCTCGCGCAGCAGCTCGGCCAGTCGCAGATCCGGCCGGGGTTCGGCCTCGGCCTCGCCGCGGGTGAAGCTGAAGTCGTCCTCGCGGCGGCGCAACATGCGGAAGCGCTGCAGGCCGTTGATCAGCACGTAGATGCCCTGCGTGCCGCGTTCATCGCACGCCAGGCAACGCTGCATCTCGGCGGCCAGGCGTTCAAAGGCCTGCGGCACGTCGCGGTATTCGACGACCTCCAGCGGCCGGCCCAGACGGGCGGCGGTCCGCTCGATCCTCCCGGCCACCGGGGCGTCCGGCGGGCTGCCGTCCAGCAGGATGAAGCGCAGGTCGCCGGGACTGTGCTGGGCCGCCAGGCCGACCAGAGCGGCGCAGATCATCGCCGCCGCGGCGTCGTCCCTCTGGCCGACCAGCAGCAGATTAGCTCCGCTCTGCCGCCGCAGCACCGCGCAGGTCGGCTCCTTGATGGCCACGGCCTCGCCCAGCCAGATGCGGTCGGCTCCGGCGACGGCGGTGCGCCGGGCGACCTCCGGGTCGGCCAGGAAACTGTTGCGTTCCATCGCGGCCGGGGCGTTGCCCTCGAAGACCACCGGCGCAGGCCGGTGCACGCCCTGCCGGCGGGCCATTTCGGCGACGCGGTCGAGCTGTCGGTCGCGCACTTCGTCGGACAGCCAGGCGGTCTGGAAGGGGCTGTTGCCTTCCACGCGCCCGCCGGCGTCGTTGTAGATCGCCTCGCCGGGCCGCGACAGCAGCCGGGCGGCGGTGTTCTCGTCGTCGAGGATGAGCTGCGAGTCGGCCTCGGAGCACTGCAGGGCGATGCGCACGGCCATCTGCCCGATCGTGCTGCGCGGCAGGCCGGAGGTGCCGCCGAGGGTCTGCGAGCCGAGGATGACGTGGATGCCGAAGGCCCGGCCCTGGCGCACCAGCCGGTCCAGGAGGATCGCCGCGTCCTGGGCGAGCTTGTCGTCCTCGGAGAAGAAGACCTGGAACTCATCCACGATCAACAGCGTCCGCGGCAGCTTGCGACCGGTGGCCGACCGCCAGGCGGCCAGGTCCTGCGCGCCGGCCGAGCGGAACATCGCCCCGCGGCGGTCCATCTCCTCGTCCAGCCGCTGCAGCACGCTGAGGCCGAACTCGCGGTCGCTCTCGATGGCCACCGCCCGGGCATGGGGCGGCTCGTGCGTGGCGTAGGTCTTGAACTCCACGCCTTTCTTGAAGTCCACGAGATAGAACTCGACCTCGTCCGGCGGATACCAGAGCACCAGGTTGGTGATCAGAACGTGCAGCAACGTCGACTTGCCCGAGCCGGTCTTGCCGGCGATGAGGGCGTGCTGGGCGACGCCGCGCCCCAGACGCAGATACTGCAGCCGGACGGCCCCGCTGCGCCCCACGGGCACGCGCAGCTCCTCGCGGCTCTCCAGCGACCAGAGCCGCTCCTGGTCGGGGGCGATGACCTCGAAGGGCACCTCGACGCGCAGCGAATCCCGGGCGGCCCGGCCCGCGGCGTGCATCAGGCGGGTCAGCAGCTCCTCCGGCGGCCCGGCGTCGAGCGCCAGCGGCACGCGGTCCAGCCCCGGCTCCTGCCAGGACCAGCCGCCGGCGGTACGGGACACATGCACGCTGTGGGCCCGCAGATCCTCGATCTGGAAACCGGCCGGCAGCGGCTGGCGGCGGTCGTGCACCACCAGGGCGTGCACGCCGCAGCGGGGCCCGCTGCTGACGATGCTGCACAGGCGGCGGGCGGTCTCGTCGGTGAAGTGCGTGGGGAAGTTCGCCACCACCAGGAAGCGGTACGGCTCGGCCAGCTCGCCGGCCTGGCGGTTGTACTCCTCGATGGTCCGGAACTCGTTGCGCAGGTACTTCTGGATGACGTTCTCCATGTGCCCGGTGAGATTCGCCAGCTGCTGCTCGATGTGCAACGGCTCGGTCCAGATCCGGCCGCCGACCAGCGACTCGTCGTGGTCGGCCAGATGCATGAAGCCGGCGAAATTCTCGCCCAGCCCCACCGGATCGACGATCGTGAATCGCACCCGGCCCGGCGGCAGGGCGGTGACCAGCCGCACCATCACCGAACGCAGCGCGCCGATGGCCTCGGAAAGCCCCTGCTGGTCGGTCTCGATCAGCAGCGACGCCCGGCCGCTCAGGTCCAGCAGCGCGGGAAAGATGAGCTCGCCCGCTGCCGGGACGGCGCCGATCGTCGCCCGTACCGCCGGGTCGATCGCATCCAGATCCAGCCGGCACGTTCCGAAGCGGATCGCGTCCGCCCCCCCGGCCGACGGCTCCCACTGCTGCCAGACCTCCGCTTCCCACTCCGGCAGCAGACGCCCCAGCTCCGCCGCCGCCTCGCGCAGCCGCTCGATGTCCGCCGTCGCCTCGCGCCAGCGCTTTTCCAGCGCCGCCCGCGCCGAACCGTGCCGCTCGGCCAGCTCACGCCCGCGATCCGCCCCGCGACGGCGGGCCTGCTCGATCAGCGCCGTGTAACGCTCGCGCAGGCGGGGGCCGCGGTCGTCATGCGCCTGCGCCACGGATCGCAACCCGTCGTCCCGGCGGGCCTCGATCTCGCCTTTCACGCGGGCAAAGGTCTCCTCGATTTTCGTCGTGGCCGCCCGGCGCTGTTCGTCCAGGCCGGCCATCATCTGCTCGAACTCCTCACGGGCCTTCCTCACGGCCTCGTCGCGGGCCGCGATCATGGCCTGTCCGCGGTTCAGCAGGTCCCGTTCGGCGGCCTCGAGGCGACGCTGCAACGCGGCCTCGGCGATCTGCAGGGTCTGTCGCAGCGGAATGTAGACCGAGCACACCTGGAGCTCGGCCATCCGCCGCAGCCAGCGACCGGCCGCCCATGTGATGGCGGCCGTCAGCCCGACCCCCGCCGGCAGCGTCGGGGCCAGCCACCGCGCCGGCAGCAGACCGACCGCGGCCAGCAGGGCGATCGTGCCTCCTACCACCACGCTCGGCGCGGCGGCCAGCACGTACGGCGTTCCCCCGCGAAAGAGCGCCGGCAGCGACAGCGTCGCCAGGCGGGCCTGCAGGGCCCGGGCCTGCTCGAGCTGCCCGCGAAATGTTCCGGCCGGATCGCCCTCGGGGAGGGCTTCAGCCGGCGGCACCTCCGGCAGCCCCATGCGGTAGGCCGCAACCGTCCACTCGGCCTGTTCGACGGCTTCGGTGAGCACCCTCTGCAGCGCGGGCCGCTCGGCCTTGAGACGCTCGGCCTCTTTCTGGAGGTGAGTCTTTTCGGCCTCCACGACGCTGTCGGCCAGCCAGATCTCCTGGTCGCGCTTCTCCCGCGCCTGGCGGATAGCGTTTTCAACGTCGCTGACCACGCGTTCGCGGGCCCCGGCGGCGTCCTTCTCGAGCCACTCCATCTCGGCCCGGTAACGCTCCTCGATCTGCCGGAGGGCCTCTTCGCGGGCCTCCCGAAGCTGCCGGTCGAGCCGCTCGAACCGGTCGCCCAGGCGGGCGGCGAGCCGCTCGTAACGACCGGTCAGTGCCAGACGGTTCTCTTCGAAGGGTTTGTCGATCCGCTCGGCATCCCGCCGGACCGAGTCCCGGGAGACGGCCTCGAGCGACGCGACCGCCCGCCGCAGGAGCCCGAGATGATCGGGCGCCTGGGGCGCGGGGTCGCCGCCGGACTGGTCGCTGGGCTCGTGCATGGTGATCCCGCCGCCCGCAGCGGTCGAGGTCTCAGTCCGACGCGTCGGCACAGTCGCGGCGAACCTGCTCGACCACCGTGTCCATCCGGCTCATGGCCTCCTGGGCGTCGCACAGCGCGGCCAGCAGGGGCTCCAGGAACTCGGTTTCGAAACGCCGCGCGACCTCGTCGTGCCAGTAGCTTCGGGTTTCCGCCCACCGTGCGGCGAGTTCCTTGCCGGCCTCCTTCAGCTTGGCCTGCCCGGTGGAGACGCTCAAGTCCGGTCCTCCCGCGCGTCCCCGGAGACTCCGTCCCGGGAGGTGCCGTCGGCATGGTCTCCGGTCTGGTCGGGTTCGCCCGGCCGGGCCATGCCCCCGCTCGCCGCCGAACCCGCAGGCGGCTCGGAGACGGCGGGCTTGAGCGACACATAAGCGTCCAGACGGTCGAGGATGCGGTCCAGCTCCGCCAGAGCCCTGGGAATGTCGCTTTCGGCCGCCTGATTCAGCGCCCGCACACCGCCGCGGTAGTTGAAGACCTCCTGGTCCAGCTGGCGGATCCAGCGACGGACGGCGGCTTGTTTGCGTTCAGCCTCCTCGAACCGTCGCTGGGCCACGGCCAGGGCCTTCTCCTCATCGACCCCCGACTGCCGCCCGCCCAGCGGCGTCTTCTGCAGCTTCTTGCGGGTCAGCTCCAGCTTCGCCCGGGCCAGGGCCTCGCCGCGTTTGGCGAGCTGGGCCGACCAGTAGCCGGTCATGTCCTGCCGCAGCCACATCGCCGCCCGCTGGATCTCGGCGTCCGCCTCCAGCAGACCCGCCCGGACCTTCTCGCCGAACAGGCACAGCGCCGTCCGAAAGGCCGCGATCGCCTCGATTGAATCCACCCGGGCCGGATCGCTCATCTCAACGCTGCCTGAGGTACTCCTCGATCAGTCCCGCCTTGCGGTTCAGGAAGGCCACGTGCTCGTCGGACATCTCGATGAACCGCCCGAGCGTCTTGATCATCTGCTCGAACTCCTCGGCGAAGCGGCGCTGCTCCTGGTCGCGCCAGCTCTTCTCCAGGGCCATCATCCGCCCGTGGAGGCCGCTGATGAGTGTCTGCAGCTGGGCACTGAAGTTCTTGAGTTCCCGCGCGAAGCGGCGGAGTTCGCCCGGATCGACGTTGGCCTGGGGCATGACGCGGTCCTTTCGCGCCTCGACACGCAAGCGAGGTCGGCGCCTAAGGATAGAGTCGTTACCGCGGACCAGTCAAAAAGAGCTCGCACGATCGGGGCCGGGAACCTGTCCAGCGGCCCGCGGACCCGTGCCCGCCCTGGCCCCGGACCCGCGCCCGGCGAGGCCGGACCCTAGTCCGCCGACCGCCCCGGACGCTCAGTCGACCAGGCGATCGCCCGGCAGCGGGGGGGACGCCGCCGCGGACAACGCCGCCCGCAGCACCGCCTCCACGGCCCGGGGGTCGCGCGGCAGGGCGTACGTCTCGAGCCGCCGCTCGCCCGCCCGCACCAGCGTCAGGCCCGCGGGTCTCGAGGTCAGGTTCAGCACCAGATCGAGCCGGCGCAGATCGCAGGTCCTGATCTCCGGCCGCCGGCTCAGGGCTCCGAAACGCACCACCTGCATGAGCCCCGGCGCGAAACGCAGGTAGCCGGACCGCCCCAGCAGGGCCAGCAGGAAGTACGACCCGTAGAACATCAGAATGGCCACCAGCAGCACGGCGTTGAACAGTACGGCCCGTTGCCACTGGCCCTGGCGGAGGATGTCCGTGACCAGCGTGTACAGCAGCACGCCCACGGGCACCAGGACGACGGCGGTCCAGGGCGAAGGCCCCGGCGGGGTGACCACCACAGGGGCGAACCCCGCGGCCGGGTCCGGCGGCAGCGCCGGCGGCGGACCGGAATAGTAGACGTAGACCCTCCGGTGGTGGGGGAGGCGGGGACGGATGATGCCGTCCCAGACCAGGGCCGCGGGTGGCAGCCGTCTCCAGACCTCCGAGACCAGCAGGGCGTAACGGTGCAGATGCAGGCCGGCCCGGACCCAGTTGCCGTCCCGGACCGCCTGCTCAATGGCCTCGGCGTCGCGGCGGGCGTGCTTCCAGAGCCGCCACCAGGTTCCGACGGACCGGACGGTCAGGTAACCCAGGCAGACCACGAAGATCAGCACGTACCGCATCAGCACTTCCGGCGGTGAGGCTGCCGGTCGGCCGAACGGCCAGAGCGGCGCCGAAACCCAGCGGGCCCAGAGCATCGCTCCGGCGACGACGACCGCAACGGCCGGCCAGGCCGGGATCGCGGCGGCCAGCGAGATGCGCGGTCCGGCCGGCCTGGGAATCCACCACACCGCGGCCGGCCCGACGTTGTCGATCCGCGGGGGCTCGAGATCCCGCCCGGCCCGGCCGTGCGTCAGTGCATCTCGACTTCGCACGTGCCGATGCCGCCGCGGTAGTAGTTGAACTGCACGTTGGGATGATCGGCCAGCAGCGACATCGGCACCGAGCTGTCCGGCAGCCGCCGGGAGATCATCAAAGCCGTCAACCGGATGCCGAACGCGTTGTCGTGGTGCCCGGGGTGCCAGATCGAGACCCGCTCGGCCTTCCAGGTCTCCACCGGCCCGACGGACACCGCCTGCCGGGGCACCAGCGGGATGTTGCCGCCGCCGGACGTCCGGGCGTTCTGGACGATGGTCAGCGGGTGCAGATCGACGACCCGCGTGCCGAGCTTGCGGTACTCCTCCGGGGGCGGCGGCGCGTCGGTCCAGGGGGCCTGACGCTTGGGCGGGTCGTTGAATGCCCAGTGCTTGACCTCGCCCTGCCCGCCCTGCATGACCACGCAGCGGGCGGTTTCATAGCTGCGGACGTAGGCCGTCGGGTCGGCCGCTGGAAAGTGGAGGTTCGCCGCCGGCATGGCCAGGTCCTTGCGGATGCGGTTGAAGCAGAGCTCCTTGTCCGTGCGGGCGAACGACAGCGGGTGGCTCTCGGGCACCTCCCGGCCGTCCATGTACCACTCGTCCATGCCCCAGAAGTGAGCGTGCCGCAGGTTCAGTTCCAGGGCGTTGACCAGCCGGGCGACCAGCGGAAGCTGCTCGGTCGGACCGATCGGGCCGCAGATGCCCGCCGGCCGGTCGGGGGTCGCCTGCCGCCAGGCCTCGATGTACTCCAGGGCCTCGGCCAGGTAGAAGTCCTCCAGCGTGTCGTACATCACCACGCGGAAGCCGTCGCGCGACAGTTTCTCCAGGTCCCGGGCGGTCAGCCGCGAGGCCTCGTCCAGGAGCTCCCGCGGAAGCGTGGTGTAATCCCACCAGTCCGGTGCGATGCTGCTGAGCGGTCGTGCCATGATCCGTGCCCTCGTCGTGGATGTCCGCCGGTCCGCGGTTCCCGGCGGCGTTCGCGCGGGCGCCGGGTGCTTCGACCCGGACCGGTCGCCGCAAGCTTACGGGGCGTTTCCGCCGGCGGCAATCGGCGCCGGTTCGGTGTTCAGCGCGCCTGAGCCGGGCGGGTGGCGGCCGGACCTGTCGGCACGTCGGGCAGCAGCTGGCCGGCCTGAAGCTGTTCGATCAGGCGGTCCCCGGAGCCCAGCCGCCGGGCTTCCCGCAGCAGGCCGTCGGCCCGGTCGCGCTGCCCGCTGAAGCTGTAGACGTAGGCCAGCACCAGCAGGCGGTCGGTGTTGCGGGGATCGTCGCGCAGGGCCTGCTCCAGGGCAGCCAGGTGAGTCTGGAAGTCCTCCTTGACGCCGTAGTCCTCCCGCAGGTCGTAGTCCAGCAGGGCGATCTTCGGCTGCATGTCGAACGCGTGCCGCAGATACCCGGCGGCGTCGCGGTATCGGCCGATGGCAAACAGGGCGTGGGCGGCGTAGATCGCCGCGGCGGGGTCGCCCTGGTTGCTTTCGGCGGCCAACTTGAACGCCGCGGCCGCGGCCCGGTAGTCCCCGGCCCGAAGATGCTCCAGCCCGGCCTGCAGCCGGCGGCCGGACAAAGCCCGCACGGCGTGGCCGCGCTCGTCGGCCCGGGCCTCGAACCGCCCGCGGTCGTAGCCGCGCAGAAAACCGAAACGGTAGGAGGCGCCGTCATCGTCGTCGCCGTATCGCCCGTAGTACTCACGGTCGTAGCCGTAACGAGAGGGTCGGCCGCCGAAGTAACGGTAGTCGGACCATCGCCTCTGGCGGGCGGTGAGTCCTGACCCACCGGGACGGTAGTAGCCCGGGCCGTGGTCGCCGGGCGCGACGTACACGTTGACGCTTCCGGGGGACGAGGTGTCGGCGGAGGGAGATTCGGGGCCTGCACCCGGATCGCCGCCGAGATCCGCCTGGACCGGTGTCGGCGGTCGGGCGACGGTCGGCGCGGCGCCCGCGATCCGCGAGGATTCTTCATCGGCCGGCACGGAGGAGGCCGTCGGCAGGTCCCGGGGTCTGCGGGCCGGCAAAGGGATGCGGTACAGCCGGACCAGGGCTCTCTGAACGGCGCCGGGTTCAGCGGACCCTGAGATGATATCGTCGGCCGGACGGGTTTCTGCCGGGCGCGTGGCGGGGGTGTCATCCCGACCGTGGGCGTCCATGGACGCGTGAGGGATAGTCTGACCCCCGGCCGGGGCCTGCGCCAGCATGGCCGCCGCGACCATCAGGTAGATGGGCTGCACGCTCCGCATCGCGGGTCTCCCGGCCGGCGGGGTCTACGCGGCACCCATGATTATGCCGCCTGCAGGCGGCGGCCGCAAGCTTGAACCCGGCAAACCGGTCTTTACAATGGAGCCATCGACACGGTCGGCGGGGGAACCGCCGGCCGGTCCCTCGCGACGCGGGTCGGCAGGACGTCGCAGGGATCACGGACCCGCCTGCCCGTCGCCTTCCGCAGGGCATGCCGCCCGGGCCTGACGCCCCGCACGAGAACGCCGCAGGCATGCTGACCAAGCGGATCATCCCCTGTCTCGACGTGCACGCCGGCCGGGTGGTCAAGGGCGTGAACTTCGTCAACCTCCGGGACGCCGGCGACCCGGTGGAGATCGCCCGCTCCTACGAGGAGGCCGGGGCCGACGAACTGGTCTTCCTGGACATCACCGCCAGCCACGAGGGACGGGACATCATTTTGGAAGTGGTGCGCCGGGTGGCCGAGGAGTGCTTCATGCCCTTCACGGTCGGCGGCGGCATCCGGAACATCGAGGATGTCACCCGCCTGGTTCAGGCCGGTGCGGAGAAGGTCTCGATCAACACCGCCGCCGT
Organism: uncultured Phycisphaerae bacterium; assembly: GCA_938005315.1. Taxonomy (GTDB): domain Bacteria; phylum Planctomycetota; class Phycisphaerae; order UBA1845; family PWPN01; genus CALLOB01. Next base: position 51,065 of record CALLOB010000003.1, read on the forward strand.
GCTGAACCCCGGGCTGATCACCGAGACCGCGCGGCGCTTCGGACGGTGCTGCACGGTGGTCAACATCGACCCCAAGCGCGTGATGCGGGACGGCGTGGAGTTCTGGGATGTGCACATTCACGGCGGCCGGACGCCGACGGGGCTGCAGGCGGTGGAATGGGCTCGGCGCGTCGAGGAGCTGGGCGCCGGGGAGATCGTGCTGACCTGCATGGATGCGGACGGAACGCAGGACGGGTATGATCTGGAGATCACGGCGGCGGTGTCCGAGGCGGTGTCCATCCCGGTGGTCGCCTCGGGCGGCGCGGGGAAGCCGGAGCACCTGGCGGATGCGGTCACTCTCGGCGGCGCGGACGCCGCCCTGGCGGCCAGCATCTTCCACTTCGGCGCGTACACCATCCGCCAGACCAAGGAGCTGATGGCCGCCCGGGGGATCCCGGTGCGGCTCTGAACGCCGCGGGGGACCGCTTTGCGCCGTCCCCCGCGGGCCGCACAAGCGTATTTGATCCGGGCGCGAACCCGAACCCGGACGTGGAGTGAGCATTCATGGCGGACATCGAGAACCGCAGCGACGATCTGGAACTGGGCGAGGGCGACGGGCAGGAGGCGGCGGCGCCTGCGCCCGTGCCGGCCGCCCCGAAGAAGGAACCGCGGGTCCACCGCTACCTCAGGTACGTCTCCAAGCTCAAGGCCACCGACCTGCACTTCAAGAGCGGCGCCCGCGTGCATATCCGCTTGAAGGGCGACCTCAAGCCGGTCAATGAGCCTCCGCTGTCGGCTCAGGACGTGGAGGACATCTGGTTCGAGATCATGAGCGAGCATCACCGCCGGCAGCTCGCCGAGCGCGGGGCCAGCGACTTCGCCTACCAGCTGGGCGACGGCGACCGCTTCCGCATCAACATCTTCCGCCAGCGCGGCACGCTGAGCGTGGCCTGCCGGCGGGTTAACGCCGAGATCCTCGACTTCCGCCAGCTCCACCTGCCGGAGTCGATGTACAGGATCACCGAGTTCTACCAGGGGCTGGTGCTGCTGGCCGGCATCACCGGCTCGGGCAAGTCCACGACCATCGCGGCCGCCCTGGACTACATCAACCAGACGCGGGCCTGCCACATCGTGACCATCGAGGATCCCATCGAGTACCTGTTCCGCGACAAGAAGGCCCTCATCAACCAGCGCGAGGTCGGGGTGGACGTGATCAACTTCCAGGACGCCCTGAAGTACCTGATGCGGGAGGACCCCGACGTCGTGCTCGTCGGCGAGATGCGCGACGAGGAGACCTTCATGGCGGCTCTCAACGCCGCCGAGACCGGCCACCTGGTCTTCGGGACCATCCACGCCTCCGGAGCCGCCCAGACCATCGGTCGCGTGCTGGATCTGATCCCCGAGGGCTCGCGCGACCTGGTCCGCCAGACCTTGGTGTTCAATCTCCAGGCGATCATCTGCCAGAAACTGCTGCCGTCGATCAAGCCCGGCGTGCCGCGCGTGCCGGCGGTGGAGATCATGTTCGCCAACCCCACCATCCGCAAGCTGATCGACGAGAAACGCGACGACGAGATCCCCAAGGTCATCCGGTCCTGTCAGGCCGAGGGCATGCTCGACATGAACGAATGCCTCAAACGCCTGGTCGAGGAGGAGTTCATCGCGGTCGAGGAGGCCTACGAGGCCTCGCCCAACCCCCAGGAGCTCAAGATGCGCCTCAAGGGCATCTCCTCCGGCGGAACCTCGAGCATCCTGGGCTGATCGGACCGGATCCGGCGCCGCGACCGGCGGCCTCCCCGGGGCGCCTACTTCAGGCTGATCCCGCTGAGGCGGGCCTTGAGCTTCTCGGCCTTGTCGCCGCAGTGCTCGATGCCCACGTGGTAGTCGATCCATTCGTCCATGATCAGCTGGTAGAGCGAATCCACGTAGGTGACGCACCCCAGCTCCTTCATCGCCGGCTTCTCCATCTCCTCCACCGCCTCGACGTACCGCCGCTCGCGGATGTACCGCCGGGTCAGCGGGTTGGGGATGAAGATCTCATAGGCCGGAACCACTCCGATGCCCGGCTTGATGCACGGCAGCAGCCGCTGGTTGATGATCGCCCCCAGGTTGTCGGCCAGCGTGCCCAGAATCCTCTGCTGCTCGATGTTGTCGTAGTACGCCAGGATGCGGTCGAAGGCCTGCCCGACGCCCTCGCAGTGCAGCGTGCCGAAGATCAGATGCCCGGCCTGCGCGGTCTTGAGCGCCGCCTCCAGCGACTGGCGGTCCCGCATCTCGCCGGCCAGCCCGACGTCGGGGTCCATCCGCACGAGATTGCGCAACGCGATCTCCTCGCTGGGAATGCCGTCCTCGCCGATCTCGATCTGCACCACGATCGACTTCTTGGGGACATAGACGTACTCGATGGGGTCCTCGATGGTCACGATCTTGCGGTGGAAGTTCCGGTTGACGTGCTCCAGCATCGCCGCGATCGAGGTGGTCTTGCCGCTGCCCGTCGAGCCGGACATGATCACGAAGCCGCGGTGGTTCTCGGCGATGTCCAGATACTTCCGGGGCAGGTTGTAGGCCGAAAAGTCCCGGATCTCGTCGAACCGGCGGACCGAGATGCTCCGCCCGTTGAAGGACTGCACGATGTTGATCCGGAACCGCGTGCGGTCCAGATGGTATGAGAAGTCGATGCAGTGGTTCCGCTCGAAACGCTGTCGCTGCAGGTCGTTCATCAGCGCGTTGGAGATCAGCACCACGTCCTGCTCGCTGAGCTTGTTGCTCTTGACGCTGCGGATCACCCGCTCGATGCGGTAGTCCGGCGGCCGGTTGACGTTGATGTGCAGGTCCGTGGCCCGGCCGTGCCCGTCGGGGGCCGCCTCCATCTGACGCAGCAGCAGCTCGGCGACCGCCCGGGCATTCTGCGGGGTGATGGTCAGCGAGGCCTGCCCGGCGGCCGGGGGCGGGGGCGGCGGCGCGGCCGGTGACGCCGGTGGCGGTGATCCGCCGGCCCCGGCGGCCTGCGGCGCACGGGGGGCGCCTCCGACGGGCGTTACAGGCTCGACAGGCTGCTGCGGAGTCATAACATGCCTCCAGCGACGGACGTGAAACCCTTGACCGGCCCTGCTCGCCGGCGCCGCTTGCGACCCGGGCAACCCCGGCAAGCGTCGCCGTCCGGCCCGGCCCGGCCAGGCCCGACGGGCGGGCCTTCCTCCAGGATGTGACCCTACAACTATATCGGCCCGGCCCGGACCGGACAATCGCCGGCTGAATCCCGTCTCCCGACCGCTTGGAAGGCCCTGCGATCCCGAGCGGCAGCCCGGTGCATCGTTGTCCTCGGTCGGTTTCTGAGTTATCATGATGGGTGCTCTCGGCGTGCCACCTGCGGCCGCCCGCGGATCCCGTTCGGGTCTTGCCATGAAGCGCAACAAGTCGGATCGCCAGGGCCGGTCGGCGCCTCCGCGGGTGACTCTCGCTCACGTGGCCAGTCGGGCGGGCGTGTCCACCGCTACTGTCTCGCTGGTGCTCTCGGACCGCCAGGAATACGTCTCCCAGTTCAGACCTGCCACCGTGGAGAAGGTCCGTCGAACCGCCCAGCGCCTCGGCTACCGGGCGAACATCTTCGCCTCCGGGCTGCCGGGCAAGGCCACGCCGTTCTTCGCCCTCGTCATTCGCGACCTGGGCCGGCAGGACACCCATTCCTGGCACGCTTGGGCGTTCGAAGGCGAACTCCTGGCCGGCATCGTCAGCGTCGCGGCCGCCGAGGGGCTCTACCCCATCGTGGCGACGCTGGACCACAAGAGCCCGGACTCCGGCGTCGGCTCCACCGAACGGGTGATCGCCGGCGGAGTGCTCGGCTCCATCGTCCGCGCCCAGAACCCCCCCCTCGAGAAGTTCCTCCGCCAGCAGCTGCGCCGCAATCAGCGGATCGTGGTCATATTCCCCGACCAGATCAACCGTTGGCGCGAGAACGCCATTATCGCCGACAACCTGGACATCGGACGCCGCGCGGGCCGGCTCCTGGCCGCCCGGAACTGCCGCCGCTGGGTGTTCGCCCGATACGACGTCAAGACCATGCGCGATTCGCATGTTCTGCGCCTCGATGGATTCCGCGAGGTCGCCGAGGAAGTCGGGGCCCAGCTGAAGGTCGTCCGCCTGCCGCGGGACGCCGCCGAGGTCAACGGCGCTGCGGCTCGCATCCAGCTGCCGCCCTGCGACGGGATCTTTGCGGCCGACTCCGTCCTCTCCATCGGGACGCTGATGATCTGCCGACGGGCCGGGCTCCGCGTCGGCGGCGATGTCCAACTGGTGGGGGTGAACTGCTCGCGATGGAGCGCCGCCGACTCCCCCCAGATCACCTCGGTGGACATCTCCTGGCGCGAGGTCGGCGAGCTCGCCATGCGCGAACTCGTCCGCCTTACCGAGACCGGCGAGCACCGCTTCCCCAGCGTCCTGGTCGCCCCGCGCGTCGTGCCCGGCGAGACCTGCCCCGTGCCGCCCGGGCCCGAGGCGATCTGATCCTCCGGGAGACCGGCCTGCCTCCCGTTCACGCTCCGATCCGCGCGATGACGTACAGCACCCCGACCAGCAGGAAGGAACTCAGCAGCGTGACCAGAAAGCCGATGACGCTGCGCCGGCTGGGCACCTGGATCTCCCAGTCCCGGTGATCGATCAGCTTGCGTGAAGGCGGAGGCGCCACGCCGGCCGGCAGCGTGAACGGAGCCGTGATCACCTCTCCCGGCGAGACCGGCGTCCGCAGCACGCCGTAGAAGCGGTCCAGACGGGCCGCGTCCGGCCGTCGGCCCAGCAGGCTGCCGATCACCACGCCGGCGCAGCCGGCCGCCAGGTAGGCCAGCATCTGCCAGTGCAGCGCCAGTTGCCCTTTCCAGAGCATGAACGCCGGCAGATCGTCCGCGAGGCGGGCGTTGAAACTCCAGATCAGCCGTCCACCGAGCTGGATGTCGCTGGTCGCCAGCAGCACCGCGAAGGCCCCCAGCGTCCCGGCCCAGGCTCCCGCCGCGTTCGCCCGCCGCCAAAACAGCCCCGCCCAGAAGGCGATGCCCATCAGCGCCGAGATCTTCCAGAACAGCTCCAGCCCGCGCAGCACGCTCTCGAATTCGTAGGCGAACGCCACCCCGCCCAGCACGCACGCCCCGGCCGCCGCACGCCCCACGTTGACGTAATGCCGCTCGGACTTCCGGCCCCCGGTCAGCGGACGGTAGAGGTTGTGGGTGAACAGCCCCGAGCAGGAGATCATGAAGGCGTCGCAGGCCGCCATGATCGACGCCAGCAACGAGGCCGTGAAGACCCCGATCAGACCCGGCGCGACCTGCGGCAGCAGTTTATGGGCCAGCATCCCGAACGCCCGGTCGATGTCCTCCTTGGCGGTCATGCCCGGAAAGATCACGAAGGCACACATCGCCAGCAGACACCAGGAGATCGAACAGATCCGTTTCATGATCGTGCCGGTGACCGCACCGATCTGGGCGTCCCGGTCGGTCCGCGAGGCGTTGGAGGTCGGAATGCCCGAGGGCTGACCCACGACGCCGACCAGCGCGTTGAAGGTCAGCACCGCCACGTAGAAAAGCGTGATCTCGCTGTCGGGCGGAGCGACGATGCTCCACATCGCCTCCGCGCTGCTCACGCCCGGGGCCCCGTGCTCGGCAAAAACCCGCCGTACTCCCTCCTGCAGCCCGGAAAACCCGCCGACCTCCCGCAGGGCGAACGGCAGCAGCAGGAAACTGAATACGATGGTCAGCATGCCCTGCACGAAGTCGGTCACTACCGCCGCCACCAGCCCGCCGGCCATGCCGTAGACCACAAAGACCACCGTGACCAGGGCGATGACCATCTCCTCGCTCAGCTTGCCGCCGGTGGTGGCGGTGATGAGGGCCCCCGAGCCCTTGAGCATCGTGCCGATCGTGACCATCAGGTTGAGCATGCCGATGATCACGAACAGCATGGCCACGCTGCGCCCGAACCGGACCTCGAAGTAGTCGGCCGAACTGATCGCCCGGCAGCGGCGCAGCATCGCGTAGATCAGCCAGTAGAACGGGGTCGCGAAGAGGTAGAGCCACTGGTACCAGATGCCCGACAGGCCGGTGGTGTACACCTTGGCGGTCAGGCTGACCGCCTGGTCGGAGTGCGTGCCGGCCCCGAAGTTCAGGAAGGTGGAAAACAGCTTGCCGAACCGCCGCCCGCCGACGAAGAAATCCGTGGTGTTGCGGACCGTCCGCGAGATCCACAGCCCCAGGATGGTGATGCCCACGAAATAGGCCACCAGCGTGCACAGGTCCGCGGGCGCCAGTCCGATCCTCTCCATTCGACTCCTCCGCCGCGGGCTCGCGACGCCCGGGCTCGGGGAAACCGCGTCTCTCTCAGCATCCCCGACCGGGCCCGCCTCGGCCGCCGCAGGCTCGGGAAACCTCAGGTTCAGCGCTACCGCAGGCCCGGGACGTCCCGGGCCCGCCGCAGGGCAGGACCTGACCGGGAGACCACGTTGCCGCGCACAGGGCAAAAGCGCCGGACGGGATGCGGCGCCGCGTTTCGCCAGAATAGCGGTTTTCCGTCGCCCGGCCAACACCCCCCGGACCGGAAACGGGCCGCCGAGTGTGTGAGGATGTGAGCATGACCCGTCACGTCCGTAGGGTCTCCGAGCACCGGGCCGCCGAGTGTGTGAGGATGTCAGACCGGTCGAGAGAGCGTGCCGCCGCTGTTTTGCGGTCCGACCGAGGGGGCCGTCCAGGTAAGGGGTTGGGAGAGGAGGGGAGTGCGAAGCAGAAGTTGTGCGGTTTCGGAGGGACGCGCTCCGTCGCGTCCTCGATCGCCCGATCCAGGTCCGCGGCCCCGACGGAGCGGGGCCCTCCGCCTGGCGCAACGTCTTCGTCGCGTCGCGCCACCTGCGGCCCCGAGGGAGCGGGGCCCTCCAGATGGGTCTGTCGTCTCAGACGCAAGAAAAAGGGATCGCCCTGATAAGCGATCCCCGGTCAAGGAGTGGCGTGATGTCACCGGCGGCGGGGGGTTTCCGGTGGTCTGGCCTCTTCCGCCCTTCAGTCCCGCTGCGGCCCTGCAGTCTTGATGCATGAAAGCATCCTGACGTCGGCCGGTGTCGCGCTCACACCGGGGTCCTCAGTCACAGGCCCGCCCGGTTGTATCCCAATCTCCAGGCCCTGCCGGCCGGATCCCCGTGATAGGCTCTCCGACCGTTCGTTCGGGCCACCTGGAGGATATACATCCGGCGTGCCAGCACTGAAAACGCGGCTAAGACCCCAGAAGGGCCGATTGGATGTCGAGCGAGCGGGCACTATTACCCATCCACCAAGACTCGTGGGCTTTATTGCCCAACCGGAATGAAGCTCTGCTCGGGCGGCCCATCTTGCGGCCCGCAGCGATATCAAACATACGTCCGAAAGCTTCGTTTTATGCTGAGGATAGGGACCCATGTGTAATAAATAGCAATATAGTGTTATGTTTTATGACAATTCCGCTTGACGGCTGGGGATTTCTGGTATATTCAAGTTAGGTGTTTGTTCGCATTCTGATTCGTGGGCGGCGGGTCGCACAGGTCAGCGAAGGAGGGGAAGGATGAGGGGTCGGCAACCGGGGTTCGATGAGCTCGGCGAACCGGCTGGGTGTGGCCGGGAGGGATCCGAAGGGCTCGCTCGCCCGCATGCGGTTGAGGATCAGGCCGGCAAGGCGGCCGGGGCTCGAGGGGAGGCCCCGGTTCCGCCGCCGGCCGGCGAACTGGTGTCAGACATCGCGCGTCCCATTCCACCCAAGGGACGGCCGGAACGGGCAGTTCCGGACGGCGATAGTTTGCAGGCGAATGCTCAACCGGGCAGACGGCCCGAGCGGGCCGTTTCAACGCGAACCTCGCCGGGCAGGCGTCCGCAGTCTGAGCGGGTGATTTCCGCAAGGCCGGCGCCTGCGATGCGCCTGCGACCTGCGCGGATGATTCCGGCAGGGTCGGTCAGCCCGGCGGACCGGCCGCGTGAACGGGTGATTCCATGCCCGGATACGCCCGAATTGCGTTTGCGTCTCGAACGGTCGACCGCGGAGGGCGATGCTCTGGACCGCGCCGGGCTGGAAAGGCGTGGGGCGATGAGGACTTCGCCGGATACTGCCTCGCCGCGCAGCCCGGCACGGGCCGGCGAGGCGCGGGTCAGTGACTCTCCGGACGGCGATGTTCCCCAAAGCCGTGTGCTTCAGGGTGTGGTGTCGGACGCCGGCGCGCCTAAGGGTGAGGGCCGATCCGGCACATCCGTCGCTGGGGCCGTGTTGAAGGTGGCCTGGCCTGAGGCGGCGCCGCGGTCGTCGCCTCGGGTGCTGGAAGTCGTATTGCGCTTCGGTCAGCCGGCGGACGGCGGCATGCGGGTCATCGCCGACGGCCTGCGCCTGTCGCTCGCGCCGGCAACGATCACGCTGCTGCTGGGGCCCAGCGGCGCGGGCAAGTCTTCGCTGCTGGCGGCGGTGGCCGAGGCGCTGCCGGGCACGCGTGCGATCCATGCGGAGTGTTTCCCACGCGACGTGGCGGTGATCGACGCCGTGGCGCCGGCCCGGCCGGTGGCCGAAGCCATGCGGGCCCTGACGGCCTGCGGGCTGGGCGAGCCGGCCTGCTGGACGCGGCGTTTCTCGCAGCTGTCGGAGGGGGAGCGCTTCCGGGCCCGCCTGGCGCGGGCGATCACGTTGCACCGCAGGGCGGGAACGGAGGCCCCCCTGCTGTGCGACGAGTTTGGGGCCCTGCTGCACGCCCGGCTGGCCCGGGCGACGGCGTTCAACCTGCGGAAACTTGTGAGCCGGGAGCGGCTGCGCATGGTGGTGGCCACCAGCCGCGCGGATGTGGTGGCGGACCTGCGGCCCGACACGGTGGTGCGGCTGGGACCGTCGGGGGTGCAGGCCGTGCTCGCGAAGCAGGGTTTGCCGGCCGGCGCGCCGGAGTTTTCGCTCTGGCGGTCGCTCCGGATCGAGCCGGGGGGTCTGAAGGACTACGCCGCGCTGGGGCACATGCACTACCGGGGGGATGCGGCGGTGGGATTCGTGGACAAGGTTTTTGTCTGCCGGGAGTACCCCGGCGGCGAGGTGCTCGGCGTCGTGGTCTATGGTCGGCCGGCGCTGGAGCTGAGCCCGCGCAACGCCTGCACGGCTGGGCGGTTTGTGCGCCGCCCGGACCTGCTGAACCGCGAGGTGCGCTGCATCAAGCGGCTGGTCGTGCATCCGGACGTGCGCGGCTGCGGCATCGGGCATCGGCTGGTGCGGGCCACGCTGCCGATGGTCGGGACGCGGTTCGTGGAGACGCTGGCCGCCATAGGCGAAGTGAACCCCGTGTTCGAGAAAGCCGGAATGACACGCGCGGGCTGCACGGAGCCGCCGGCGTCGATGCGGACCGCGCTGGGCCGGCTGGCGCGGATGGGGGTGGATCCGCGGGATGCGGATTTCGCCGTCCAGGTGCGGACCCGGCCGGCGGTGCGGCAGACCGTCGTGGAGGCGGTGCGGGCGTGGTACCGGGCGACGACCGGCGGACTGGCGGAGCGTCGCTGTCGTCAGGCCGACGGACGGTTGCCGCAGGTGTTCCGCCAGTTGGCCGGTTCGCGGCCGGTTTACTACATCTGGGCCCGCGATGCGGCCGACTGGCGGATGATCCGGGCGCGCAGCGCGTGAAGGACGCGTGTGAAGCACCCGAGTGACGGACGTGCAACGCCTGCGGGAATGCGGGTGAATGCCGGCTGATTCGGGAAGGCGGCATGTGGAGGCAATCGGACGGGGCTCTCGGCGTGCAGGAGCCTCGCGCACCGCGAGGGCCGGCAGGGCGGGGCAGCGTCGGCGAGGCGGCTGGCGGCTGATCCGGCCGGAAACTGCAGGCGGGGTACACCTGCACGGAACGGCGGTGGCGATGTCGGTTGACGGAGCGAGGCATGGGATGGACGGGACGGGCGGTCAGGTTGGTTTTGCGGTCGGCTTACCGGGCGGGGGGACGGCGGGGTGGAAGCCGGGAACGAAAGCGGCTGGAGGAGGGGAGACGGCGATGTGGGACTTGGCGAGGCGTGTGCTCAGGCCGCTGGCTTCGCGGAAGGTGCGGGTGGCTCTGGCGACCGTGCTTTCGGCGTACGCGGCCGAAGTCGGGCTGGGGATCGGCGAGGAGCTGGTGTTGACGATCCTGGGCGTGGGGGCGGCGCTGATTCTGGGCATCGCCCACGAGGATGCGGCGGCACGGCTGCGGGAGGCCCGGCGATGAGCGGTCGGCGACAGGAGCTGCGTGCCTGTCTGAATCGGATGTGTGCGTCGCGGCACGCGCCGGTTGCGAAAGCGGCGACCGAGACGCGGGGGGTGGCGTGGACGCTCTCGCTGGTTGCGATACTGCCGACCGCCGCCGGTTGCGGCGGGGATGCGGGCGTGGAGTTCGCGGCCGCGGATGCCTTGCGAGCGGCCGCGGCGGGGATGCAGACGGCCGTGGCGGAGTATCACGCGGAGGTCGTGGCGGCCGACGACCGGCGTGAAGCGGAGCTGGTGGAGGCGCTGATCGCGCGAAGCCGGGCGTCGCGCGACGATGAGGCGGCTCTGGCTGCGCACGCGGCCTCGTTCGGGGAAGCGATGCGGAAGTTGCGGCAGGACCGCCAGGTGGAGGATGCCCGGCGGGCGGCGGCCGTGGAGCACGCCGAGGTGGTCGAGGAAGTGGCCGCGGGGCTGGAGCGGATCGCGGTGGAGAGCCTGAGTCTGCGGGACGAGGTGCGGCGTTACGTGCGGGCCTGGTCGCAGCTGCGGCGGCAGGCGCAGGCCCGCGAAAACCGGGCGGCGGAGGGGAACCGATGAGCGCGGAAAGCGTGCAGGGCGTACTGGACGATCTGCTGGCCACGCTGGAGCGAGGGTTGGCGCGATCGGCGGGGACGGGTCCGGGCGAGGCCCTCCGTGGGTCCCGCGATGCGATCGACGCGATGCTGGCAGACCCGCCGCGGCGGACGGAGGTGCGGTCGCTGCGCCGGGCGCCGGAGGTGGAGGCCTTCCGGGAGGCGCTGGTGGACGGGCTGGTGCGGGCGGACACGGTCAACCGGCTGTTGCGGCTGGTGAACGACGTGCTTCTGCGGGTCTGGCGGTGAACGCAGCCTGCGCGCGGGGCCGGCGCGGGTCAGGGGCTTCGGCGGGCGGGCCGGGAGCGCACGGATCCCCTGGGGCTCAGATAACGATGTCATAAATGAGTCGCTTCATCGGGCAGGGATTCGGCGAGCGGGAAAGGGGGGATCGGGTGGGGTGGGAGGCGCCGGCGGCGGTGGTTACGGTGGTGGGGCCGCTGGTGGGCGTGCCGATGGGGCTGGCGGCGTTGTACCTGCGCGGGGTGCGCGAACAGCAGGCGGCCGCGGCGCGGGAGCTGGGACGTCGGCTGGACGGGGTGGAGGCGGCGCTGCGCGAGCTGACGCGGTGCGTGGGCGAGTTCGAGCGGCAATACGCGACCAAGGAGGAATGGGTCCGCGAGTCGATGCACGCCCGGCGGCGGATCGACCGGCTGGCCGAGGGGCTGTCGCGGGTGTGTGGTGAGATGGAGGCGTTGCGCGAGCGGGCCGGCGGATGCGGCGGGGAGGGCGGCGATGGGGCGTGAGAGCGGGGCGCGGCAGATCAAGCGGGTGCGGCAGGAGACGCTGGCGGTGCTGAAGATCCTGTACCCGGCCGGGTTGCAGGGCGGGCAGCTGCTGCGGACGCTGCTGGCGGTGTTTCCGCAGCTGGAGTGGGAGCAGTTTCGCAAGGACCTGGCGTACCTGTGCGAGAAGGGTTACCTGCAGCGGGTGGCCACGCAGAGCGAGGCCGACGAGCGTTACACGCCGTGGCGGCGGCGATGGTTCCGGCTGACGCCGGCGGGCGTGGAGATCGCCGACCGCTGCGTGCGCGACGAGGCCTTGGAGTAGGTCGCATGACTGCCTTCTCGAGAAACGGGAGATTGTTCGTCCCGTCAGGCCGCAGTGTCGTGCGGCGCCAGGCCGCCGCGCCGCCGGACGCGGATTGCGCACGTCGGCCGGCCGGGCCGGCGGCACGCGTCGTGGTCATGCCCGGCCCGGCAGGCTACCATGTCGCCCGGCGGGCCGAGGCCTGAAGCGGCCGCCTGACGGACGAACCGCATGCTCATTGGCGTACACAACCTCCACGAACCGATCGCCCGCCACGTCCGCCGCGAGTTCAGCACCATTCCGGCCGGGGCCACCGTCGGAGAAGCCCTGGCGGCGCTGCGCTCGCAGCAGCTGGGCGAGCGCATCGTCTATTTCTACGTCACCGATGACGACGGCCGGCTGGTCGGCGTGGTGCCTACCCGGCGCCTGCTCATGAGCCCGCTGGACCGGCCCATCGAGCAGATCATGTCCCGGGAGGTCTGGACGATCCGCGCCTCGGCCTCGGTTCTCGAGGCCTGTGAGGAGTTCATGCGCCACCGGTTCCTGGCCCTGCCGGTGATCGACGGGGACGGCCGGCTGGTCGGAGTCATCGACGTCGGCATGTTTACCGACGAGGTCGTCGTCCAGGCCGAGCGGATGGAGTCCGAGCGGGCGTTTCAGCTCATCGGCGTGCACGTCGCCCTCGGCCGTCAGGCCCCGCTGCTGGCCAGCTTCAAGGACCGCTTCCCATGGCTGCTGTGCAACATCGCCGGCGGGATTCTCTGTGCTCTGCTGGCCAGCCGGTTCGAGTCGCTGCTGGACGCGGCCATCGTCCTGGCGATGTTCATCCCGGTGGTGCTCACCGTGGCCGAGAGCGTGAGCATGCAATCGCTGACGCTCACCCTGCAGGGCCTGGAGCACCGCAACATCCATTGGCGCCTGGTGGCCGCGGGGCTGCGCAAGGAGTTCCTCGTGGCCCTGCTGCTGGGCTCGGCCAGCGGCTCGGTCGTCGGGCTGATCTGCTTGGTGTGGAAGGGGGGGCTGGTCGTGTCCGCGGCCATCGCCCTGAGCATCACCCTGGCGATGGTCACCGCCTGCCTGCTGGGGGTAGCCATCCCCACGGCAGTGCGGGCCATGCAGGGCAACCCCCGCATCGCCGCCGGCCCGATCGCCCTGGCGATCACCGACATCGTCACGCTGGCGTTCTACTTCGTCCTGTGCGGCATGCTGTTGAACTGAACCCCCAGGGGCTTGAACCCCCTGGACAGCACCGTCTCTACGTCCAAAGCGCGGGTCTCGGCCTGCATGGCGGCAATCGATTCCGCGGACCGACGCAGGCCAGACGGATTTGCGTCTGGCCCGGCGTACGCGCAAAAAACGGGACCGGAGGAGGATGGTCCCGTTGGGAAAGAAGGAGGCTTTATGTGAGGTCATTGAATCTTTCCCCGACGATTATCGGAAGTCAAACGGCGATATTGTTTTTTTCGCGGTCGGTTGATCGTCGAGGGGATTTATCCTGCGACGGATTCCCGTTGAGCCATCGGCCTGGTCAGGGGGCAGTGGCCGAGGCAACGGTTGGGCGTACCGGGTTGCAGATCGGTCTGGACGGGTTGGCGCCGGCGGGTCGGCACCGGCGGGCGGGCACCTGCGGAACAGAGGAACGGTTCGAGGTGTGCGTGCCCGGGATTGGATCGCCATAGGCGCTCTCCACGAGCCTCAAGGCAGAAGTTCTTGACGGGAAAGGGGCTTTCGGCACATAAAAACGAGCTTTCCGCACATAAAAAAAATAGCCGGGGTCACCCGGGGGGATGACACCCGACTATTGAGAGAGACTAGGCGGGGTTGCCGGTGAGGGCTTCCCCGGCCTTGGGAGAGAGACCAGTGGAAGAACTGGGCCTCTGGTGTCCTTGCTTAAGTTGCCGGTCACCGGCCGGGCAACGCCTCACGAGTTCTTGGCCGGTGCACGTTCGGTGAATCGGACGCGGTTTTCCGCAAGCCTCGTACTGCGGTTTCTTGCCCGCAGCAGCACCCGAAACACCGGTTGGAAGCGGTCGTATGCCCGTTCAGCCTCTCGACCTGAGCACTGCTCTGTACGAGAGGAGGCCTTCACGCTGCGGTAGCCCGAGGACTGCTGCCACGGGAGTTTGGCCCCCCAAAGCCAGCCACATTCTCAAGGGTCGCAGCCATTGGTTGCCATCAAACGGCCATTACTCGGCCGGGCCGTAGACTGCCCGAAGCTTCGAACGATCCGGTCGTGCACGCCGTCGGCCACGCTGTGGCCCGTAACGGTGACGGCGATCCGCAGGATCATCGGATCATTGCACGCACACACTCGCAAGTCAACTGTCAGCGTCCCCAAAAGACCATTCTAGAGTGAATCCGGAGACCGTTATGGGGTGTCATCCGCAGGGTATCCGCCGTATCTTGTGGCCGGCCGCTCGGCCGGCTCAGCTTCCGCCATGAGCCGGTCACGTCCTGACGGTTTTTCGATCTTTCCCGGCCAAGTCGGCGCGCCGATAGCCGGGAATACGTCTGGGCCAGGCAGGCGGGAGACAGGTCGGGGCTGCACGCAAAAAAGTCGGGGCTGCGCGCAAAAAAACGGCCGGAATCAACTCCCCGAAGATCCCGGCCCGGCAAGAGTGCCGGTAAGTCCACTCTCACCTATTGGTAGCGCTCTCTCTTTCCTCCTGGGATCTCTCCCGATCGGACCGGCAAGTCTCTCCCCGTCTCGATCTCAGTCCCTTGGTCTCTCCATCCAAGGTATATCAAGACGAACCGCTCACCCGGCGGTCACAGGATCCTTCCCCGGCCACCACGCGAAGTCAAGCCCGGTTCCGAAAAAAATGCCTCTCCGGCTGCTGCAAACCCATAGGTCCAGTAATAACAAAGTTTTGCGCAATGTCGGATGGTGACGCGGTTTCCGGCTTGCGGGATGAAAATTGCGGCCGTCGAGCTCCTCGCTACGGCCCGGCCAGGCCGGTTCCGGCCCAAGTGTTCAGTCGAACGGACGGGTCGTGCATGCAGTGATTCGTTAGGGATGGCACGGCCCGGGGAGGGATGGGGGTCAGGCCCGGCGGTTCCCGCCGACGTTTTTTGCCGGGTCCCTCCGGTAGGGCCCCCCCTGTCGGGGCCGGCGACCTGGAGGCGAACTGGACGCGCTCCTGCGGGACCGGGGATCTCGGACGCGACGGAGCGCGTCCCTCCGGGGTCGGGGATCTCGGACGCGACGGAGCGCGTCCCTCCGGGGTCGGGGATCTCGGACGCGACGGAGCGCGTCCCTCCGGGGCCTTGGGGACGGCCCGAGGTCGCCGGCCGGGCGGCGGGGGGATCGAAGTGCAAAAAAAAAACGGGACCGGAGGAGGATGGTCCCGTTGGGAAAGAAGGAAGCTTTGTGTGAGGTCATTGGATCATTCCCCGGTGGTTATCGGAAGTCAAACAGAGGTCCAAAAAAAAATATGACGCGCAAGTCCGTACCCGATAGTGGCTAAAGGCGTTCCGCCTGAGATTCCCGAAGGATTCTCGGCGTCTTAACCCGGATTGGCCGGGAGGCTATAATCCTCCGTACGTCGCCCCGGCTCGAAATAGGACACACGAGGTCCAGACGGCAGCCAACGGAGGTAAATGCATGATTTCCAAGAACATGGAGAAGGCAATCAGCGACCAGGTGAACAAGGAGCTGGCGTCGGCCTATCTGTATGTGGCGATGTCGGCTCACCTGGAGGCCCGGGAATACCCCGGGGCGGCCAAGTGGGTGCGCCAGCAGGCCAAGGAGGAGGTCGGCCACGCGATGAAGCTGGCCGAGCACGCCTTCGACCGCGGCAGCCGGGTGGTCTTGGAGGCCATGGAGAAGCCGCCGGTGGATTTCGGCAGCCTCGAGCAGACGTTCAAGGCCATCCTGGAGCACGAGAAGAAGGTCACCGCCGCGATTCATAAGCTTTACGAAACGGCGCTGAACGAGAAGGACTATGCCGCGCAGGTGCTGGTTCAGTGGTTCATCTCCGAGCAGGTCGAGGAGGAGAAGACGGCGCAGGAGATCATCCGGCAACTGGAGGCAGCCGAGGGGCGGGAGCATCTGCTGCTGATGATCGATCACCGGCTGGGCGAGCGAGGAGACTGAGACTTCGAGGCATTCGGCCACGCCCCGACCCCCGGAACCGCCCCGGGCGATCCACGGGTTTTCTTCATGTGCCGGCATGGTTCGAGATGGACTACCGGCCGGTGCCATTGAGCGTCAGCGGCGCCTGGATGAGCTCAGCGCGCCGCGCATCGTCGCAGAGGCCGATGTCTCTGTGGGCGGCCGGAGTCGGTGGGTCCGAGTTGCCGGGATGCGAGCCGCGTCCAGTATGCTGCCGCCTCGCATGATCATGTCACGCATCCCACACGACCGGCGCGGAGGCCGGCCGCTGCGGTACTGCGGGCCGGCGCCGTCGTTTTCGTGGGGCACGGCCTGAAGAGACGTCGGCCGTTACGGTGTTGTGCGTGGGCGGGTCGCTCGCGGCGTTCCGCCTGCAGCGTTCGTGACCGTCGTTTACAGCGTTCGTGACAGCAGGGCGTCCAAGACCGCGATCCAGCGCTGCGTCGGCTGGGCCATCTCGTAGCGGAGCACGTCGCCGACGAGCACGAAGTCGCGATCTTCCATGGCCTGTTTGAGTTGCAGGAGCTGCTCCTTCATCGAAGCCAGGGCGTCGTTCACGGTGGCCCCTTCGACGGCCAGCTCCCCCAGCGGAACGCCCAGCGCGTCGGCGCAGGCCTGGGTGGACTGCTGAGCGTGCTTCCACACCTCCACCAGCCGCTGCAGATCGGCCATGGCCTGCTCGTGCCGACCCTGGTCCAGATGGTCGGCGATCTGCCCGCGCAGGCCGGCGCTGTCCTCCAGGACGGCTCGAGCCTGAAGGAGCGTGGCCCGGGCCAGCGCCGCGGCCGGCAGGGTCTGCAGCTGGATGGTCTGAAAGGCCGACACCGGGCGGGCCAGCACCTCGTCCAGGCGTTCCTGCGGCACCTCCAGCCCGTCGCACCGCAGGCCGACGACCAGCCGCCGCACGCCGTCGGGGCACCGGGCAGAGACCTCCTCGGCCAGCGCCTGCACCGACAGGTCCGGCCCGCCGGTCGGCGTGTACGCTACGTCGTTCACCAGGATTTCCATGGCGGTTACTCCACGGTGACGCTCTTGGCCAGGTTGCGCGGCTTGTCCACGTTGCAGCCCCGCAGCACGGCCGCGTGATAGGCCAGCAGCTGCAGCGGGATGACGGTCAGCAGCGGCTGCAGCGGCTCGGGCACGTCCGGGACGAAGAAGACGTGCTCGGCCATCTGGGAGATGACCGTGTCGCCCTCGGTGGCCACGGCGATGACCCGCCCGCCGCGGCTGCGGACCTCCTCGATGTTGCCCAGAACCTTGTCGTACTGGTTGCGTTGGGTGGCGATGAACACCACCGGCATGCCCTCGTTGATCAGCGCGATCGGCCCGTGCTTCATCTCGGCCGCGGGCATGCCCTCGGCGTGGATGTAGCTGATCTCCTTGAGCTTCAGCGCTCCCTCCAGGGCCACGGGGTAGTTGTAGCCGCGGCCCAGGAACAGCCAGTTTTCCCGGTCGATGTAGCGCTCGGCGGCCGCCCGCACGGCGTCGGATTGGGCGAGAATGCCGGCCACGCGCTCGGGGATCCGGGCCAGCTCGGTCACGAGCATGGCGGCGTCGTTCTGGGACAGGAAGCGGCCCCGGCCCAGGCGGATGGCGAGCATGACCAGCACCGCCAGCTGCGAAGTGAAGGCCTTGGTGCTGGCCACGCCGATCTCCGGCCCGCAGTGCAGATAGACCCCGGCGTCGGACTCGCGGGCGATCGTGCTGCCCACCACGTTGACGATGCCCAGGGCCAGGGCGCCCTTCTGCCGGGCCTCGCGCAGGGCCGCCAGCGTGTCGGCGGTTTCGCCGGACTGGCTGATGGCGATCACGACGGTGCCGTCGTCGATGAGCGGATTGCGATAACGGAACTCGCTGGCGTATTCGGTCTCGGCCGGCAGCTTGGCGATGTCCTCGAAGAGGTACTCGCCGACCAGGCCGGCGTGCCAGGCGGTGCCCTGAGCGGTGAAGATGATCCGCCGGGCCCGGGCCAGATCGCGGGCGTAGGCGGCGATGCCGCCCAGGTGGACCGCGCCCTCGCGGACGTCGATCCGGCCGCGGAGCGTGTTGGCCAGCGACTGGGGCTGCTCGAAAATCTCCTTGGCCATGAAGTGCTCGTGCCCGTCCAGCTCGATCTGGTCCAGCGAGAATTCCAGCCCCTGCACGTCCTTGGTCACCGGGATGGCGTCCAGCGTGGTTGTGCGGAAGCCGTCCCTCGTGACCGTGACCATCTCCCCGTCCGAAAGGTAGATGACCTGATTGGTGTGGGCCACGATGGCCGCGGCGTCCGAGGCGATGATGAACTCGCCGTCGCCGATGCCGACGATCAGCGGACTGCCCTTGCGGGCGGCCACGATGCGGTCCGGTTCGCCAGCCGCGACCACTGCGATGCCGTAGGTGCCCTGGACGTCGTGCAGCGCATCCCGCACGGCCTGCTCGAGGTTGCCGTTGTAAAAATGGCCGATCAGCTTAGCCAGGACCTCGGTGTCGGTCTCGGTGATGCAGGGCACGCCCTTCTGCTCGAGGAACGTGCGGATCGCGCGGTAGTTCTCGATGATCCCGTTGTGCACCAGGGCGATGCGACCGTCGGCCGAGACGTGGGGGTGGGCGTTGGTTTCGGTCGGGCCGCCGTGGGTCGCCCAGCGGGTGTGGGCGATGCCCAGCGTGGCCTCCGCCCCGTCATGATCAAGCGTCGCCTCGAGATTGTGGATCCGCCCCACGGCCCGGCGGATGGTCAGCCGCCCGTCGTGGACCAGGGCCAGGCCGGCCGAGTCGTAGCCGCGGTATTCCAGCCGCTTGAGCCCCTCGATCAGGATCGGCCGGGCCTTGCGGGCTCCGATGTATCCCACGATTCCACACATCAGTTGGTGCCTTCCCCCTGAGAAAAAGGTCCCGTCCGGCCACCCTGATCAACAGGCCGGAAACCCGGATTCGAATCTCCAGGCCCGTCGTCGGCCCGGGTGTACGGGGCGTTCGGCCATCACACGTGGCCTGCAGAATCCACCGAAGCGACCTGGCGGATTATCCTCCGCCTGTCCATCCGCGCCAACAACCGCCGCCTGCATCCAACGACCGCCCCCACGACGGTAACGATCGGCCCCCGCGCCGGTCTGGGCGCTGTACCGGCCGGCCCCCGTGCCGGCCGTCCATGGTTGCGCCAGCCCTTTACATCGGCATGCCCGGCCCCGGAGTTGGCGGCCGAATCCGACATTCAGGCCCGCATCCGACGTAAAGGCGACTCACCAGGCCCCCGGCGAGCCCGTGGGCAGTTCCAACTATCGATTCCCGGCGGGTTTGCGTGATCCGGCCTTGAACCGCCGGTCCGGCCGCCCTACACTCTGCCGAGGAAGGACTCCGAACAGATCCGTGGCGCCGTGCCGAGCGGGTCGCTGCGGCGTTGACGGTTCTATTGGGCGGAAAGGCCGGGACGACTTGCCGTCGCAGACTCCTGAAGTGGCAGCCATCGCAAACGCCGGACATTCGGCCGGCGATTACGGGCCGGTCCTGGTACTGATCCTGATGGTGATGGGCTTCGTGGCCGCGGTGATGGCCCTGACTCATCTGGTTGGTCCCCGACGCCGCGGGCCGCTCAAGGAGGAAACCTACGAAGCCGGCATGCCGGTGATCGGTGATGCCCGGGGGCGGTTCAACGCCCGGTTCTACGTCGTGGCCATGGTGTTCCTGCTGTTCGACGTGGAAATCGTGCTGCTGTGGCCGTGGGTGATGGCCTTTTACGACTCGGCGGTCTCCGGCCGGTCGCTGGACACGGCCGCAGGGAGCACGGATGCCGGTTTCATGGCCGCGGCGGTCGGTGTGTTCTTCCTGACCCTGCTGGCCGGC
>CALLOB010000004.1 GCA_938005315.1 uncultured Phycisphaerae bacterium
CGGTGCGCGCCGTGCCCGCCCACCCCGCCATCTGTTCGCGACGCTCGTGAGCACGCGTCAACATCCAAACGCCTCAAAACTCCGCCTCACCCCCGGCTCCGCAAGAATTCCGGACAGCATTGGCGCGGGGGCCGGCCGCTAACATTGCTTCGCATGACCGGATCGCAGCTGGTGCGGTATGCCGGGACTTCCTGCCGCCGGCGGCCGGGCTTCAGCCACGCCGGGCCTTGCGGCGCTGCTGGAGCTTGTCCCGCAGCCTGCGGGCGACGGCCGGCGGCACCAGCTGGCTGAGCCGCTCGATGTCGCTGTAACCCAGTTCCACGATCTGCTTGATGTAGGTGCTGCTGGTCAGCGCGAACTTGTCCCGGGTCAGCAGGAAGACCGTCTCCACGCCGCCGATGGCCAGGTTGATGTTGGCCTGCTGGAGCTCGAAGTGCAGGTCCACGTTGTCGCGGATGCCGCGGATGATGATCTGGGCCCCCACCCGCTGGACGTATTCGCCGGTCAGGCCTTCGTATGCCTCCACCCGCACGCCTTCCATGCCGTCGATCAGCTCGCGGATCATCTCCACCCTTTCGGCGGCCGAAAACAGCGCCGCCTTCTCGGGGTTGTGTCCGACCGCGACGACGAGTTCGTCGGCCAGGAGTCGTCCGCGCTCGATGATGTCCAGGTGGCCGTTGGTGATCGGATCGAACGCGCCGGGGAAGACCGCCCGGATGGTGCGATGGTTGGCCATGAGCGATGCGCCTGGGGCCTCCAGGTCGCGTTCGCCGCCGGTGGGATCCACCAGCCCGACGGCTCAGCACCTTTTCCGGACCGGCGAACGACCTGTCGCTACGGCCCGCAAGGCCCAGGCGCATTGTAAGGTCCCGCCGCCGGGGCCTCAAAGCGACCATGACCGGCCGCTGGACGCCGCGAACCGGTCCGGGCGGCCTCAGGTACGACCGCTCACGACGCGGGCCTCTTCCGTCCGCGACGACGTCTCGGCCGACCGCCGGGCAAGGGCGGGCCCTGACCGTCGGAGGGAGAGGCGGGTCGTCAGAGGAAGCGGCGAGCCGCGATGGCGAGGACGGGGTAGAACCCGGCGGGATGTCGGGATCCGCACCCCTTGCGGCAGCCGGCGCCTCGTCGACCGTCCCGGACGGCGAAGCGCCTGGCTGCCGGTTGGGAATCCGCGGTCTGACGTGGCGTCAGTCGTCGCAGCCGGCGTCGGGCGTGCCGGAGGGGCCGCTCCAGCACCGCTGGAACAGGGCGAAGTCCGCCTGATCCACGTCGCCGTCGCCGTTGAAGTCCGCGTTCAGGCACGTCGGCGCGGTCTGCCAGACCGTCGGCCCCAGCGCACAGCTCACGAAGTGGTCCAGATCATCGCCATCGACGTGGCCGTCGCTGTCGAAGTCCGGGCGGACGGTCTGCGTGACGGCCAGCGCCTGAGCGGCCGGGTAGGCGGCCGACGCGGGATCGCCCTGGCCGGCGGTATGGCCGACTTTCAGCCCCCGCGGCGTGCTGGCGGCGAAGCGGGCTGCAGCCGCGGCCGAAACGGTGGCGTTGGCGCTGCCGAGCCCGACCGCCTGCAGCACCACGCGGTACAGCGGATCCGCGGCGGCCAGTCCCTTGTTGAAGGCCGTGGTGTAGCCGTTGATCGTGGAGACGCCTTCGTCGCCGCCCGTGCCCAGGAGCGTCTGGATGGCCGAGCGGGTGGTCTGGTAGCCGCCCACGGCTTCGACGGAGCGCACCCGCAGCACGCCGGGGGCACTGAGCCGCAGGTCCTGCACGAACTGCATGATGCCGTTTTCCTCGCCGGCGGCGGTGTTGGCCCCGCCGGTGACCTGACCGCTGACCGTCACGGTGACCAGGTCGCCGATCTTCAGCGCCGAAAGGCTTCGCGGCGGGGTGGTGCTGAAGGCCGCCGTGACGGTGCAGGCCACGCCGCTGTTGCTGTTGAGCACCACGCCGGTGGTCGAGGGCGTGGTGCTGTCGTAGGTCCGCCCCCTGATCCGGCCGGTGGTGTCGCCCTGGAAGTTGAGCACCCACTGCAGGTCGCTGGCTTCGATGCCGTTATCGCCGGTGCCGTCCACGTCCCAAGGGCGGGTCTGGGTGGCCGGGTCGCCGCTGTCGCCCTCGGGGGCGGCGGCGAAGCTGTTGCTGAAGATCCAGTCGGCGTTGCCGAACACCGCGGCCACCTTGGCGATGTCGTCGGCGTCGCAGTCGCCGTCGCGGTCGGTGTCGCCCGGGATGAACGGCACGGCCAGCGGGTTCACCCGACCGGCCATGATCTGGTAGGTGTACGCGGACGAGAAGTCGTAGTCGACGCCGGTGCCGTCGGCCAGCCAGAGGGGAACGTTGGTCATGTACGGCTGGATGGCATCGGGGTCGGCATTCGGGTCGTTGTCATAATAGAAATACGGGGTCGTGCCCTGGCCGGCGGTGCCCTGCACGCTCTCCCCGCGGATCCACTGCTCCGTGGCGGTATCCTGCCAGTTCTTGCCGTTGGGCAGCTCGCCGATCGCTCCCGT
The DNA here is from genome assembly GCA_938005315.1 of uncultured Phycisphaerae bacterium. Classification (GTDB taxonomy): domain Bacteria; phylum Planctomycetota; class Phycisphaerae; order UBA1845; family PWPN01; genus CALLOB01. Next base: position 2,514 of record CALLOB010000004.1, read on the forward strand.
GGCCGGGGCCCAGCCGGGGCCCCTGGTGCGGTAGTCCACGCGGGTCAGCACGTCCGGGTTGAACCCCTGGGGGTCGCCCAGGGCGTGAACCCGGCGGCGCGGCAGGCCCTTGACGGCGCTTTCGCTGCACACTCCGCCGTCGGGGCAGTCGCAGTTGCGATCGCAGAACGCTCCGTGAGCGCTGCCGCCGACGCAGGTGCCCTGATCCGCGTGTCGGTCGTCGACGTCGTATTCGTGCCCGTTGCTGTGCTCGTAGCTGACTTCGTCCACGACCTCCAGATCGTCGGACGGATCGCCGGGCGTGGAGGCTCCGCGCAGGTCCAGCAGGTCCTGGCACGTGCCGCCCGGGCAGTCGCCCGGACCCGCGCAGGGCAGGCCGTGGTTGGTCCCGCCCGAGCAGGTGTCGCCCTTGTCGAGGCTGCCGTCGCCGGTCTGGTCGGCCGACGAGGCACAGATGCCGCTGGGGCAGTCGGCCGAGGAGGTGCAGAAGTCGCCGTCGTTGTCGCCCCCGATGCAGAAATCGCCCACCTGGCAGGTGCCGCCGGGGCAGTCCTCCGGACATTCGCAGCGCTTGCCGTCGCGGCTTCCCCCGCTGCAGAACGTCCGCGTGACCGGCGAGAACAGGTCGCGATCGTGATCGACGTCCTTGCCCCAGCGCAGCCCGCCGGGGTTGGACGGATCCGCCTGGGTGATGCCGGGCCGGCGGCGGATGAGCACGATCGTGTTGGAGCCGTCGTTGTTCAGCTTGCCGGGCGTGTCCAGCCCGCCGTTCCAGATGGTGTTCCAGCGGCGAAAGGCGCTGTCCGGCAGGACGGTGGAGTAATTCGACTGCGAGCCGATGCCCAGGACCAGCAGGCCGTTGGCCCCCAGCGTCAGGCCGTCGAGGCTGAAGAACTCGTCGATCTCCAGGTCGGCCGGCCACGGAGGGGTGGAGTTGAGGGGCTTGTATTTGCCCTGCAGGCCGTTGATGAACGCCACCGCGTAGCCGTCGAGCTTCATGCCCGGCGTGCCCTGCAACTCGATGAACTCCCGCGTGTCATCGTAACTGCCCGGCGGGTTGATGAAGACTTCGTTGAGAAACACCGCCGCCCGGGCTCCGACCACCGTTGCCAGCACCACTGCCGCCGCCACGATCCTCTGCATGAAATCCCTCCGTTTCCTGTGCGGGCACACCGCTTGAGACGAAAAATTCACGGACCGATGAAACCCGATGCGTTTGCCGGGCCGCCTGAGGCCCGTTTTCGGCCGACACTGGCAGGAAACCTTCGCCCCCGCCGGCTTTCGCCCGCCCCGTGCCGGGCTTCATTCGAGCGTCAGGCCCTGCGGGTCGCGTGAGCGCCGCCCCAACGTCAGCACGCCGTCGAAGACCCGGGCGTCCAGGTCCTCCTGGACGTACACGACCTCGCCGTTGACCTCCTGTTCGACCAGCAGGAACTCGCCGTTGCGCACCTTGTCGATGAAGCGGTCGACGTGACCGTCACCGAAGAGGATGTTCGCCCGGTACCGCTGGCTGGCCTTGCGGCCGCCGAAGTATGATCCCGTCCCGTGGGCCGGCCCGAAGTCGCTGTAGTCCTGCGGGGCGTAGGCGCCTCCGCCGAACGGCCCGTCGGTCATGGTCTTGACCGTCCGCTCCCCCAGCACCGGCCGCATCGCGCCGTTGTAGATGTCGCCTTCGCCGTCCTTCTCGATGCCGCCGTCGCCCAGCAGGGGTACCGCCGCCGGCGTGACCTTGGCCATGGCCGAGGTCTTCAGCGGCCCGAGGGTGTCGCGCAGCCGCTTGGGGTTGCCCCTCGCCCGGCGCATCTGCGTGCGGGCCATGTACCAGGACTGGGTGTAGTTGGTGTTGTAGCCCCGCCGGATCCGGCCGTCGATCAGCTCCCAGGTGCGATAGTCGTCGATGCCGCCGCCGGCGATGGTGAAGGAACGGCCCTGACAGCCGCTGGGGCCGTAGCCCAGCTTCTGGTTGACCCTGGCCAGATTGGACGGACAGAGCATCTCCGCCGGCCGACCCTGCCGGCTGTTGACCAGGTCGGCCACCCAGCCGACCTTGTCCACCGGCCCGTCGCGTCCGTTGGTGACCTCGGGATCGAACGACCCGCTGCAGAGGTAGTCGCGATGGGCGGCCGCGTAGGCGTAGAAACCCCGCCCGAACTGGGCGAGCGTCGAGGCACAGACCGACTCGCGGGCCTGTTCGCGGGCCTTGTGCATCGCCGGCAGCAGGATCGCCGCCAGCAGGGCGATGATGGCCACGACCACCAGCACCTCGATAAGGGTAAAGGCCCGGCATCGGGATGTGGAGACGTCGAGATATGCGCTGCTCGCCTGGATCATGTCCGTCAGCCCTGGGAGATGCCTCTATGACCGGCCATGAAGGCCGCCGCGACCAGGCGACGGAGGTGCTCCTCCGCCGCCGGGTCGCCGGCAGATGCCTTCCGTCCGCTTCCTGCCCCTCCAGGCGATTCGGCCCGATACCCGACCACGGAGTTTCAGGCGGCCGGATCCCGAGGCCGTCGAACCGTGATCCACGCTGCTGATCTCAGCGACGCCGACGCAGCAGCATCAGGCTGCCCAGACCGGCCAGCACCAGTCCGGCCGGCTCGGGGATCTGGCCCGGGCTGCCGATGTCGCCACGACTGGACTGCCAGCTGCCGTAGCTGTCGCCCACGAACGCCAGCGGCCAGGCCGAGGAGGCGGTGGTCAGCCCGTAGTCGGCGGCCGGGATGTTGCAGCTCTTGTACTGTGTGCGCGGACCCTGATTCGCCTGGTCGTTGTAGGTCAGGCGGTCCACGAGCTGGTTGAGGTTGTCGTAGATGTTGATCTCATCGTTGCGGCCGAGGTTGTGCGTGTTGCCGTCGGCAATCTTGACCCACGCCGGCAACCCCCAGTCTGTCCGGAAGTCGGCCGCCGTGCCCTCGATCACCAAGAACGACTCGCCGGGGGCCAGGATGCCGATGCTCGAGAGACTGAACGAGCCGGGAGTTCTGCTGTTGTCGTCAAAGCTCCAGCCGGTCAGGTCGACCGGCGCCCCGCTGACGTTGGTGAACTCGATGAACTCGGACCCGTAGCCGTTGTACATCCACTCGGTGATCTCAATGATCGCCGCCTGGGCCGGAGCGGCCAGAACCGCCGCCAGAACCAGCCCCGTCCCCATGCCAGTCAGCTTCTTCATGTTTCTCCTCCTTTTTGGAAACATTCGGACCTCACCGCTTCATCAGGCGAGCGCAGCACGCGCTGCCCGCCCTTATCGCTCGGATTCCCCGGTCGCTCGGATATCCCGGTCACCTGGGTTGTCGCCTTGATCGTCCGGCTACAGGATCCCGAACGCCCGGCATCAGACTCCGGCCAGCCTCGGAAATCTCCGCCCTCGGATTTTCCGAGGACATTCGTCATCATGGCGCCCAGCTTCTCTGCCGGGACGTCGCGCCATCCGGCCCGGCAAGGCATACATATTTCAGGCGTGCGGTATTCTATACAGCCGACCCCTCAAGCTTGATGAGATGCGCGCTTATTTATGGTTATGAATTCGCTAACTTCGGCACGGTCGCGGACTGCGTTGGCGGAATTCCGACGCCAGTCGGATTCGGGTTTCCGCTGAGCGGCCGTGACTGGCGAACCTGGAAGCGTTGCAGGTTTCTGTCTTCAAGGGGTTTATGTGGCACGGTGTTCCCCGGCCGACCTTCGCGCTGTGATCCCGGCTGGGGGCAGTGCTCGTTGGCCTTGATTGCGGGACTCGGGGCGCCGATAATAGGGGGATCCGGACCAGATGGTCGGAGCCGTCGGATCGATCCGGCGGCAGCTGAAAATGAATAGCCGGGAGTGCCCGACGTGCCGATCCCCTGAGTGACGGCACGGCGGGGCCGGTGAAAAGCCGGCAGGCTCCCCCCGTTGCGGCCGGCGGTGGCCGCCGCGGGTACCCCATGGCAACCTATTGGAAAGGAGAAAACCATGGCCGCCAAGCCGCAAGCCGCACCCTCCGCGCCCCCACAGCCGGTGGCAACCTCAACCGCAACCCCCCAACCCGCCAGGACAGGCGCCCAGCTGCTTGTTGACGTGCTGCTGGAGGAAGGCGTCGAAGTCATCTTCGGTTTCTCGGGAGGGGCGATCCTGCCGACCTTCGACGTGCTCTACGAGGCCCCGATCCGCTTCATCATGAGCCGTTGCGAGCAGGGAGCCGGTCACATGGCCGACGGGTACGCCCGGGCCACCGGCAAGGTCGGCACCGTGGTGGTGACCAGCGGTCCGGGGGCGACCAACCTCACCACGGCGCTGGCCACCGCCTACATGGACAGCATCCCGATGGTGGCCATCACCGGTCAGGTGGCCACTGCGGCCATCGGCAACGACGCCTTCCAGGAAGCCGACGTGGTCGGTGTGACCCGGCCGGTGACCAAGCACAACGTGCTGGTCAAGAACGCCGACGACCTGCCGCGGGTCATCCGCGAGGCCTACCACATCGCCCGAACCGGCCGGCCCGGCCCGGTGCTGGTCGATCTGCCCAAGGACGTGCAGGTCAAGACCGCCTCGGCCGGATGCAACGGGGAGATGAACCTTCCGGGCTACCGCCCGCGGGTCAAGGGCAACAGCCGGCAGATCCGCCTGGCGGCCGAGGCCATCAACGCCTCGGAAAGGCCGGTGCTGTACGTCGGCGGCGGCGTGATCAGCTCGGGGGCGTCCGCCGAGCTGCGCCAGATGGCTCGTAAAGGCAACATCCCGGTGACCACCACGCTGCTGGGCATGGGGGCCATCGACGAGGTCCAGGACGCGGACCTGGCCCTGAACATGCTGGGCATGCACGGCAGCGCGTATGCGAACTTCGCCGTGCAGGCCAGCGACCTGCTGATCGCCGTGGGGGCGAGGTTCGACGACCGGGTGACCGGCAAACTGGAGACGTTCGCGCCTCACGCCAGGATCATCCACATCGACGTGGACCCGTCGAGCATCAGCAAGAACGTGGACGTGGACATTCCGGTGGTCGGCGACGCCCGCTCAGTGCTCCAGGACATGCTGCCGCTGATCGAGTACCGGGACCGGGCCGCCTGGTTCGAGCAGATCGCGCGGTGGAAGGCCCAGTATCCGTTCCAGTACCAGCAGGCCCCCGAGGGGACCATCAAGCCGCAGCACGTGATCCGCGAGCTGAGCCGCCTGACGGACAACGACGCGATCATCACCACGGGCGTGGGGCAGCATCAGATGTGGGCCGCCCAGTTCTACCGCTGGCGGTTCCCGCGGCAGATGATCACCTCCGGGGGCCTGGGGACGATGGGCTACGGCTTCCCGGCGGCCATGGGGGCGTGCATCGGCGTGCCGGACCGGCAGGTGATCGACATCGACGGCGATGGCAGCTTCCTGATGACCTGCAACGAACTGGCCACCGCCGCCGAGTACCGTCTTCCGGTGCGGGTGGTGATCCTGAACAACCACTGGCAGGGCATGGTGCGCCAGTGGCAGGAGCTGTTCTTCGGCCGCCGCTACATGGCCAGCCGGATGGTCAACCCGAGCTTCGCGAAGGTGGCCGAGGCCTTCGGCTGCACCGGGATCGACGTGCGCGACGTCCGGGATCTGCCGGACGCGATCGCCCGGATGCTGGCCACGCCGGGGCCGGTGGTGATGGACGTGCACGTGGAGCCCGAGGAGAACGTCTATCCCATGGTCGCGGTGGGCAAGAGCCTGCACGAGATGGAGATGGGCGGCATGGCCTGAGGCCGCCGCGGCCGGGTCGGGATGGCCGGTCCGTTGGGCGGGCGGTCGATGCGGGGCCGCCGTGCAGGGGTCGCGCGTCCGCACGCCGGCGGCCCGGAGAAGCCGGGAGAGACGACGGTGTCCGCCTCGCAGGATTCCAGAGCATCCGAAGGTGACCCGTTCGCCCCCGACGGCGGGCGGCGGCTCTGGCCGGCGCTGCGCGCCCTGCTGAAGACCCGGATCGTGGCCGGTCTTCTGACCGTGATCCCGATCTGGGTGACCTGGAAGGTGGTGCAGTTCGTCTTCGATCTGATGCGCTCGGCCACGCAGCCGGTCGTCGAGCAGATCGCCCAGGGCTTCATCCGCGAGAAGCAGAAGATCCTGCCGGCCAGCATCGACCAGTACATCCAGACGGTGCAGGGCTACGTGGGCTGGATCGTGCCGCTGCTGGCGGTGCTGTTGACGCTGTTTCTGCTGTACCTGCTGGGCCTGCTGACCGCCAACGTGGTCGGCAGCCGCATCCTCGCGGCCATCGAGGCGGCCCTGAGCCGCCTGCCGCTGGTCAAGACGATCTACAACTCGACCAAGCAGATCGTCACCACCCTGGCCGGCGGGCGGAACATGCATTTTCAGCGGGTGGTGATGGTCGAGTTTCCGCACCCGGGGATGAAGTGCATCGGGTTCCTGACGGCGGTGATGGAGGACGCGGACACCGGCCGGAAAATGGCCTCGGTGTTCATCGCCACCACGCCCAATCCCACGACCGGCTATATGCAGATCGTGCCGCTGGACCGCGTGTCGGAGACCGGCTGGACGGTGGAGGACGCGATCAAGCTGCTGATGTCCGGCGGCATTCTCAGCCCGCCGAAGGTGGTGTTCGACCGGATCCACGAGGTCCGGCTGCCGGAGAACGAGGCCGACCCGTCCGGAAGTGAAGCGGGGCGGCGGTGAGGCGTTTGGCGGCCGCTCCACGGGGGCGACCCGCGAGGTTCCAGACCATGAGCAAGCACATTTTCAGCGTCCTGGTGCAGAACCAGCCCGGCGTGCTGGCCCATATCGCCGGCATGTTCGCCGCCCGGGGCTTCAACATCGACTCGCTGGTCGTCGGGCGGACCGAGGATCCGGCGTTCTCGCACATGGTGATCGTCTCCTCGGGCGACGACGTGACCATGGAGCAGATCCGCAAGCAGCTGGGCAAGATCGTCACCACGGTTAAGATCCGCGATCTCAGCGAGCAGAAGTGCGTCGAGCGGGACCTGATGCTGATCCGCGTGCACTGTCCGCCGGAGCGGCGGGGGGAGCTGCGGGACCTGACCGAGGTGTTCCGGGCGAGCATCGTCGATGTCGGCCCGTCCTCGGTGATGATTCAGCTGACCGGCACGGAAGACAAGATCGAGGCCTTCGTGGAACTGTGTCGGCCCTACGGCATCAAGCAGCTTTCCCGCACCGGCGTGATCGCCGTGCCACGGGCCAGCCAAGAGCGCGAGCACGACGGCCCCCCCGCCCCTGCCGCCCGGCCTCCGCGCGTGCGCCAGGCCACGACCTCAAGCCAGGAAACGGCCGTTCCCCTGCCGCCAAGCTGAAGCGCCCGGAGCCCTTGCACCGGGGTGCCGGGCAGGTCAGGCGTCCCCCAGCCGCCACGGCGTGGGTGAGAGTCTCGGCTTGGCCCCACCGACCGCCTGTCCGCCACCTCTGCCGGGTCCGCCCACCCGTCGGGAGGGCCGCGCTGCGCCGGGGCCGCACATCGCCTGGAGGGCCCCGCTCCGTCGGGGCCGCGCGATAGGGACGCGCAAAACCCCGAGCCCCGGACGCGACGGAGCGCGTCCCTCTGGGGTCCGCAAACCACCGCGCGACCCAACGGGCCCTTGGTCGTCCTGTACGGACTCGGCGGGCCGGTCTTCTGCGGTGGGAAAGATCTGGGCGCGCAGGTCCGGCTGACCTTTACAGACCCGACCGTCAGAGGGGCTGTCAGTTGTCCGGTCATGAATATGAACTGAATCTGGTGTTTATGTCCTGCCGGGTCCTCGGAGCTTTGCGATGTGGATATGTCCTGAATTTCTCTGGTTATATCCTCAATTTTCGTGGGATCTTATGTTCACTTCTGGAAGGAAGGCTTGACATGGTGAGGATGGTCTTATAATATACAGCATCTCAACTATATTTGAAATATTAGACAAAGCGGTAATGGTCTTCGATGACATTTATAAGGCGATAGCGGACGGCCAGCGAAGGCGGATACTGGCGGCCCTGAGCCGTGGACCGAGACGGGCAGGGGAGGTGGGGCGGCTGGTGGGTTTGTCGCCCAACGCTCTTTCTTTTCACCTGCGGCTGCTTCGCCAAGCCGGGTTGGTCACCCGCCGAAGGGAGGGCCGCAGTCTGGTTTACTCTGCTTCCCGGCCGGCGATTCAAGGTTGGCTGCGCCATGTCCAGCAGACGTGGCCGGAATCTTGGGCGGCGGCTTCGGCGGTTGAAGAGGCAGGCCCAGCCTGCGGTGAGGGTCCGGCGGTCAGTGGCGGACAGTCGCTTGGGGAACGCCGGTCGTCGGACGTAGGTCCTTCGACGGCCGAGGCGTTGGCCACGGAGTTGCTGTAGGATCGGGCCGAGCCCGGCGGACAAGCCGCTGCCGATTGACCGGGAACGTCCCCGGCTCCGGTCCGGGCGTGTTATGGCGGGGCGTCTGGCGGCAGCATGCCGCCAGCCGCGCTGGAGGGCGCCTCCGGCTCATGAAGTCGCTGCGAAGACCTGCTTTCTGGCTGTTTCTGGGGGCCGCCGGGGCCGCGACGGTGGTTTCCTGGCGGGTGCGGCCCGTCTGGGTGCTTGAGCGCGTGGCCCTGAACGTCGAGTCGGCTGCCGACGGGCGCCGCTTCTACGTCCTGGGCGAGGAACGTCGGGAGCTCGCGGCCGCCGTGCCTGTGGAGGAGTCGGTCCTTGCACCGCAGGCGGTGGAGCGGCTGAACGTTCGGGGGCTGGCTCCGCCCGTGAGCAGCGAAGTCGTTTTCGCGTGCGGGGAAGGGGGCGAGCCGGTGTACTGGCTGCTTCAGGCCGGTCGGCACTGGGGCTGGTGGTCGCTGCTGCCGGCGGCGACCGCCCTGGGGCTGTGTTGGCTGACGCGCGAGCCGCTGGTCGCGCTGGGCGGCGGCGTGGTGGTCGGGGCGCTGCTGCTGGGGCTGATCGATCTGACCGACCAGGTTCTCATTCCCAGCCTGGCCAGCCGCAACATCGCGCTGGTGCTGCTGGTCTACCTCTGGATGCTGGGGGGCCTGATGGGCATCTGGTCCCGGACCGGCGCGGCCCGGGCTTTCGCCGACTGGGTCACGGGCCGGTTCGTTCGCGGGCCTCGATCGGCCAAACTGGCGGCCTGGTTCACCGGGGTGATTTTCTTTCAGGGCGGGTCGGTGAGCACGGTGTTGACCGGCACGGCGGTGAAGCCTATCGCCGACCGCGAGCGGGTCAGCCACGAGGAGCTGTCCTACATCGTGGATTCGACCGCTTCGCCGATCGCGCTGTTACTGGCGTTCAACGCCTGGCCGGGCTATGTGCAGTCGTTCATCTACGTGGCCGGCGTGCCATGGCTGGCCACGGAGGCCGACCGCCTGGATTTCTATTTTTCCGGCATACCTCTGTACCTGTATGCCTGGTTGGCGGTCGGGCTGACGCTGCTGATGAGTCTGGACGTGGCCCCTTTCGCCGGCCGCCGCCTGCACGCGGCCATGCGCCGCTCGCGCGAGACCGGGCTGCTGGACGCTCCGGACGCCGAGCCGCTGGGCGCCGCCGGGCCACAGGTAGCGGACGCGCCGCCGGGCTACCGTCCGCATGTGGCCGATTTCCTGGTGCCGCTGGCGGTGCTGATCGCCACGGCCATCGGCACGTACGCGGCATGGGGCCGGCCGCGGATCACCTGGGCGTTCGGTTTGGCGGTGCTGGCGGCGGCCTGCCAGGCCCTGGCCCGGGGCATGTCCCTGCGGCAACTGGTCGAGGGCTACACCGAGGGACTCAAGGGCGTGGTGCCGGGAGCGACGATCCTGGTGCTGGCGGTGACCATCGGTCGGCTGACGACCGAGGCCGGCGCGGGGCTGTTCCTGGTGGAGCAGTTGCGGGGCAACATGCCCGTCTGGCTGCTGCCGGCGGCGTTGCAGGTGCTGACCATGGTCATTGCCTTCTCGACCGGGACGAGCTGGGGCACATTCGCGGTCACGCTGCCGCTGGCCATGCCGCTGGCCTGGGCGGTGTGCGGCCCGGCGGAGCTGTCCCATCCCCGCTTTTACATGCTGTTGTGCCTGGCGGGCGTGCTCAACGGCAGCGTCTACGGCGACCAGTGTTCGCCGATCTCGGACACGACCGTGCTCAGCGCGATGTCCACCGGCTGCGACCTGATGGATCACGTGCGGACGCAGTTTCCGCAGGCGACGGTGGCGGCGGTCAGCGCGGCCTGCGGGTTGACGTTGCTGACGGCGCTGGCGGTCTGAGAGGCACGCACGCTTCGACGCGCCGCGTCAACGGCGGGGCGAGGGACGGAACCCTGATCGGACCTGCCGGGCTTGCGGCCGTCGGGTCGCGGGGGGCGCGATCTAACGTCCGCAATTCAGGTCGGCCGGCCGGTTCGGGCCGGTGGCACACCGCAACAGGATCATCAGGTCATCGGCATCGACGTCGTCGTCGAAATCCAGTCTGGCGCGCCGGCAGTCGTCGTCGTACTGCGGAATGTAACTTCCGGACATGCAGTTCTGAAAAATCCCGAAGTCGGCCTGGTCGACATCGTCGTCCCTGTCGAGGTCGGCGGGCGCGAACTCGTGGGTCAGCAGGAACTCGGCGGCGAAGTCGGCCGGCTGGTCGTCCAGGCCGGTCGGAAACACTCCGGTAAAGCGGCCGTACAACGGTCCGCCGCGGGTGTCGCGGACGCCGGCCGGGCCGGTGCGGAGGACGACGCGGTAGCGCTGCTCGGGGACATCGGCCGCCGCGAGGTCGAGGGTGGCCTGCGCGCCGGACGCCAGGACGGTGCCGCCGGCCACGGCGGCGTCGTCGGTGGTGCCGAAGCGGCCGTCGGGACCGGCGCCGATGAGAAGGAAGGTCTCCGGGCCCAGTGTGGCCGGATCGGGCCGCTGGTTGAAGTGCACGACCACCGCCTGCGGCCGGGTGATCAGCTCGGCGCCGGGCGCCGGCGTCATGGCGACGAGGCGGAGCATGCGAAAACGGTCGATGCACTGGCGGGTGAGGCCGATGTACTGCCGCCCGTACTCGACGGTTTCGCAGATCTCCGTGCCCTCGTGCAGCTCGCTCCAGGTTTCGATGTGGACGAACCTGACGGCCGAACGGATCACCGGTTCCCATGACTCGCGGTAGAAGTCGCCGTTCTCGCGCGAACGGTAATGGGTCGGGCTGCGCGGCACGGCGCTGTCGTCGTATCCCGGGCCGACGGCGGTCACGCCGCCCCACTGGACGCCGTTCAGGGCCGCCCCCCACCGGTAGGCCGAGTCGGTCTGCGCCGACCAGGAGGCCTCGCGCACGATGAACGGCCGGACCCCGGCAAACTCGTTCTCGAACTTCGCGTAGACGTAGTCGAACGAGGACTGGTCGTAAGCGGCGGCGAACCCGGAGGCATAGAGCACGGTGATCGGGCGGCCCTCGGTGCATGCCCAGTGTCGCGGGTGAACGGAGGCCCAGAAGCTGCGGATGGTCTGGTAGAAGATCTCCTTACCCTCGGGCGTCGTCAGGTCGGCCTTCCCGTCGGCCGGCGACTGGAGGCGGATGGAGTTGAGCAGCGAGGTCGTGTCGTAGAACATGCCGATGCGCGGGGGGTCTCTGCCTTCGGCGATCAGCTCGTCGCGGGCCTGCTGGAGCGGCACGAGCCCTTTGACATAGAGACTGAAGGCCGGATCGTCGAAATTGCCCGGGGCCGCCCAGTACACCGGCCAGAGCATGTCGATGCCGGCTTCGATCATGTCCAGAAGCTGGGTCTTGTGCCAGTCCTTGCTCATCATGCTCACGGCGGCGGGCGAAACGAAATGGTCGGTCAGCGCATCGTCGGTATTGGCGGGGTAATCATCGAAGAAGTGCAGGTCGGGCCAGCGATACCAGTAGAAATAGGTCGTGCCGACCAGACGCTCGTCGCGCAGCCAGGTCGGCCGGTCGGCGAGGTCGGCGGCGGACGGCGGCGTGAACCGTTCGGGCGGATCTCCCACGGTCGGCCAGGCGACGATCAGGGCGTTCTGGCCGCCGTCGTTCAGCACGCGAAAGGCCACATGGGCCAGCGTGGCCGAGGGATCCGTGAAGGTCGGACAGACGAATCTCTTCCAGCTCGATGTCGCGACCAGGTTGGTCTGGGTTCCGGGTTCACGGCCCAGGTACCGGCCGGCGGAGTCGAAGAGGGGAAAACTGGCCTTGAACTTCTGTGATGAACCGTCGGTGTTGCCGGTACGGGCGTAGAACTCCAGATGGTAGGGCTGCCCGGGCAGGATCGGGAACTTCGTGTTGTCGTGGTCGAACCCCTGGTCGCCACCGAAGGCGGTGACGCTCAGCCGGACGGCGTTGGTGGCGGCGCAGCCGGTGAACAGCTCATGGGCGGCCACGGGCACGATGCTGGTCGATGCCACCCCGCCGCCGACCGCGAAGGTTCGCCACTGGTCGGGCACCGTGCCGCCGGCGGAGCCGACTTTCACGCCGCCGGTGCCCGTAAAGTTCGGGTTCGGGACGAGGTTCAGCCCGGCAAGGGTCACCGCCGGGCCGGTCCCGCAAAGCACCGCCCAGGCACACACCGGAAGGAGCAGTTTCCGAAACGCCATCAGCTTTCCCCGGGGTCCGCGGCCGCGAGGCGCCTTTCCCGGCGGCGAACGGCCGGCACGGCGAACGCGGCCACCGTGACAAACGGCGAGCCGTCGGCATTGTACCAATCCCCAGCCGGTTTTTCAGCCGCTCAAGGGTGAACCGGGGGCTCCCCGCAGACGGCGACGTTACCGGTGAAGGCTCTATAAAACCCAGGGGGATCAGTTCTCCCGCCGGCCGTCGTCGGTTCGCAGCGCGTCCAGGGCTGCCCGGACGGCGTGGGCCAGCGGTTCGACGGCGGGCTGCTTCTCCAGCACGGCGACCACGCGCCGGGAGTGTCGAGGCAGCGGGCGGTCCGGGGAACCATGGCCCAGGGCCACCACCGGCGTGCGGCGGCATCGCCGGGCGATCTGCCGGATCATGCGTTCCACCGGCCAGGGCGCGGCGTCCACGTCCAGCAGGATCACATCGACGTCCTCGGCGTTGGTGTCGAGGAACATCAGGGCGTCGCGGGCGTCGGTCCGCACGACCACGCAATAGCCCAGCGAGGAAAGCATCTGCTCGACCGCGCGGGCGACGGCGGCGGCGGCGATCAGCAGGACGGTCTCGTCCCCCCGCGGCAGCGGAGGGGGGTGCAGGGCGGGCTCGACCTCGGGGGTCCGGGCCTCTGCGTCGGCCATCGGCAGCCAGACCGACATGGTGGTGCCCCGCCCCACGGCGCTGTCGACCAGGATCCGGCCCCCGTGGTTGCGCACGATGCCCAGCGCGGCGGCCAACCCCATCCCCCGGCCCGTGGCCTTGGTGGTGAAGAAGGGGTCGAATATGCGGTCGCGCAGCGCCGGGTCGATGCCGTGTCCGCGGTCCTGAACCTCCAGAACCACATAGGAACCCGGCGGCGGATCCGATTCCTGTTCGCCGGCGATGCAGGCGGCGCGGGTGCGGATGAGCACCGTGGATTCCCTGGGGCTGGCCTGGACGGCGTTGAGGCACAGGTTCATCACCACCTGCTCGATCTGCGTGGGATCGGCGGCGGCGAGCATCGGTTCAGGCCCCGGATCGGTGGAGAAAGTCACGCCGGCGTCGGCGGCCGACTGCCGCAGCACCTGGACGACGTGCCGGACGATGGCGTTGAGGTCCGTGGGCGTGGTGCGCTGCAGTCCGGTGCGGGCGCAGGCCAGCAGCTGGCGGGTCAGGGCCGAGCCGCGCTCGGCGGCGGTCACCACGTCGGACAGCAGCTCGCGCACCCTGGGGGGCAGCGAGGGATCGCGCAGCGTGACGGTGGCGTTGCCGAGGATGACGGCCAGCAGGTTGTTGAAGTCATGGGCCACGCCGCCGGCGAGGGTGGCGATGCTCTCGAGCCGCTCGGCCTGGGCGATCTGCCGGAGCAGCCGCTCGCGTTCGGTGATGTCGCGGACGGTGCACAGCAGACCGGCGGGCCGGTCGTCGGCGTCGCGGCGGGCCGAGACCGTGACCTCGCTGCGGCAACGCGAGCCGTCCCGGCGGAGCAGATCGATCTGGACGGTGCGCGGCCGACCGCTGGCGGCAGCCTCGGCCAGGACGGCCCGGAGATGCTCGCGGTCCCCGGGGGCGGCGATCTGGGGCACGAGCTGCCCGACGAGGTCCTGTTCGTGTTCGTAGCCTTGAAGAACGGCCATCTGCCGGTTGGCGATCAGGATGCGCAGTTCCGGATCGGTGAGCATGATGCCGTCGGGCGAGGTCTCGATCAGTCCGCGATAGAGTCGCTCGCTTTCGCGGAGGGCCTGCTCGGCCCGCTTGCGGTCGCTGATGTCGCGGACGCAGGCCAGGACCGACTCGCGACCGGCGATGACGGCGCGCTTGAGGTTGACCTCGGTCCAGAAGAGCCGGCCGTCGCGGGCCCGGCTGTGCCACTCGAAGAGCTGGGTCTCGCCGCGGCCGGCGCGGGCGATGACCCGCAGGGCCTCCTCCTGGTTGAAGGGCCCGTCGGGGGCGCTCATGTCGCCGACGGTCAGATGCAGCATGTCCTCCCGGGAATAGCCGAACAGGCGGCAGGCGGCCTCGTTGACGTCCAGGATGCCCCCCGTGGCGCTTTCGTGGACGAAGATGGCGTCGTTGACGGCGTTGAAGATGGCCCGGTAATTGGCTTCCGAAAGCCGCAGGGCCTCTTCGGTCCGGCGTCGGCGGGTGATGTCATTGAGCACGCCGACCAGCAGCGGCTCATCCCGCCCCGCCGGCGGCGGCACGGCCCGTCCGAACTCCTCGATCCAGCGCCACTGGCCGTCCCGTCGGCGGAGGCGATAGACCAGGGCGAAGACCTCGCCGGCGGCGACGGCGCGATCGACCTCGGCGACGATGCCGGAGAGGTCGTCGGGATGGTAGAGCTCCACGAAACTCAGCCGCCCGGATAGGAACTCCTCCTTGCGGTAACCGGTGAGCGACTCCATCGCGTCGTTGAGGTACAGCATGCTGTAACGGTCGTCATTGCGGCAGAGGTAGATGGCCGCGGGGATCGCATCGACCATCAGTCGCAGTGGAAAGAGTTCGCCGGAGGGTTCCCCGCCGGCCGGGGGAAGCGGATTTTCGGGTTGATCTGCCGGCCGGTTCACGGTTTCTCCGCCCTTGAGGCCCCCGCCGGAGGGGCCTTGCCGCCATTGTAGGACCCCCGCTGGTGGACGCAATGACCGCACAAGCGGATTCCCTGTCCGGGTGCCGTTCCGCCGCCGGGACGGCGGGGTATAATCATGGGCGTATCCATTTCTGGAGGTGCCGTCATGAACATCCCCCTCAAGCGCGGCATGCTGATCCGCCATCAGAACCACATCTACGAGGTCTCGGACTTCCACGAGCGGCACACCGGCAAGCAGAAACCGACGGTCCACGTGGTCCTGCGCGACGTGCGCGACGGGCGCCCCGTGGACCGGACGCTCAACGACCTGGAGCCGGTGCAGGAGGTCGAGTATGCCTGGCGGCGCATGCAGTACCTGTACCCCAAGGGCCGGCTGCGGGTCTTCATGGACTGCGACTCCTTCGAGGAGCACGAGCTGTCGGACGCCCCGCTGCGGGGCCGTGGGGACTTCCTGGTCGAGGGCGCCGAGTACCGCGTGCGGATCATCGACGGAACGCCGGCCATGGTGGAGGTTCCGGACGTGGTCCCGCTCCGCGTGGCCCTGACCGCCGCTCCGGAGCACGCCGTCGGCACGGCCTCGAGCGTCATGAAGGAGGCACGCCTGGAGAACGGCCTGGAGGTCCGTGTGCCGCTGTTCATCAAGACCGGCGACCTGATCCGGATCGACACCCGGAGCCGGACTTACGCCGGCAAGGACCACGAATAACCTCTGCGATTCGCCGGCCGCCTGGAGTGCCCCCTCGGGGCCGCCGATGCGCCTGGAGGGCCCCGCTCCGTCGGGGCCGTCGGGTATTGGCGAGGTGTGGCCCGGAATCCCCGGACGCGACGGAGCGCGTCCCTCCGGGGTCGTAAACCCGGACGCGACGGAGCGCGTCCCTCCGGGGCCCGCAAACCGCCGCGCGACGCATCGCGTGCCTCCTGGAGGGCCCCGCTCCGTCGGGGCCGAGACAACGGAGGCAATGCGTCTCCGGCAGCCGGCGGATCCGGGCACGGC
>CALLOB010000005.1 GCA_938005315.1 uncultured Phycisphaerae bacterium
CGACGTGGGTGTGACCAAGAGCAACCCGCGCGGCGCCCTGAACCGGGCCAAGATCTGGGAGCCGTTCGATTTCAACAAGAACAGCTTCGTGGATGCCGCGGATGTCGGTATCTGCAAGTCCAATCCGAAGAACACGTTGCAATGCCTGGTGCTGATCAGCCGTTGAGGCTGGCGGTCCCACCGGCCACGAGGTGAAACCTCACAGGCGTCCCCGGACCGGTCCAAGACCTGTCCGGGGACGCGTTCTTGCGCCGGCGGGCACGTTCGCCCTCACGCCGAACAACCGTTCTCCACACTCGACCGGCCGTGCGCCCTCCAACAGAGCGAAATCCTTCGGGTCAGATGCGCCATGATTCCACCGCCGCGACCGGGCCCGGCCGAGCCTCTGCTACCACGATCCGGCGGCACCGGAGCCCGTTGGCGGCTGGCCTTGCAGACGTGAGCGGCTATCATGGGCTCGCCAGCCGCGTTCAGGCCGACACAGGAGTTCGAAGATGGCCGTGGCTCGCATCACCGGAGGTCGGACGCTGACGGCCATCGCCGGGCTGTGGCTCTGTGCCGCGGAAACCCCGGCGGCGGTCGGTGAGGCCACAGTACGGGGCAGTGTTCCGGCAGACTGGCCCGTAGGGCTGACGGCCCCGGTAGCGGTGCCCCTTCCGGATGGCATCGGGCCGGGCTGGAGCGGGCTGGTGGAACTGGCCATCGGCGACACCGATCAGCGACAACGGCTGCCCGCGCAGGTCGAGCCTGCCGATCCGGCCACCGGCACGCCGGCCCGGGCCTGGGTGCTCTGGACGGCTCCCCCGGAGGCCGCGGGGCGTGGAATCGCGGTCCGGTTCGGGCCGTCGGCCGAATCGCCTTCCACGCAGCCCACGGGTATCGCGCGATACGAGAACCCGCTGGTACATGTGAAATCCAGCTCAGGCAGCCTTTTGCTGTCCTATTGGCACGGCGAGCCGGCCAAAGGCGGCAAGTATCCCCTGACCAGCTTCATCCACCCGTTGATCGGTCTGGACGGCGAGGTTCTGACCGTGGTCAGCCCGGAAGACCATCCGCACCACCGGGGCATCTTCTGGGCCTGGGTGCGCCACGAGCTCGACGGTCGGTCGATCGGCAACTGGTGGATCCCCGAGCAGACTCGGCTGGAGCCCGGGCCGCTGGAGGTCGCGCCGGCCGGTCCGGTCTTCAGCGCCTTCAAGGCCCGGCACACCTGGGTCTGGCAGGTGTCTCCAGAGGCCCCGGCAAAGCGCATCATCGAGGAAACGCTTGTCTGCCGGGTCTTTGCCGACCTGCCCGCCGGCCGGGCGATCGATCTGGACCTCACGCTGGCGGCCCTGTGCGAAGGCGTGCGGATCGGCGGCCAGACCGCGCTGAACAAGGGTTACGGCGGCATGACGTTGCGATTCGGCAAGGCCCGGGACATCCGGATCGTGGCCGACGGGCGCGATCTGCAGACCGACCACAACCGGCTCAAGGCTCACTGGGTGGACTGGACCGGCTTCTTCGATGCTCCCGGGGGTGGGACGCTTCCCGGCCGCAGCGGAGCCGCCCTGATGGTGCATTCGAGCCATCCCCCGCTGCCGGCCGAGGCGCCGGAATGGATCACCCGCTTCTACGGCCCGATCAACCCGGCCTACCCGGGACTGGCGATGCTTGAGATACCCCCCGACAAGCCCTTACACTTGCGCTACCGCGTGTGGGTCCACCGCGGGGATGCCCACGAAGGCCACGTGGCCCGACAGCATCGGGCCTACACGGCCGACTGGAAGTGGGCCCTGCCCTGAGGCCCCCGAGCGACCGGATGACCTGGAACCGCGGAGGCCGCGTGCCGTCCGGCACGGCGGACCGCCCGGTTGCCGCCCCTTGAGGAGACCTCCGAAGTGCCGAAAGCCAAGAGGACCGCGCATTACGTCGTCAGCACGCACTGGGACCGGGAGTGGTACCAGTCCTTTCAGGGATACCGCTTCCGTCTGGTCAGACTGCTGGACGAGCTGATCGACCGGATGCAGCGCGACCCGGCATTCCGTTATTTTCAGATGGACGGCCAGTCGATTCCGGTGGAGGACTACCTGGAGGTCCGCCCGGAGCGGGAGCCGGAGATCCGCGAGCTGACCGAAAGCGGTCGGTTGCGTCTGGGGCCGTGGTATGTGCTGCCGGACGAGTTCCTCGTCAGCGGCGAGTCGCTGATCCGCAACCTGCGGATGGGGATCGAGGTGGCCTCGCGCTTCGGCCGGCCCTCGCGGGTGGGGTTCCTTTGCGACATGTTCGGGCACATGTCGCAGATGCCGCAGATTCTGCGCGGCTTCGGCATCGATAACGCCCTGGTCTGGCGGGGGGTCAACCACTCCACGCACGGCGGTCTCTTCCGCTGGCGCTCGCCGGACGGCAGCGAGGTGCTGGCCTACCGTTTCAGCCCCAACGACGGCTACTGCCATTACGCCGCGGGAGTTCGGGAGTGCTTCAAACCGCTGGCGGTGCCGAACGTCGAGGGCTGCGCACGGCGGCTCGTGGAACTGGCGGGCTTCGAGGGGCGGCGGATTCCCACGCCGTCGATCCTGGTCTTCGACGGCGGCGACCACATCGAGATCGAACCGCTGACCGGCGAGATCCTGGCGAAGGCCGAGGCGGCCAGCCGGGAGTTCGAGTTCGTGCACTCGCACCTGGACGGCTTCGTCGAGGACCTCCGGGAGCAGCAGGAGCACATCAAGGCCGTCTTCATCGGCGAGCTGCGCGAGCCGGCCGAGGTGGGCGACCGCGCCTGGCTGATCCCCGGCACGCTCAGCAGCCGTATCCATCTCAAGCAGGCCAACCGCCGCTGCGAGAACGAGCTGTGCCTCTGGGCCGAGCCGTTCAGCACCTTCGCCGCGGGGCTGGGGGTGCCCTACCCGCACGGATACCTGCGGGTCGCGTGGCGACACCTGCTGCAGAACCACGCTCACGACTCGATCTGCGGCTGCAGCATCGACGAGGTCCACAAGGACATGGAGTACCGCTTCGACCAGGCCGAGCGGCTGGGGCGGCTGGTCACCGGGGCGGCCCTGGACGCCATCACCGACCGCGTCCGCCTGCCCGAGGTCGCCGAGCGCGACCAGGTGCTGGTGGTGTTCAACCCCTCGGCCGATCCCGTGGACGGCCCGGTGGACCTGACGGTTTCCTTCCCGGCCGACACCGACGCGGTGTTCAAGGAATTCTTCGGGTTCGAGGACAAGATCGGCTTCCGGCTGTTCGACCCCGACGGTGCGGAGCTTCCCTACCAGTACGTCGCCCACCGGCGCGACCGGATGGGCTTCCGGCGGGTGCTCCGCAAGTTCCCCGAGGGCGACCGGCGGCACGAAGTCGATATCTGCACGCATCTGCGGATACCGCCTTTCGGCTACACCACGCTGCTGTGCCGCCCGGCGGCGCCGGACGAGCCCACGCGGTATTTGGGCAGCATGGCCGCCGGCGATCATGCCATCGAAAACGAGTACCTCCACGTCACGGCCGCCCCCAACGGCACCCTCACGATTCTCGACAAGGAATCGGGGCTGATCTACCGCAACCTGCTGCTGGTGGAGGACCGGGCCGACATCGGCGACGGCTGGTATCACGGGATCGCGGTCAACGACGAGATCTTCACCTCGATCGGCTCGGCTGCCGACGTGGCTCTGACCGGCGACGGCCTGTACCGCTCGACGCTGGTCATCCGCCTGACGATGAACGTGCCGGAGTGCTTCCGCTTCGACCGCATGACCCGCAGCGAGGTGCGCCGGCCCCTGGCCGTGACCCATCATGTCACCCTGCGGCGCGGGGCCCGCGACGTCGAGGTGCGGACCGTGGTGGAGAACACCATCCGCGACCACCGCGTCCGGCTGCTGTTCCCCAGCGAGGCCCGCACCGACACCTGCCTGGCCGACGGGGCCTTCGACGTCATCCGCCGCCCCATCGCCCTGCGGGCCGACAACGCCCGCTACAAGGAGCTGGAGGTCGAAACCCGCCCGCAGTACTCCTGGACGGCGGTGCACGACGACCGCCGCGGCCTGGCGGTGATCAGCAGCGGCCTGCCGGAGGCCACGGTGCGGGATGTGCCGGACCGCCCCATCGCGGTCACGCTGCTGCGGTCCTTCATCAAGGCCGTCCTGACCAGCGGCAACGAAGGCGGCCAGATCCAGGGGACGCATACTTTCGCCTTCCGCATCGTCCCGCTCACGGGCGAACCGGATGTCGCCCGCCTGTGCCGCATGGGCCAGCAGCTGGCCGCGGGTCTGCGGGTCGTCCGGCGGGATCATCGCGATCTGCACGGCCCGACCGCCGCCGCAGGTCCCGAGCGGACATTGCCTCCGCGGCACGGCTTCCTGGGAGTGTCCGGCCAGGCCGTGGTCACCGCCGTGCAGCATGCCCGCCGCGAGGAAGGCCCCTCCGTTCGGGTCTTCAACCCCGGCGAGCGCCCGACGAGGGTCCGGATAGCTCCGGCTCAGGCTTCGTCCAAGGCCTATCTGGTCAGTCTGGAGGGGATCGCCGGCGACCCCGTGCCGGTCAAAGACGGCGCCGTCGAGCTGGATGTCCGCCCGCGGCAGATTGTGACCGTGCGCTGGTCGTCCTGAGCGAACGCCGACCGTCTCCGGCGGCTCAGTCGCCCGCGCGCAGCCAGCGGGCCAGCTCCATGGCGTAATAGGTGATCAGCAGGTCGGCGCCCGCCCGGAACACGGCCGTGGCGGCTTCCAGGGCGCAGCTGCGTTCGTCGATCCACCCGTTGACCGCGGCGGCCTTGAGCATCGCGTACTCGCCGCTGACGTGGTAGGCCGCCGTGGGCATGCCGAACCGGTCCTTGACCCGCCGGATGATGTCCAGGCAGTGGATCGCGGGCTTGACCATGACGATGTCGGCGCCCTCGTCGATGTCGGCGGCCACCTCGCGCAGGGCCTCATCGCCGTTGGCCGGATCCATCTGGTAGGTCTTGCGGTCGCCGAAGCGCGGCGGAGACTCGGCCGCCTCGCGGAAGGGACCATAATAGCTGCTGGCGAGCTTGGCGGCGTAGGCCATGATCGGCGTGGCCGACAGGCCGGCGGCGTCCAGGGCCTCGCGGACGGCACCCACCCGCCCGTCCATCATGTCCGAGGGGGCCACGATATCGGCACCGGCCCGGGCGTGAGAAACCGCCATTCTCGCCAGCAGCTCAAGCGTCGCGTCGTTGTCCACCACGGGCCCGCCCGGACGCTCGACCACCAGGCCGCAGTGGCCGTGATCGGTATACTCGCACAGACACACGTCGGTGATGACCACCAGATCCGGCACGCGGCTCTTGGCCGCCCGCACGGCCTCCTGAACCGGCCCGTCGTCCGCCCAGGCCGCCGATCCGGTCGCGTCCTTGCATTCGGGGATGCCGAACAACAGCACGGCGGGAATGCCCAGTTCCGCGGTCGCGGCACACTCCTCGGCCAGCACGTCGACGGAAAACTGGAACTGCCCCGGCATCGAGCCGATCGGACGGCGGACTCCCCGGCCGGATCGCACGAATAGCGGGCGGATCAGGCGATCCGCGCTCAGACGGGTTTCGCGCACCATGCGCCGCAGCGCGGGCGTGGACCGCAGCCTGCGAAGGCGGGTTCGAGGAAAGGTCATGGCCATACCTCCAGTCCGGACGCGGGGACCGGGCGCCGCAGCGGCGGAGCTCCGGCCGGTTTCCGCATCCCCGCGGAAACGGCGCCTGGGACCGGCCGGTCAGATCCTCAACCAGTAGACCAGGATCACCGACACGAGGATCGCCACCACCGCCGGCCAGATCCATCCCTGCGAGCGCCGCTGGGCCTCGGAGGGCGCGATGATCCAGTCACCGCAGTGCTCGCATCGTTCGGCGGTGTCTTCCACCACCAGCCCGCACGAGGGGCACTCGATCAGACCGTTGTCGTCCTTGATCTCCTCCAGATCGATGGCCTGGGGCAGATCACGATCGTCATCCGGTTCATGCATGAGTTTTCACCGGCTCGGCCCCCCGATGGCGTCCGCGCCCTGCTGTTTTCCGGCGGTCTGTCGCTCGAGTTCGACCTGGCGCGTGCAGATCCGAAAAGCCAGCTGCTCGAGGTGGACCGCCAGATCGACCGTGGCGACGGATACGTGCGCCGGAACACTGATCGACGCCGGGGCGAAGTTCAGGATGCCCTTGATGCCCGCGGCCACCAGCTGATCGGCCACCGTCTGGGCCACACTCTGGGGCACGGCCAGAATGGCCATCTCAATGCCGCGCCGGGCCACCGCCTCCGGCAGCCGGTCCATCGGCTCGACGAGGATGCCGGGCTCGGCGCCGACGCGCTGGTTGATCTTGGTCGGGTCGTTGTCGAAGGCGGCAATAAGGCGGAACCCTTTCCTGGCGAAACCGCGGTAACTCAGCAGCGCTCGGCCAAGATGCCCCGAACCGACCAGAAGGGCGTTCCAGGTGCGGTCGGTGCCCAGAATCGAGCGGATCCGGACGACCAGCTCGCTGACGCGGTAGCCGACTCCGGGGTGGCCGAACTGGCCGAAACAGGCCAGATCCTTGCGGACCTGGGCGTCGGTCAGATTGAGCAGGCTGCCGAGCTGGCGGCTGGAGATGGTCTCGCATTGCCGGTCCAGCAGGCCCTCCAGCTCGCGCAGATACAGACTCAGCCGCCGTACCGCAGGCTCGGGCACCGATTCCGCCCGGCCCCCACTGCCCTCGGCACCACGACCCTGGCACGACCCCATCATGATGGGTTCACTGTACAAAGTCACAAAGTAGGCCGTCAAGCATCGAACAATCGGTTCAAGGCGGTCGGAGGTCGTAACTCCTGGCCATGAGAATGCCGTAAGCCTTTGCCTTGCAAGATCTTCAGCGTAGCCTGTTGACACAGGCCTGCCCGGCCGATAGGGTACAGTCCGCTCTTGGTCTGCCGTTGGCATCCCTTGGCCACGGCGGGGCCGCATCAGCATGCGGGGCAGCGTAAGCCTCGTCCTACCGAGATCTCGAAACACCGCCCGGGTGCGCCGCAGAGGCGCCGATGCGACAGGGAACAATCGGACCATGGTATACCAACCGAAGCCGAGGACTTTGACCGCAATCGTCCTGGCCCTTGCGGCCATGGGTCTTCAGGGCCTGACCGCCCGGGGCCAGGATTCGACGCCCGATTTCGACCTCATCCGTACCACCGATCTGCAGGCCATCGATCGTGACCGGGTGCAGAACTGGCTCGAGCAGCAGGTCTCAGGGCTGCTGGCCCTGAAGGCCAATGACGCGGTTACGGCGCAGGGCTCTGCTCTGGTGGCGACGATTACCGAGCACTTTCGGGCATCCAACGCGACCATGGGTTTCAAGGACGGGTTGGCCCAGCTGGTTCTTCAGATCGTGACGCGGCAGTACAACAGCCCCCCGGCCAGCGCCGAGGCCCGCAAGCCGGCGGCTGTGGGATTCGCACTTCTGGCCGTGCAGGCGGTTCTGCCCAACGCCGACGCCGCCGCCGCGATCGCCTGCCTCACACCCGCGCTGAGCGATCCCGCCCCGGCGGTCCGCTTTCTGGCTGCCAGTGGACTGGCGGGCGTGGCGGCCAAGGTCGATGACCGGCAGTGGGGCACGCTGCTGGCGGCGGTGCAGAAGGCCGCGGCCGGTGAGAGCGACCCGGTAGCCCTCGGCGCCATGCTGCAGGTTCTCCTGGTACGCAGCGGCCCGCGGCAGGAGTCGGTGGTGCCGGCCGTCCAAGCGGTAATGGACGCCCGACTGGAGGCTTTCGCACGCCAGGCGCTGCTGCCCGGCCCCCAGGACGCGGAGATCGCCTCATGGCTGGGCGAGCAGGCCCTCAAGATCGCCGAGGCGCACAGCACGGTGCCTTTCGTCGATCGGATCGCCCGGCTGATGACGCTGGCGACCTGGACCTATCTGTCGGAGATGCCTTCCTCGCCGCGGCGGCTGCAGCTCGAGCGGGCCGTGATGGCCGCGGAAACCCAGCTGAAGGCCATCGTCCGGGCGAAGGCCGACGTGCCGACGCCGCCGGACGTGACCACCGCCATGCTGGCCGGGGCCGCCACCCCTGCTCAGGCCGAGAACATGACCACAGCCTTGGAGCGATGGATCGGCACGCCCCAACAGCCCGGCGTGCTCAACAGTGCGCCGTTCGGGCTGCCCGTCGGCCTGGGCCTCTCCAGGCCGGCCACGACCCCGACATCGCCGCCGGCGAGCTAGCCGCCCCCGAAGGTGAGCGCCGGCCGGGCCGCGAAAGCGCATCGATTCGTCCGCGAGAACGGCGTAAGATAGGATGAACAGACCGGCGATGCGGCCCTTGGGCGTGCCGTCGTGGGCGCTGTTGCCCGGCACGCTTTTTCCGAGGTCGCCCGGGCCGTCCGCGGCATTCCGCCGGGGATCCGGCTTCCATCGGCCGCGGCGACCGGCGGCCGGTCGAACCCTCGGACGAGCCCACAGATGCCCCTGCCCACCGTAGCCATCGTCGGACGTCCGAACGTCGGCAAGAGCTCGCTGCTGAACATGCTGGCTGGCCGGCGGATCGCGATCGTCGATCCGACCGCGGGCGTCACCCGCGACCGCGTCTCGGCCCTGTGCGTGCACGGGGAGTGCTACTTCGACCTGGTGGACACCGGCGGTTACGGCATTGTGGACCGGGACGACCTGAGCGAGCAGGTCGAGCAACAGATCCGCTATGCCGTCGAGGAGGCCGCGCTGATCCTGTTCGTGGTCGACGCCCGCGACGGGCTGACGGCGCCGGACCGGGACGTCGCCCGATGGCTGCGGGGCTGCGGAAAGCCGGTGATCCTGCTGGCCAACAAGGTGGACGCGGCCGCGACGGCGGTGGAGATCGGCGATTTCTTCTCCCTGGGCTTCGGCGAGCCGATGGCGATCTCGGCGCTGCACGGCCGGGGCCGGCAGGAGCTTAAGGACCGGATCGCCGCCTTCCTGCAGGCCGCCGGCCCGACGGAACGCCCGGCCGAGGCGGTCATGAAGATCGCCATCGTCGGCCGGCGGAACGTGGGCAAGAGCAGCTTCATCAACGCGCTCGCCGGCCAGGAAAGGGTCATCGTCTCGGAGATCGCCGGCACGACGCGCGATGCCGTCGATGTCCGCTTCGAGCGCGACGGACGGGTCTTCATCGCGATCGACACCGCGGGCGTGCGCCGGAAGAGCAAGATCGCCGACGACATCGAGTATTACGGCTTCCACCGGGCCGAGTTGTCGATCCGGCGCGCGGACGTCGTCCTGTTCATGCTCGACGCGACCGCCAGCGTCGGACAGGTGGACAAGCACCTGGGCGGTTACATCGCCGCGCAGTACAAACCCTGCGTGCTGGTGGTCAACAAGTGGGATCTGGCGGTCGGACGGGCCTCCACGGAGGCCTACGGCGAGTACCTGAACAAGACGCTGCCCGGCCTGGCCTGGGCCCCGATCGCGTTCACCACCGCCTCGCAGGGCCGCAACGTCCAGTCGGTCGTGGACCTGGCCTCTTCGCTGTTCCGGCAGGCCGGCCAGCGGCCTCCGACCGCGCGGCTGAACGAGATCCTCGAGCAGATCGCCCAGGGCCCGGTGCCCAGGGGGAAGCGCGGCACGCGTCCTCTGAGGCTGTATTACGGCACTCAGATCGGCACGCATCCGCCCACGATCGCCCTGTTCGTGAACGACCCGTCGCGGGTCACACCGAGTTACGAGCGGTTTCTGCTCGGGCGGCTGCGCGACGCGCTGCCGTTCGCGGAAGTGCCGATCCGCCTGGTCTTTCGCGGCAAGGGCTCGGCGCCGGCATCCCGGCGGGCGGCCGGCCGGCAGAGCGGGAGGTGAACCATGGACATCGAGATCCGTTGCGAAAGCTGCGGCAAGCGGCTGGGCGTGCCCCGGCAGATGGCCGGGCAGCGGCAGGCCTGCCCGGTATGCCGCCACGACCTGTATGTGCCGTTGCCGGAGGACGAGATCGAGGATCTGCCGCTGTCGCCCGAGGATCCCGAGGATCTCGAACATGAGGCCCGTCTGAAAGCCGAACGCCGCCGGCTGGATCTGGCTTTGGCCCGCGAGGCCGATCCGGGGCCGGGGGCCCACGAGGCCGCTTCCCGCACCGCCCGGATCTCGCCGCCCGCGAGCGGTCAGCCGTCGGCCGCGCCGGAGATGGTTCAGAGGGCGATCATGGCCTATCTGGCGGCCATGCGGGACGCCGACCTGAACGCCGCCGATCGGGCCCTCGGCACGGTGCGCCTTCAGCCCCGCAAGGCCGCCGAGATCCTCGACCGGATGGCTTCCGACGCCTTGCCGCCGCCGGGCTTCGAAAAGGTGCCGCCTCCGGTCTTCCAGGGGTTCTTGCGGACGCTGCGTTCGAGCCTTTGACCCGACGGGTCCGCGCGCCCTCTTTGAACTCCTGCCTGACGATCGGGGCGGCTCGGCCCGGCCATCAACGGTCCGCAGACCAGGGGGCAAACCTTGCTGGCACCGTCATGGCGCCATCGGACGCCTGCCGCGGAATCCGGTCAATTGTTGCCGTTGTCGTCATCCGGCAACGGGGTCATCTGCGGCGGCATGCCCTGCGTCTCACCGCCCATGCCGCCCATCATCATCATGCCCACGATGGGCTTGACCATGTCGCTGACCGACACGGCCAGTTCGATGGGCACCAGCACGTCCACCTGCTGGGACACGGGCGAAACCTGAGTGGCCACGAAGGCCACCGGCGCGGCGTTCTGCATGATCAGCGGGAACGGCATCGGCGAACCCACCTGAGCGGCGACCGTCACGACGGCCTTGAGCAGGTGATCGACGTTCAGGTAGCCCTCGGCGGTGCGATTGGCCTTCGGCAGACGATCGGCGACCCTGGCCAGGTCCTTGTGCCCGGCCAGCGGGGCCTCGCCCCTGGCGGCAAGTCCGGCCACCGTGGCGAATCGCTCGGGCCCCCCACCGAAACAGATCACCACGGTGTGCTCGTTGACCACTCCCAGGCGCACCAGCACGCCCTCCCGGCCGATGACCGTCTTGATCTCGCGGGCGCTGTCCGCGTCGATGTCCGGGATCCGGGCCAGATCGATCAACATGTGGTCCACGGACGCTCCGCCGATATCCTCGGCCTTCTCCCGCCACTGGACGGCATCCAGCACGTCCTTGGGGCTCCTGCCGTCGGCGGTTTCGGTCGCGGACTTGCCGTCCCCCATCTGCTTGGCGACCACCAGGGCCAGGACCTCCTTGCCGGCGTCGAACAGCTTGCGGGCCTGCTCGCGCCAGGCGGCGGCGTCTTTGACCTTCAGCACCGCCGCGACCGCAAGCAGGCCGTAGCCGGTCTCCTCGGACGCCGTGGCGGGCGCGTCCTGTGCGGCCGGCCTGCTGGCCGCCGGCAGACCGGAGACGCTGATGGCCACCTGCTCCATGCCGGCGACCAGCTTCACATAGGCATCGACGATCGCCGTCAGGGTCGCCTCGGGGATGATCGGGTCGCCGTCGGCGGCATCCAGACTCCTGATAGTCCCGGCGGCGTTTTCGCGCATCTGCTGCTCGGCCTGGGGCGTGAGGCTGCCCCGGCCCCCCACCGCCAGCACCACCGGCTCATCCGGCAGGCCCACCAGCAGCGGGCCGTCGGCCGGCTTGGCCGCCGACATCACCGTCGCCAGATCGGTGCCCTCGGCGGCCCGGAGGAAGAAGCTCAGCAGCAGGCCGCGTTTCGCGTCCAGGGAGATAGCGGCCGAGACATCGCTGAGCTCGCTGAAGAACTTCTCCATCTGGGCGATCGAGCTCTCGGTCTGTTCCTGGCCCGACGGATTGCCCATGGTCATCAGGCCCCGGAAGGCATCCGCGACCTCCTTGCGCAGCGCTTCGGGAACCGCCGAGGTCTTGACCCACAAAAAAACGTCGTGCTCCATGTAGGCCTTGACGCGGTCCTCGCTCAGCGTCCCGGCGATACCGGCGGTCCTGGAATCCATGAAGGCCTTGAGCGCATCGGGACTCGAGGCCGCGACAAGAAAGCCTTGCTTCTCGGCGATCACCGCCGGAGAGCCCATCAGCTCGACGGCAAGCTGCCCCTCCTTCTCCTCGGCAGCCAACGCGGCCGACAGGGCCTTGAAGTCCGTGGTCGGGATCAGCATGACCATATGCCCGGCCAGATCGCCGACGCTCCGGGCCTTGGAGATGTCCATCAGCACCACGGCCATGCCGCCGTTGTCGTTGAAGCCGTCAACCGCGCCGAGCTGCTCCTTGAGCATGGCCAGAGCGCCGGGCATCATGCCCCCCTCTCCGATGGGGAAACCCAGCCTGGCCGAGACCGCGGAAATGGCGGCATCGAGCTGGCTGAGCGTCCGGACGGCCAGGAAAGCGGTCGCGTCCGAGGGCACGACCTTCAACAGTGCCGCCGGATCCGGCGGCGGGAGAGGCCTGGTGGCAGGCCTTTCCGCCCCGGCCGGGGACGGAGCCTGTGCGGTATCCTGGGCCATCAGGCCCGCCGGCACCCAGGCCGCGATAGCAGACACCAGAAGCCCGGCCATCCATCGTCGCGTGATCACTGACATCGTGCTGTTCCTTTATTCTGTGGCTCCGGCGAGGCAAGCACTTACGTCGCCTGCCTATATCCGCCCGCCCTCCCCGCGTCAAGAAAAGCCGCACGAGGCACTGCCCGGTCCGGGCCGCCTCACTTCCGGCTTCCAGCTTCAGCTCCGGCTTCCCCACGCTGGCGGTATGCAACATGGGGGCTCTCAGTCTGTGATCTCCGATCCCCTTTTCAGACGTCGCATCAGGCAATGCCCGGGATCATCCGTCGGGCTTCGTGTTCTCCGTCATTTCTACAATCGTGTTCTCCGTCATTTCTACAAGCAGCCCGGGACGGATTTCGTCGGCCCGGTGGCAGGCGACCCGGTGTTCCGGCCCGCAGCCGGCGCGGCCGACCAGCGGCGGGACCTCGCGGCGGCAGGCTTCCACCGCCAGCGGGCAACGGGGGTGGAATGCGCAGCCCGGGGGCGGATCGATCGGGCTGGGCACCTCGCCGGTCAGCACCACGCGGGTGCGGCGCCTCGCCGGATCGGGCTCCGGCACCGCCGAGAGCAAGGCCTGGGTGTAGGGGTGTTTCGGGTTGCTGTAAAGCTCACCGGACGGGGCGATCTCGACGATCCGGCCGAGGTACATCACCGCGACGTCGTCGCTGCAGTGCTCCACCACCGCCAGATTGTGAGCGATGAACAGGTAGCTCAGGCCGAACTCGGCCTGCAGGTCCGCCAGCAGGTTGAGGATCTGCGACTGGATCGACACATCCAGGGCGCTGACCGGTTCGTCGCAGATGATCAGCTCAGGGTTCAGCGCCAGAGCCCGGGCGATCCCGATGCGCTGCCGCTGGCCGCCGCTGAACTCGTGCGGGTAACGGCTCATGTGGGCCCTGCTCAGACCGCACCGCTCGAGCAG
Organism: uncultured Phycisphaerae bacterium; assembly: GCA_938005315.1. Classification (GTDB taxonomy): domain Bacteria; phylum Planctomycetota; class Phycisphaerae; order UBA1845; family PWPN01; genus CALLOB01. The sequence goes on from CALLOB010000005.1 coordinate 13,346, forward strand.
CGCCGCCACCCTGGCGTCGCGCTCCCGGCCGCGGGCCAGGCCGTGCACGGTCAGCGCCTCGCCCACGATACCGCCGACGTTCATCCGCGGGTTCAGGCTGCCGATCGGGTCCTGGAAGATGATCTGCATGTGCCGGCGAAGACGGCGCAGCTCGCGCCGCCCGGCAGCGAAGACATCCATCCCGCGAAAACGCACCTGGCCGGCGGTGGCGGGGATCAGCCTCAGGACCGTGCGACCGACGGTTGTCTTGCCGCACCCGCTCTCCCCGACCAGTCCGAGCGTCCGACCCCGGCGGATGGTGAAATCCACCCCGTCCACCGCCTTGACCCAACCGGTCACGCGCGACAGCAGGCCTTTGCGGATGGGGAAATGGGTCTTGAGCCCGGCCACCTCCAGCAGCACTTCCCCGCCGGATGCCGCCGGGGCCGCCCCCCCCTCTGACATCTGCCTTCCGGCCACCATCACCGGCATAGCTTAAGCACCGCCGGTCCGGCTGACCAGCCGGACCGGCGCCCGGTCGCCGCCGGAGTCCCCCGCCAGTGATCAATCCCCCAGCGAAACACCGCGGCATTCCACCCACCGGATCAGATTGACCCAGCGCCACAGGCGGGCATCCAAAGGCCGTCGGCCGTCACGCACCAGAGTCCACCAGGCCCGCGCCGCCGCCAGATCGATCGCCGGGACGGACCGGGCCGCCTCGCCGGCCAGCACGCCGTCCACCCACGGGGCCAGAGCGGCCAGCCAGCTGCTCTCGGGCGTCGCGAAGCCGATTTTGTCGCGGCGATCGAGGATCTCCCGGGGCACCAGACCCCGCATCGCCCGGCGGAAGACCGCCTTGCTGACCGCCTGCCGGTCGATGATGTACTCCTCCGGCAGTGCCAGGCAGAACTCGGCCATGGCCGGCGTAAGGAAGGGCACGCGGCTTTCGATGGAGAAGGCCATCGCGTTGCGGTCCTCGTAGCGCAGCAGCATGGGCAGGCTGGTCCGCGTGAGTGTATCGAGCAACGCGGACCTCAGCCGGTCGCCGGGGCCGCCCTCGGCCAGCGAGGTCGGTCGGACGCCGTGCCGCGAGAACCACGCCGCGTTCAGCCAGGCAGGCATGAGTTCCTGTCCGACCAAGCCTCGCAGATGGTCCCTCAACACCCGAGGCAGCAGCAGGCCTACCGCCTGCAGGGGAAGGCCGAGCCCGCCGCCTCCGCCAGGCAGCCGCCAGGCCCGCTTCAGAAGCATCGCCGCCTGCGCCCATCGGCCCGCACCCAACAGCGAGGCCAGCCGGGCCGCGAGGTACGCGCGGTATCCTCCCAGCAGTTCGTCGGCACCCTGGCCGTCGAGCACCACCTTGATTCCCGCCTCGCGGACCAGCGCAAAGACGCACCGTTGGGCGAAGATACTGGTGCTGCCGAAAGGCTCGTCCTGGCTGTCGATCAGGGCGTCGAGCTGCTCCACCAGGTCCCGCGGGCCCGGCCGCGTTTTCAGGCAGTGAGCCCCGGCCGATGCGGCGGCCAGGTCGATCCAACGCTCCTCGTCGATGGCCGGATCCCCGCCCACATAGCCGAAGGCATGCAATTCCAGATTCCCGCCCCCCAGCCGCCGCATGGCCATCACGATTGAGGAGGAATCGATTCCTCCGGACAGACACGCGCCCACCGGCACGTCACTGCGCAGGTGCAGCTCCACGCTGTTCAGAAAAAGCCGCCGCAGACTCGCGGCCGCATCCTCGAACGACAGGTCGATCCGTCGGTCGGGGTCCGGCCGCCAGTAGCAGCGCGGCTCGCCCGGGCGGGGGTCATCCAGGGAGATTTCCACCACGTGGGCCGGCGGAACCTGGCGGATGCCCCCGAACATGGTGTTGCCGCCGTGGTCGGTCAGGCCGTAGCGCAGGTAGAGATAGACTCCTTCCGGCCAGGCAAGGCGCGACACGCCCGGGATCTCCAGCAGCGTCTTGATTTCGGAGGCAAAGGCCAGGCCGGCGCCGGTCGCGGCGTAGTACAGCGGTTTGATGCCGAAGAAGTCCCTGGCCAGAAGGACGGACCGCCGCTGCACGTCCAGGAAGGCGAACGCGAACATGCCCGTGAGCCTGCACAGGGCGGCCCGGCCCCATTGCGCCAGGGCGGCCAGGAGCACCTCCGTGTCGCTCCGGGATAGGAAGCTCCACCCGCAACGCTCCAGCTCCGCCCGCAGCTCCCGGTAGTTATAGATCTCGCCGTTGCAGACGATGGCGTACCGGCCGTCGGGCGTGACCATAGGCTGGCGCCCGCGGGGCGAGAGATCCAGAATCGAAAGCCGACGGTGCAGCAGCAGCAGTTCGCACGGGCCGTCGGCCGGCTCACGGTCGGGCCGACAGTCGATGCGACCGTCGGCCAGCACCAGCCGACCGTGGTCATCGGGGCCACGGTGGGCCATGCGGTCCGACATCCGCGCGGCCAGGCCGGGGGTCAGAGTCCCGCGCGGGAAAGGGATGAGTCCGGCAATACCGCACATGCGCTGCCCGGGGCGGCCGCTGTCTGGGGAGGCCGCATCGCCCGCGAAACTGCCGGAACGCGCCGAGAGTTCCGGAACCGCGTCTGGCGGTCCGGGGCGCCGGCATTTCAGCCGGCCGTCTCCGCCTTCGTGCCGTGCAAAGCCTCGGCGAACGAGACCAGCCGGCGAAGGGTTTCGCAGCAGGCAGCGTAATCGATCTGTCGTCGGATGTCGTCGGTCAGGGCCCGGCCGCCGATGACGATGGGAATGCTCTCCCGCGCGGCGGCCGCCTGGAGCAATCGATATTGACTGACGAACCGAGCCGGATCCGGCGCCGTGGAGACGCTCAGCCAGAACAGCCGCGGACGTACGCCGGCGATGGCGGCGGCCAGCGTCTCGGCGGGGTGGCCGATGCCGTAAGATTCGGCATTCCAGCCCATTTCCCGGAGGGTCAGCTCGACCAGCGCCGTCGGCAGCGTGTACGGGTCGGCTTCCAGCGTGGCCCCGATGGCCCGCGGGGCGGAAGGCTCGAGTTCGGGCAGGGCGGTGCGGATCTCGTGGAGAATTCTGGTGCAGATCTCCACCGCCCGACGCTCCTGGTAGATTTCCACCTGGCCGTGCTCCCACCGGGCACCGATGGAGGACATGGCCGGAACAAGGACGTCGTCCCCGATCTCGTAAACCCGCCGGCCGGACAAATACAGGTTCAAGACCAGCCGCCGGCACTGGTCCTCGGCCCCGGCCTCCAGGGCCTCACCCAGAAGCCCCCGAACCCGCTGGAGGGTGTGGACCGTTCGCCCGGTGGCCGGAGGGAGCCCCAGCACTTCGGGTTTGACCAGCGGGTGCCGGTGTTCGCGGATGAACTGCACGACCCCGCTGACCGGCAGGCGCCGGTGCCCTCCGACGGTGCGGACGGCCGGCAGCAAGCCCTTGTCGCACCAGCGCTTGAGTGATGCTTCGCTGATGCCCAAGGCCGCGGCGACCTGTCTGGTGGAAAGCAGTTGTTTCATTCCTGCACCTGATCGGTTTGAGCGATTCTAAGGCTTACAGGAATCACAAGCAAACGAAAAAGCACAGATTCAAGTCACTTCAGCAGGAGCCAATGATACCCATTTAAAAGACATAAGCCATTTTAATATCAATGTTTACGATATTCCTGGAATTGTTGTGAGCGGTTTGATCGGATTTTTTGTTGCCCGTGCGTTCCCGCCGGTCTAGAGTTGTCCGTCGTGAATGGGAAACCGTGAACGGGCGGTCATTCGAAAGAGGCCGCCTCTGGAGGACATGAAAATGATCGCCGAGGCTCATGGAATCAGCTCGCGTAGAAACGGTCGCCTGGCGTTGGCCTCTGAGACGCAATCACCGGTTCAGGTCGACCGGGTAGAGAGTGCCGTTCGCCAGCTGCTGGCCGCGTTGGGCGAGGATCCGGACCGTGAGGGATTGCTGGACACGCCCAGGCGAGTGGCCCGGATGTACCGCGAGCTGTTTGCGGGGCTGACGACCGACCCGGCGGTGCATCTCCAACGGGTGTTCACCGAGCAGTACGACGAGATCGTTCTGCTCAGGAACATCGACTTCTACAGCCTCTGCGAGCACCACCTGCTCCCGTTCCAGGGCAAGGCCCACGTGGCCTACCTCCCGGACGGCAAGGTCGTCGGGCTCAGCAAGCTGGCCCGGACGGTCGATGCGTTCGCCCGTCGGCCGCAGGTTCAGGAGCGCATGACCTGTCAGATCGCTGACGCCCTGATGGAGCATCTGAACCCCAAAGGCGCGGCAGTGGTGGTCGAGGCCGAGCACCTGTGCATGAAGATGCGCGGCGTGCAGAAGCCCAACGGCGTGATGGTAACTTCGGCGGTCCGCGGGGTGTTTCGAAGCGATCCGGCGGCCCGGGCGGAGGTGATGGAACTCATCCGCAACGGCGGACGTTGATATTCGCAGATAACCGGCAGACAACCCGCCGCGCGGTGCGGCCGGGTACGATCGGAAATGGCGGCTCGCGTGAACGGCACGCAGCCGGACAGGAGAAAAAGTCATGAAAACGATTGATGTGGTCGCAGCGGTTCTGGTGGTTGTGGGAGCGTTGAACTGGGGGCTGGTCGGGATCGCGAAGTTTGACCTTGTGGCGTTCCTTCTGGGATCCGGTTCGATCCTGTCCAGTATCGTGTACACCCTGGTCGGACTGGCGGGGCTCTTCCAGGCCATTCAGTGGAAGGCCATTCAGAAGCGCTGGTGCCATCCGTCCCTGGTCCCCCGGACCGCTTGAGTGACGACCAGCGGCCGGGGACGAGACCGTGTCTCCGTCCCCGGCCCACAGGTATCGACGTCGTGCCCCCTCCGATCCAGGCCGGGGAGATCGCGGTTCGGAGGGGGCTTGTTTTGCGCCGGTCAAGCGGCCCGTCCGGCAGTCGGGGAAGCTCAGGATGAGTCGCCTGCGTCAGGGCGCGGGCCGGGATGCGACCTCGACGATGGCCGCCGACCACTGCGGCAGCTCGCGTTCGCCGAATTTCACGTCCACGGCCACCGGGTAGCGGCCCGGCGGGAGATCCCCGGGGATGTCGAGTTCCAGGGCGATCCGGCCCTCGCCGCCGGCGGGCACCGTGATCCCGCGCCACGGTCCGAGGGCTGTTTCATCGGCTGTCGCGTCACTGTGGCCGGCCGCGCGACGCCATGCCGTCGGCGGCGCCGGCCGGGCGGCCGCAGACCTGTGTTCGCGGGCATGGTTGGCGATCACGACCTCCAGGGGCACGCGATGACCGGCCGGGGCGGTCTGCTCATAGGGGTCGCATCGCAGCCAGTGGGCATCCAGCCCGAAGTTGGCATGTTCCCAGGGCAGGATCTGCCCGAAGATCCGCTCGCGCTCCGCCAGGTTGGCCCGCATGAAAGCCAGCTCGTCGGCGGTGAACGAAAAGGCCTGGTCCACGTGGCAGTTGAAGATGTGCGTGGGGGCGAGGCGCTCGACGAGCGCAAGGCAGCGGTCGAAGCCCGCGTCGCGGCCCAGCAGGTTGCGGTTGTGCATGCAATAGTCGTCGATCCCCGCCGGTGTGAACGAATCGCCCGCGAAGAGCATCCTCAGGCCTCGGCCCTCGACGAACAGGCCGGCATGGTATTCGGTCTGACCCGGCAGGTGATAGGCCGTCAGCCGGAACTCGCGCCATGTCCAGCTCTGGCCGTCAGTGGCGGGCCGGTCCACGCGGATGACCGCCGGCGACATGCAAGGCAGTCCCCAGGCCAACGGCCGCCCGACCACCTGGGCCACCGAGCGTTCGGTCAGGCAGGGGCAACCGAAGGTCGCCAGAAAGTCGGGAATCGCGTCCACGTGGTCGTCGTGGTAGTGGGTGATCCACAAGGCGTCGATCGAGGTCGCCTCGCCCCGCGCGAGCAGGTCGCGCACCGCCTGGATCACGCCCTCGTTGCGGCAGTCCATGACCAGAGCCGCCCGGTCCCGGGAGAGAATCACCCAGGTGGTGTCGAAATGCCGGAGGAAGTCGGGCGCCGGCATGCCGGGTCGGATGGCCGTGTGCCCCGGCCGACCGACGTACTCGGTGAAAAGCTCCGGGAAATAGTGCCGCAGGGCGGATACGGCCACATAACGGTCGTAGCAGGCCTCGAGTCGCTCCAGCAGCAGGTCGATCGCCTGCCGGGGGTCGGTCATGACCCGGCCGTGGGAGGGCACCAGCAGATCGGCCCCGGCGTCGCGGATGCGTCGAAGGCTTCCGGCCAGCATCCAGCGGGCGCCCATGAAACCGTGGTAGTCGTAGATCGTCCGCTCGCCGCGGGAGAAGCCCTTCTGCAGGCTGTGAAGGTCCCAGACCCGGCCGGCATCGAAGATCGCGTCGCCGCAGAAGATGGTTGTCCTTCCATCGACCCGGACCTGGAGGCTGATCGAGCCGTCGGTGTGGCCCGGCGTGTCCAGGACGGTGATTCGTGCCGGTCCGAAGTCCAGAGTCTGCCCATCAGCCAGCGTATCGTCGGCCGACAGCGGCTCGATCGGCATGAGGCGGCTCGGCCTGAACGCGTAGTTATGCCAGCGTTGCCGGGGATCGTTCCAGAACCGCTCGGGATGATCGAACCACTCCCGTTCCCGGGCCGGTACCAGCACCCGGGCGCCATCGGCCGCGAACCGGCCGGCGCCGCAGAGCTGATCGCGGTGGTAATGGGTGAAGGCCAGCGACACAACCCGGGCGACGCCCAGTGCCTGAAGCGAATCGGCGACCCGGCCGTCGCCGCAGTCGATCAGGAGGGCGCGATCGGCGTCCAGAACGATGCCGGTGTTGACCGGGCCGTGGAACACCGCCAGGTGCTCGGAAAGCCGCGTCAGGCGGGGCTCCCCGGCCCGGGCGGAGACCGCCGCGACCAGCACAAGCCACCATCCGGCCTGCAGCCGCCTGCGCGTCAGATTTGCGATCATCCGTGTCTCCCGCCGTACCCGCCGGGACTCAGCAGTCCGGACTCCCGGGCATGCCCGGCCCCGTGAGGCATCGCTGCAGAATGCCGAAATCGGCCGCATCCACGTCGTGGTCGCGGTCCAGGTCCGCCTCGCGGCAGGCCGGGTCCGGCTGCGGCACGCCCGGAGCCGTGCGGAACAAGTTCTCGAAATCCGGGATGTACGGCTCGTCGGGCGGAAAACGGTATCCGATGCCCGGGCCGTACTGGTCGAGAATCCCCTGCGGCAGGGCCCAGTCGGGCCTCAGGCGCGAGTGGGCGAACACGGTCAGGCCGCGGGCGAGGGCCTCTTCCACCTGGTGGTCCACGTACGACCAGTCGCACACTCCGCGGACGCGCTCGATGTCCCCCCAGGCGAAGTTGGCCGGGCAGTTGGTGCCGCCCATCTGGAGGATCCTGTCCATGCTGCGGCGGTCGAACTCCCGGGCGTCCTGCGGCGCCAGTTGCAGCCACTGGCCCCAGGTGATGCCGCAGCCGAAGATGTACGGCCGGGATTCGGCCGCCGCCGGCACCGCCGCGCCGAACAACGCGGTGATCGAAGCCGTCGCGGTAAAAAGTCGCGGCGCCGGTCTCATCCCCGGCCCCCCATCGGACGTTCAGGCCGGGCCTCGCCGTCCGATAAAGAAACGATTCGTCCGCATTTTGGCCCGTGCGTCCCGGAGACCGGGTCGGACCGGGCACCCCCGTCGCGTGCGGCCGGGCCTCGATGGGCGTGCGTTCCCCGGTCCTGCCGGGGGATGCCGGCGGCATCCAACTGCGTCGATCATAAATGATCCTATCGACCCGGTTCAACCCCAGTCGCGCATTTCACGTTGGAACATGGGCTTACGTCCTGTCGCGGTTACGGCGAGGTCGAGTCGCTGGCGGGGCGCATCCGCGTTAGGGGTCGGTCGTCCGGGGTCTCCCGGAGGCCGAAAAACGCCGTGGTCTGTCTGCGTCGAGGGCTCGGTCGGGACCTCGGCGGTCCGCCCGCTCCCGCAGGGTTCTTCGCCTGAATCCCAGACCTGCTTTGCCGGTCCGTCCGGCGAAGGATTCATTCCCCGGCGGCCCTGCCCGGCCCCGAGCGTTACCGGGCCCTTTCAAACCGGGTCAAAACTGGTTTTTTCTGGTCTTTGAGACTTGAATCCGTCCGCGCGATACGATAAAGTACAGGAGGTGCAATTCGGCGGACTGCAAGTCGGCAGAGGAGGAGAGGTGGTCCGCACCGTGCGTCCGCAACGAGGAGGATGAGTATCCGTGGGCTTTGCCCGGGCTTCCCGGCGGCGTCTGACGGCCCAGGATCCCATTCGGGGTGGAATCGTCGGCAAAAGATGAGGCGCGATGGCCGGTCATGGGTTCCACACGCAGTGCGTGGTGTGTTCCCGGCGTGCCGAGGCGCTTGAACGAGTCGCACAATAACCAGTCGCACAAGCCACCGCCGGTCGCCTGGTCGACCGATGGACAGTCAGTGAGGTCGGAGTCGTTTGTGGTGTTCTTCTTGACGCGAAAGGAGCGGGTCATGGTGAAAAGGTCTCATCGTAAGGCCGGATCGGCGAGCAGGGTCGTCGGCGTGTCCGTGGTACTTGCACTGGCCGGGCAGGCCGTGGCGGCCGAGCTTCTGGTCACCAGCCGCCTGACCAACCAGGTGCTCGAGTTCGACGCCTCCACAGGGGCGTTCGTCGGCATCTTCGCCGGCGCCGGAAAGGACGGTAGCGGGCTGCAGGATCCCCGCGGCATCCTGCTGGGTTCCGACGGCAACATCTACGTGGCCAGCTATGCCACCGACAGCGTGAAAAAGTACAGCGCCACCGGAACCTACATCGGCGACTTCGTCACCGCCGGCAGCGGCGGCCTGGACGGCCCGGACGGCATGACCTGGGGCCCGGACGGCAACCTGTACGTCAGCAGCAACCTGAACCACCGCGTTTTGCGGTACCAGGGGCCCGGCGGGGCCTCGCCCGGGGCGTTCATCGACACCTTCGTCACCGCCGGAAGCGGCGGACTGAACCAGCCCAGGGGCCTGATGTTCGGCAACGATCAGTTCTCGCCCGGTCCGGTGATCCCCGGCCCGGCCCAGGACGGCTATCCCGAGCTGCTGGTCTGCAGCTGGGGCAGCGGCAAGATCCTGCGGTACAACGGCCAGGCCACCCCGAGCCTGGCCGCCGGCGCGTTCCTGGACGTCTACGCCGACGCCGCCAATGTTCAGCACCTGATCTTCGAGCGGTTCGTCGAGGACAGCTGGCGCTACGACCGGATCGTCAACGGCAACATCCTGGCTTCGCTGGACGCCGGCAACCTGATCGGCATCTACAGCGGCACCTACTCCAAGGCCGAGCACTTCATCGCCACCGGCATGGATACCAACTTCTACGGGCCTTTCTACGTCGAGCAGCTGTCCTCGCCGCGCGGTTTGGCCTGGGGTCCGGACCGCGGTAGCAACGGCAATGTGGGGTCCAGCTACCGCGACGGCTTCAATGACCTGGCCATCGCCAACTATATCTGGGACAACATCCGCGTGGCCGGGGCCGACGAATCCGACCTCGGCATTCTCGTGGCTGCCAAGGCCGGCGGCCTGGACGGACCGAGCTACCTGCTGTTCAAGTGCGGCGACAAGACGCCGACGCTGGTCCGCAGGGTGGTCAACAACAATGCCCTCCTGGGGAGCACGCATACTCTCCGCCTGCAGGGCGACAACCTCGCCAGCATCACCGCCGTCCGGCTGCGCAAGATGCGCGACAGCGGTTCGCTGGCCAGCGACGGCACCGGCCGGATCGACGGCTTCAACCTCCGCATGGACGGCAACGACGTGCTGGTGGACTTCAACCTGACCGTCAACTATCAGGGCAACCCCGTGGAGTGCGGCCGATACATGGTCCAGCCGTTCGACTCCTGCGGCATCAGCAACTGGATGCCCGACACCGTCCTGGTCTACGCCCCCGAGCTGCTGAACACCAGCTTCGAGGAAGGGTATGTGGTCGATCCCCGGGAGGCCAACAATGTCTGCGAAAACCCCAGCCAATGGGACCCCAACGGCGGCGGCAACAAAACCAAGCCCAAGCACTGGGACGTGCGGAAGTACGGCTGGCAGACTCAGCTCGACATCAAGCGGGACGGCAACGTGTGGCATCCCTGCACCAGCCCCACCGGCCCCGGCAGCTACGCCGAGGGCATGACCGGCGATCACTACGGCAGCATCCACTGCAACATCTCCAACGACGACGAGGCGGTGATGTGGCAGACCATCGCGGCCCCCGACGTCAGCACCAAGCCCTACCGTGTGTATGTCGATGCCCACATGGCCAGCTTCGAGCGGCTCAGCTACGGCTACATCCGGCTGATCGACGGCATCGACAGGATCGGGGCCGGGGTGGTCATTGCCGAAACGCAGATCCCCAACACGCAGACCATCGACGACAACGCCATCGTCCGCAGTCCGGACTTCGTGGCCACGGTGCCCCAGGGCTACGTGTTCCAGTCGGATCCGCCGCTGCTGACGGTGATGTTCGTGCTCAAGTCGGTGACCGGCGACGTATGCCCGGCGGGCTCTCCCGACTGCGGCTATCCCACGGTCGATCTGGCGCTCAAGGGTCTGCACCTGGACGCGGTCCGCAACACGTTCCAGCCCTGCCCGAACAGCCCGTGGGCGGATACCGACAACGATGACGATGTCGACAGCGACGACTTCGCCTTCTTCCAGCGCTGCCTGACGGTGGGCGACAACCAGCCGATGGACCCCGCCTGCCAGTGCCTGGACCGCAACGGCGACAACCTGATCGACATCGAGAACGACTTCGTCCAGTTCCAGCTGTGCGGAACCGGACCGGGCGTGACCACTGTCGCTCCGGGTTGCGAATAAGCCCCGGCGCTGCGGATCGAACGATCCGCACCCTTCTGAGGATCTGTTCCCGGCGGCCCCCCGGCGTGCCCAGCGCATGTCGGGGGGCCGCGATCGTCTGCACGACCGCGGGCCGGCCCGGATTCAGGCCGCCCGGAGCAGGCCGTGCCGGCTCAGCCGCCGCCGGCGATGAGCCCCAGGTCGCGCATTACCTCGGCGGTGGAGGCCGCCCGGTTGAGCGTGTAGAAATGGATCCCGGGCACCTTGCGGGCGATCAGTTCCCGGCACATGTCCGTGGCCAGTTCCACGCCGTAGCGGCGACAGGAGGCCGGATCGTCGGCGTACTGCTCCAGGCGGGCCTGCACCGCCGGCGGAATGCGGGCCCCGCACAGCGAACAGAAGCGGTTGATCTGCTGGGTACTGAGAATGGGCAGGACGCCGGCGACAATCGGCACGGTGACGCCCATGCGGTTGCGCAGGAAGTCCGTGAAGGCCCAGAAGTCCTCCAGGTCATAGAACAGCTGGGTGATGATCACGTCGGCTCCGGCGGCGACCTTTTCGGCGCAGTGGCGCCAGTCCTCGGTGCGGTCGGGGCACTCGGGATGGCCCTCCGGGTAACCGGCCACCGCGATGTCGAATCCGCCGCGCCGCCTGATATGGGCGACCAGTTCCGCGGCCCGCTGAAACCCGTCGGGCACCGGGCGAAAACCGGCGTCGCCCCTGGGCGGGTCGCCGCGCAGGGCCACGATGTTGGCGACGCCCAGGCCCGCGGCCTCGTCGAGGTAGGCGTCGATCTGCTCGCGGGAGGATCCCACGCAGGTCAGGTGGCTGGCGATCTCGATCCCGAATTCCCGCGCGATCCGGCCGACGACCTCCAGGGTCTGTTCGCGGGTGCTGCCCCCGGCGCCATAGGTGCAGGTCAGGAAAGCCGGCGAGAGTCGCAGCAAGGCCGGCAGTTCATCTTCGAACAGCCGGGCGTGGGCCTCCGGCGTCTTGGGGGGGAAAAGCTCGAAGGATACGACCAGTTCCCGCTGCCGGTGAAACTCCGAGAATCGCAATCCACTCCCTCCTGGCAGGCCGGCCGCTTGAGCCGATCGGACGTTCGCGTGCCGGAGACGCCGACACCGCGCGACCGACCGGCCCGGCAGTGTATTGCACTTCGCGGGCGACATCCAACCCGCGCCGGAAGCCGACGACTGCTGACGACCCTTTGCGGTCACATCCGCCGATCCAGCCGCCGGTACATGACCGCCTCGGTGAGGTGCTCGGCCCGGATCGGCCCGCCGCCGTCGAGGTCGGCGATGGTGCGCGCGACCCGCAGGATCTTGTCATGGGCCCGGGCGCTGAGCCCCAGTTCGGTAAGCGCCTGCCGCAGCAGGGCCTCGCCGGCCGGGTCCAGCACGCAGTGGCGGCGGAGCTGGCGGGGACCCATCCGGGCGTTGAGCATGGTGGTGCCGTCGCCGAACCGCTCGCGCTGCACCTGCCGGGCCCGCAGCACCTGCTCGCGCATGGTCGCGCTGTCGCTGCCCTCGCGGCCGCCGCGCAGCTCGCGATACGGCACCGGCGGAACCTCGATGTGGATATCGATCCTGTCGATCAGGGGCCCGCTGATGCGCGAGAGGTACTTGTCGATCTGGCTGGGCGAGCACTTGCAGGGTTTGTTGGGGTCGGTGAAGTAGCCGCAGGGACAGGGGTTCATGGCGGCCACGAGCATGAACCGCGCCGGAAACAGCACCGAGGCATGCGCCCGGGCGATGGTCACCGTGCCGTCCTCCAGCGGCTGACGCAGCGTCTCCAGGATCGTCCGCGGGAACTCCGGGAACTCGTCCAGGAACAGCAGCCCGTGGTGGGCCAGCGAGACCTCGCCGGCTTGCGGCACCGTGCCCCCGCCCACCAGGGCCGGACCGCTGGCCGAGTGGTGCGGGCTGCGTACCGGCCTGCGGGCCATCAACGGCTCGCCGGGCGGCAGCTTGCCGGCAGCCGACCAGATCCGCGTGGTCTCCAGCGACTCGGCCAGCCCCAGCGGGGGCAGGATCGTCGGCAGCCGCTTGGAGAGCATCGTCTTGCCGGTGCCCGGCGGCCCGATCAGCAGCACGTTGTGCCCGCCGGCGGCGGCGATCACCAGAGCCCGCTTGGCCGACTCCTGCCCGCGGACCTCGCCGAAGTCCACGTCGTACTGCGAGGCCTGCCCGAAGACCTCGTCGATGTCGATGGTCGTCGGCTCCAGCGGCAGCTGCTCGTTCAGAAAGCCCACCGCCTCGGCCAGCGTGCCGATGCCGATGACCTCTACGTCGCCGACCACTGCCGCCTCGGCGGCGTTCTCCCGCGGCACCAGCACGCCGGCCAGCCGCCGGTCGCGGGCCAGCATGGCCATCGACAGCGCCCCGCGGATCGGCCGGACCCGCCCGTCCAGGGCCAGCTCGCCGGCGATCAGGTAGCGACCGACCTTCTCCGGCGTGCCCTCGCCCCCGGCGTAGATCATGCCCAGAGCGATCGGCAGGTCGAACGCCGGGCCCTCCTTCTTCGTGTCCGCAGGGGCGAGGTTGACCACCGCCTTGGTCCGCGGCCAGTCGTAGCCGCTGTTCCGCAGCGCGGACCGCACGCGCTCCAGGCTCTCCTTGACCGCCGCATCCGGCAGCCCCACGATCACCGGCGGGGCCATGCCCGAGGAGGCCACGTCCACCTCGACCTCGCAGCCGATCGCATCGATCCCGACCAAGGCCATGCTGTGGAGACGTGAGAGCATGACCGGGAGTCTAGGTGCACGGACGGAGTTTGGCAAGTGTAAGGGATGCCGTCCCGCGGCCCGCCCGGCCCGGCGCTCAGCGGATCCGACCGCCCCGCCGCCGCATCAGCGCGAGCCCCAGCAGGCTCAGGCCCGCTGCCTGGCATGCGCCGCCGCCACAGATGGCCGGCACCCAGGCACGGTCCAGGAAGCTTGCCTCGAGGGCCATCCTGTCGGTCAGCACCACCTCGATCGTCGCAGACGTCGATGAAACCGCGCCGCTCCATCCGGCGAACAGGTCGCAGTCCTCCTCCGCCTCAGCCCGCAGCACAAGCCGCGTTCCGGCCGGAAAAGCCCTGGGTTCCCCATGACGGAAGAAGGTCGGGGATTCCGCATCGCTGCCGGGGACGCTGCGGATGGTTCCAGGACCTGTGATCCTGATCGTGAGGCAGCCTTCATCGACACGGCCGTCGCAGTTGTCGTCGCGATCCCGAGGCCAAGCCGGCCATGCCGGCTGCCTCCGAAGGCGAACGTCACCCCTTCGTCGGCCTTGGCGTTTTGCGGCGCTGCGCATGGGATTGTGCCCGACAGGACGACCTTCAGCATGCAAGCCCAGCCCCGGACGATCCGACCACGCCCCCCGACCGAAACCGGACTAATCCGGCGACCGAAGACCTCTGCGCGGCCTGGCGACGTGGATGGATTCCACACGGCATGCCTCTCTCCATCGGGAGGACGGTCACCTGGACCCGCTGCGGGCTGGTCCCCGGTCGTTCCCGCCGGACGCCGATGGATCGGCGGCCGGTGCTTGTGGGCGGGGGGTGATCGGCTTAGCATGCCCGGCAGCCGGCGGCGCGGGTCGCCGGGCGGGCGACGGCGTATCGCGAGGGCCCCAACGTGTCACCGGAATCCTTTTCGCGTCGGCGAGTGCTGCGAACGGCCGCGGGAGCGGTCGCCGGCATGGTCCTGAACGGGAACGCCGTCGGGCAGAACTCCGCTCCGGCCGGGTTGGCCGCGGGCGGACGACCGCTCCCGGCCCGCCTGAAGCTCAGCCTGGCCGGCTACTCCTTCCGCAAGGAGCTGGACACGCCCGGAAAGCCCGGGGCGATGTCGCTGTTCGACCTGGCGGACCTCTGCGCCCGGCTGGACCTCGACGCGATCGAGCCGACCTCGTACTACTTCCTGCGGACCGACGACGAATGGCTCTACCGCCTCAAAAGCCACATCTTCCGGCTGGGCCTGGAAATCAGCGGCACGCCGATCAACACCAACTTCGCGCTACCGTCCGGCGAGGAGCGCGACGCACAGCTGGCCCACTGCCGCGCCTGGGTGGACATCGCCGCCAAGCTCGGCTCGCCGACCATCCGCGTGTTCGCCGGACGGCCGCCCCAGGCCGGCACCCGCGAGGAGATGTTCAAGCAGGTGGTCGACGGCCTGATCCGCTCATGCGAATACGCCGGATCGCGCGGCATCTTCCTGGCCATCGAAAACCACGGCTACCTCACCGAGACGGCCGACGACCTGCTGCGGATCGTCGAGGCCGTTCGAAGCCCCTGGCTGGGCGTGAACCTCGACAGCGGCAACTTCCACGAGGCTCCTTACGAGAGCTTCGCCCGGGTCGCTCCGCACGCCATCGTCTGTCAGGTCAAGGCCGAGGTCCGGCTTGGAGGCGACCGCCGCGAGCCCACCGACTACCGCCGCATCGTCTCGATTCTCCGCGAAACCGGCTACCGGGGCTACCTGGCTTTGGAGTACGAGGGGCCGGACCCGGCCGTCAACGTGCCGATCGAGGTCTGCAAGCTCCAGGAGGCCGTGCGGACTCTCTGAGTCGGCCGGACCGGGTTTTTCGCCGACCTCGACGGTCAAGGCAGCGGCACAGCGGCCGGAACGCTCGCGCCCGGGCGGGAAGCATTCCTCCCGGAAACAGGACTTGTCCGGGTGGCCGACCGGCCGACGATGCGCTAGAATCCCGGGCGATGGGTGAATGAATCCGAGGTGCCGGCGCGGCACCTGTCGACATGCAAAAGGAGGCTTGTTCATGCACGAAGTCGGTGGCAGCTGTTGTCAGCCGGTGCTTCAGGTCGGGCAACCGGCCCCGGCGTTCAAGGGCCCGGCCGTGGTCGGCAGCCAGTTCGTGGATCTCAGCTATCAGAACGGCGTTCTGACCGTCGGGGACCAGAAGTTCACGGGGAAATACGTGGTGCTGTTTTTCTACCCGCTGGACTTCACCTTCGTCTGCCCGACCGAGATCATCGCCTTCAGCGACCGGATCGACGAGTTCGAGAAGATCGGGGCCAAGGTGGTCGGAACCTCGATCGACAGCAAGTATACGCACCTGGCCTGGAAGAACACGCCGCGCAACGCCGGCGGGCTGGGGGAGATCAAGTACCCGCTGCTGAGCGATCTGAACAAGGAAGCGGCGCATGCCTACGGGGTTCTGCTGCCGGACGGCATCGCCGCCCGCGGGCTTTTCATCATAGACGACAAGGGCATCCTGCAGAGCTACACGGTCAACAACCTGGGCGTCGGCCGCAACGTGGACGAGGCCCTGCGGCTCATCCAGGCCTATCAGTACGTGGCCCGGCACGGCGAGGTCTGCCCGGCCAACTGGAAGCCCGGCGACAAAACCATGAAGCCCGATGTGGAGGGTTCCAAGAGCTACTTCAAGGACGTCAAGTAAGCGCGTCGGCCTCAGGAAGGTCGCGCATCACCGCCTGCCCGCGAGCCGCGCTTCGTGCGGCTCGCGTTTTTTTTCGCCGCCGACTAGCATGGCCGATATGGCCCGGCCGAGCCTCTGGGATCGCCTACTTTTCTATCCGGCGCAGTGGCACGCCCGTGACGTCTACCGGCGATTCACCTCTGCGGCGCGACGGGCCACGGCCGTGCAGGAGCAGGTCCTGCGAGCGAAGATCCGGGCCGGCGTCGACAGCGACTTCGGCCGCCAGCACGGCTTCGACCGGATCGGCTCGGCGGCCGATTTCACGCGGTGCGTTCCCATCCGGGACTACGAAGGCCACAGGCCCTGGATCGAGCGGGTCAAGTCCGGCGACCTGCGGGCCCTCTTCGGTCCCGGCGAGCGGGTGTTGATGTTCGCCCTGACCAGCGGCACCACGCAGGAACCCAAATACATTCCCGTGACCGGCCGATTCCTGGCCGAGTACCGCCGCGGCTGGAACGCCTTCGGCATCAAGGCCCTGCTGGATCACCCGGCGGCGTTTCTGCGGGGCATCGTGCAGGTAACCTCGCGCATGGACGAGAGCCGCACCGCCGCGGGCATCCCCTGCGGGGCGATCACCGGCCTGATGGCCGCGACGCAGAAGCGGCTCGTGCGAAAGTACTATGTGACCCCCGAGTGCCTGGCCCGGATCGAGGATCCGGCCTCCAAGTACTACACCATCATGCGCCTGGCACTGCCGGCGGACGTGGCCTTCGTGATCACGGCCAGTCCGGCCACCCAGCTCAAGCTGGCCCGCGCCGGGGCCGAGCACAGCGCCGCGATCATCCGCGACGTGCACGACGGCACGCTGCGGGCGGACCTGGCGGTGCCGGGCTCGGTGCGCGAGGCCCTGCGTCCGCGGCTGCGGCCCGACCCGGCGGCGGCGGCGCGGCTGGAGCGCATCGCCGCGGCGCACGGCCGGCTGCTGCCGCGGCACTGCTGGAACCTGGCGTTCCTGGCCAACTGGACGGGCGGCACCATGGGGCTGTACCTGGCCGACTTTCCCGAGTACTTCGGCGACGTGCCGGTGCGGGACATCGGACTGCTGGCCAGCGAGGGCCGGGTATCGGTGCCCATCGAGGACGGCACGCCCGCCGGCGTGCTGGACGTCGGCAGCCACTTCTTCGAGTTCGTGCCCGCCGACCGGATCGACGAGCTTTCTCCTCCCGCATTGCGCAGCCACCAGCTGGACGTCGGCGGCGAGTATTTCGTGCTGCTGACCACTTCGTCGGGGCTGTACCGCTACGATCTTCGCGACCTGGTGCGGGTGGTCGGATTCTTCGGTGAGGCGCCGGTGATCGAGTTCCTCAACAAGGGCGACCACGTCTGCTCGCTGGCCGGCGAGAAGCTGACCGAACATCAGGTGGTCCTGGCCATGGAGCGGGCCGGCCGCCGGACCGGCGCGGTCGTCCACGGTTTCGTCCTGGCGCCGGTGTGGGGCACGCCGCCGCGCTATCGCCTGCACCTCGAGGCGACGGTGGCGGCCCGCCCGGAGCAGGCGGCGGAGCTGGCCGCGGCCCTGGACGACGAACTGGCGGCCGTGAACATCGAATACGCCTCCCGGCGGCGAAGCGGGCGACTCGAGGCGATGTGCGTCAACATCCTGCCCGATGGTTTCCTGGCCCGTGAGGACCGTGAACAGGCCGAGCGGCACCGGCGCGGCAACGAGCAGTACAAGCACCGCTACCTGCTCTGCCGGCCGGGCGAGGACGACCGCTTTCCCCTGCAGCCGGACGTTCCCTCCCCGGCCCGGCGGTGAGTGCCACCCTCTAAGGCACCCGCGCTCGCCGGGTCAGGGATGCGGATCGGACATGCATCGCTCGAGAAAGGCCAGCAGCCGCGGGCGGGCCTCGTCGAACCGGTCCTGCATGGCCTCATAGTGGTTGGCCCGCTCCACCAGCCACAGTTCGCGCGGCTCGCCGGCGGCGGCGTAGAGCCGGCGGGCCATCGAGACCGGCACGATCTCGTCGGCCGTGCCGTGCATGATCAGGATTCCGCGGGGAGCGATCCGGGCCACGTGGTCGATCGGATCGAATCGCCGGCTGATGAACCACGGCACCCACCAGGCCAGCGGCAACAGCAGCGGACTGCGCAGGATGTGGTATCGGGCGACCCGCCGGTAGCTGTCAAACGCCCCGTCGACGACGAGTCCCCGGATTTCGCTTCGCCGGGCGGCCAGCACGATGCCCACGGCCCCGCCCAGCGACTGGCCGAAGGCCGCCACGCGGGCCGGATCGACGTCGCTGCGGGCCAGCAGGAAGTCCAGCGCCGCGCAGGCGTCGTCCAACGTGCCGGCCCGGGTGACCCGGCCGGTGGATCGGCCATAACCGCGGTAGTCGAAGCAGAGTACGTTCCAGTGGTCGGCCGGCAGCCAGGCGACGTGCTGAAAGTGCCCCGTGACATTGCCCGCGTTGCCGTGGAGGTGGAGAATCGTGCCGGCGGCGGGGGGTCGTCGGGCGGGGAAGAACCAGCCGTGGAGCCGGACGCCCGCAGTGGAGCGAATGGCGACCGTCTCGAAGGACAACCCCAGATCGGCCGGCGAGCCGTAATCGCAGCGATTGGGATGATAGAAGAAGCGGTCCAGCCCCATCGTGCCGCGAGTGTAGGCCAAACGGCCGTGTCGGAAAACCCGGGCCGTTCGCCGGACCCGGCGGGCGGGCCCCGCCGCCGGCAGAAACCGGCACCCTCCGACGGCCGACGGCTTCCCGCGAGACGATCCCGGCCCGAGCGGCCGGGCACGGGCCGCATCCGCCGCTTTCGTGCCCGGTTGCTGGCGTGGTACGACGCGCACCGCCGGGATCTTCCCTGGCGCCGCCGGCCCGACGACGCCTGGGCCCAGCTGGTGGCCGAGTTCATGCTCCAACAGACGCAGGTCGCCACCGTCACCGCCTACTACGAGCGGTTCCTGCGGCGTTTCCCCACGGTGGAGTCCCTGGCCCGGGCCCCGCAGGAGGCTGTCCTGGCCCTGTGGTCGGGCCTGGGCTATTACCGCCGCGCGAGGATGCTTCACGAGGCGGCCCGGCGCATTGTTCGGGAGCACGGCGGCGAGGTGCCCTCGACGGTGGATGAACTGGCCCGGCTGCCGGGCATCGGGCGCTACACGGCCGGCGCCATCGCCAGTATCGTTTTCGGGCGGCGGGAACCGGTGCTGGACGGCAACGTCCGGCGGGTGTTGATCCGCTGGCAGGCAACCGACGGAGACCCGGACGCGCCGGACCTGCGGAAGCGGTTATGGGACCTGGCCGAGGCGCTGGTTCCGCGGCGGCGACCGGGGGACTTCAACCAGTCGCTGATGGAACTGGGCGCGACGGTCTGCACGCCGCGGGCGCCGGGCTGCGGCGTCTGTCCGCTGCGGCGGTCCTGCGCTGCCCGACGCCTGGGACTGACGGAGATCCTTCCGCGAGCGAAACGGCGCCGGACTCCGGAAGCTTTGAACATCGTCGCTCTGGCGGTCGAGCGGGACGGACGGCTGCTGTTCGTGCGGCGCCCGGCCAGGGGGCTCTGGGGCGGGCTCTGGGATCTGCCCACGGAAGCGGTCGCTTGCGGTGAGCGACCGACACAGGCTCTCAGGCGGCTGGTCCGGAGGCTTGCGGGCGGCCGCCGGGCGGTCGGCCGGCCGGTCGGGCGGATCACGCGTCTGCTGACCCACCGCAAAGTGACGTTCCGCCTTTACCGCCTGACCGGCACGCCCGCGGCGCGGGGCATTCCTGCGGGCCGGCGGGCCGGCGACACCGGTTACCGATGGCTGAAGCCCGACGAATCCGGCCGGGTGGGCGTGAGCCGCGCGGTACAGTCGCTGATCGCGATGCTGGACCGGCACCGATCCCGTAGGCGGTTCAGGCGGCCGGAGGCCGACCGGCCGGGGCGTCGTTCCAGAGATCAGCTTCAGGGTGCCGCCGCGGAGGAGGCTGGCGAGGAGTCGGGCTGCGGCACGGTCAGCCTCACCGGCACTTCCACCGACGGCTGAGTCGCGCAGTCGGCCGGAACGGTGATCGACGCGCGGTGTTCCCCCGGCTCGAAGGGACCGTGGGCCTCGATGATCAGCATGGTGTAGGCCTCCTGCGGCGTGGGCTTCAGCACGGCCGAGAACCTGGGGGACGAGGATACGGGCGGACCGAACTTCACGCCGCCGGGGGCGTTCCAGACCAGCGTGACCAGCCGGGGAACGGAGTGGGTCTGGGGGTTGTCGGAAAAGTCCGCGCCGTCCGGCGGGTCGACCTCCAGGAAGGGGCGGGTCTGGCCGGTGACGGTCAGATGCACGTCGGGCTGGTTGAGGTCGTCGGTCCTGATCTGCAGGGCGTGAACGAAGGGCCGCGGCTCGGACGGCGTCGTGAACGTGCAGTTCACGAACCCGTCGGCGCCGGGCTCGACCACCGTCGAGTGATCGGGCAGGATTTTGAGATCCGGTGAGGGGTTGAGGCTGAGAATCCGCAGCGGGTTCAGCCCGATGTTGCGGAAGCGGAAGGTGTACCGGACCGGCTCCGACAGGCGCACGAGACCGACGTCGTGCCGGCTGGACTCGACATAGCAGGCCGGTCGGATGCTGGAGGCCGGCTGGTCGAGCGGATCGAGGTTCACGGCCGAGGCCATCATCGGCGCGAAGGGCACACTGGGAAAGGCGTCGCGCCCCTTGCCGGCCAGCAGAACGTCCAGCTGGGCGGCGATGTTCTCGGCCAGGCGGTGATGCTCCGGAGGGGGCATTCCGCGGTGCACGGCACGGACCACCCCCTCCCGGTCGATCACCACCACGAGGGGCACACGGGTAGCTCCGTAGGCGCGAATCGCCTGCCGCTTGCGGTCCAGGCGGACGGGGCCGGGCACGTTCATCGCCCTGGCCACGGCCTGGACCTCCTCGGGCGTCGTCAGCTGGTCCACGGCGACCTGCACGAAATCGACGTCCCTGCGGGCGTACCGGCGGGCGAGGTCGGCGATGATCGGGACCTGACGTCGCGAGCTGGAGCACCAGGTCGCCCAGAAGTTGAGCACCGTGAGCCGGCCGGCCGGCTCGATCCGGACCTGCTGACCGGCGGCATCGGTCAGCTCCAGCACCGGCGCGGGCCGATCGATCAGGGCCTCGGCGCTGGCCGCCGGGACGGGAGGCGGCGGCTCCTCGCGGCCGGTCATGACCGGAACGACGATCGCGGGCCGCTGCTCGAGATCGGTGCGGATCGTGAGCTGGAGGGGCTGGCCGCGGGGCGGCTGGTAGCCGGGCGGAAAGGTCGCGACGATGCGGTAGTCCCGGCCGGGTCTGGTGACTTCGACGCGGATGGGGATCTGGGGATCGGTAAACTCCGTCGCCAGAACCTCCATTGAGCCGGCGTGGTTGTAGCGCAGCAGGACGGTGCGTTCGAAGGGTTTGTCCGGGGCGGCGGTCAGCAGGAGCCGGTTGGGCACCACTTCCACCAGCGCCGGGCTGAACAGCGAGCAGGGAATGACCAGCTCGGGCTGATCGTCCAGGCCGGTGCTCAGACGGATCTGGGCGGCGTTGAAGCCCTCCCGGAACGGCGGCACGGCGGTGATGGTGAGCTCGGCGACCCGGCCGGGCTCGGTTTCGCGCAGCTCCGCGCGGAAGGGGTTCCCGTCGGCCGGCGGCAGAACGGCCAGCCGCATGGGGGTGTCGGTGCGGTTGCGGATCGTCAGCCTGCGAACCAGCGAGCTGTCGGGGTTGATCCGGCCCCAGGAGGCCCCCGCGGTCGGCTCGACCTCCAGGCGCGGGGTCAGTTCAGCCCCGATGGTCAGGACGACCTCGGGAGCGGCCGGGTCGTTGGTGTCCACGTGAATCTGCTTGGCGTTTCGTCCTTTGGCGTTGGCCGAAGTGGTCAGGATGATGCGGACCCGGCCCGTGCCCCCCGGGGCGATGGTCCGGTCGTAGTCCGGGGCGACGGTGCATCCGCACGTCGAGCGTACGTTGAGGATCTGCAGTTCGGCCTGGCCGTCGTTGGCGATGACGAAATCATGTTCGACCTTGTCGCCGGCCCAGGCGTTCTTCGCGATGTACTCGGGCTGGTCGCAGCGGAGCCGCGGGACCGGACCGGCCGGAGCCGTGGAGGTCGCCGGCGGCGCTTCGCCCGGCGGTTCGGCGGCGACCGCCAGTACGGCCAGAGTACAGACGGCAAACACGATGCCCGGACGCTGCATGGCGTTTCCTCCCGGCGACCGGCGCGCCCGGGATTCCGCCCCGGCACGCAGCCACCTTCATTTCTCCGCATCGCGGTCATCATAAGGGCACGGCGAACCGTCGCTCAAGCAGGCAAGCCTGCGCCGGCAGCGACATCCGGGCGCGCCTTCTTGCCGCCGCGCGCCGGCGGCGCTATCATGGGCCCGCGGATCGGGCAACAAGACGGGCGGACGCGCGCCGGCCGCACGAAGCCGCTGCGGTCCGCGTCCCGCGGCCTCGCGCCGCCACGCCGCCGGATCCGGAAATCCGGGAGCCGTGCTTGGCAAGGCTGTCCATCGTCATTCCCGTGTACAACGAGGCGGCCACGCTGCCGGAGATCGTGCGGCGGGTGTTCGCCGCGCCGGTAGAGCTGGAAAAGGAAGTGATCCTCGTGGACGACGGCTCGACGGACGGCACCCGAGAACTGTATGACGCCATCCGACGGGAGCACGCCGATCGGAAGCTGAAAGTCCTGCTCCACGAGCGCAACCGCGGCAAGGGGGCGGCGCTGCGGACGGGCTTCGCCGAGGCCACCGGCGACATCGTGCTGATCCAGGACGCCGACCTGGAGTACGACCCGGCGGACTACCCCCGCCTGCTGGCCCCGATCCTGCGGGGGCTGGCCGACGTGGTCTACGGCTCGCGGTTCGTGGGCGGCGAGGCCCACAGAGTGCTTTTATTCTGGCACATGATCGGCAATCGCCTGCTGACGCTGGTCTCGAACGCCCTGACCAACCTCAACCTCACCGACATGGAGACCTGCTACAAGGTGTTCCGGGCCGAGGTCCTCAGGGGCCTGCGGATCCGCAGCGACCGGTTCGAGTTCGAGCCGGAGATCACCGCCAAGGTCGCCCGGGGCGGCTGGCGGATCTACGAGGTGGGCATCAGCTACGCCGGTCGCGATTACGCGGAAGGCAAGAAAATCACCTGGATCGACGGGCTGAAGGCCGTCGGAGCGATCATCCGCTACCGCTTCTTCGACTGAACGCCGTGCCGGGCGGGGCCGCCGGCCCGATGGAGAAGGGCATGAAACTGATCAACGTCTGCGGGGCCCGCCCCAATTTCATGAAGATCGCGCCGCTGATGCGGGCCTACCGGGCGCATCCGGGCATCGCTCCGCTGCTGGTGCACACCGGTCAGCACTACGACGAGAAGATGAGCCGGCTCTTCTTCGACGAGCTCGAAATACCCCGGCCGGACATCAATCTGGAGGTCGGCAGCGGCTCGCACGCCCGCCAGACCGCGGCCATCCTGGAGCGTTTCGAGCCGGTGCTGCTGGAACACCGCCCGGACGCCGTGCTGGTGGTCGGCGACGTCAACTCGACGGTGGCCTGCGCCCTGGCCGCGGCCAAGCTCGGGGCGGCCGTCTTCCACGTGGAGGCCGGCCTGCGGAGCTTCGACCGCCGCATGCCCGAGGAGATCAACCGGGTGCTGACCGACGCGATCAGCGACCTGCTGTTCGTCAGCGAGCCCAGCGGGCTGGAGAACCTGCGCCGCGAGGGAATCCCCGAACACCGGATCCACTTCGTCGGCAACGTCATGATCGACACGCTGGAGCGCTGCCGGGAACGCGCCGCGGCCTCGGGCATTCTGGAGGCCCTCGGCCTGGAACCGGGGAACTATGCGGTTCTCACGCTGCACCGACCCTCCAATGTGGACGACCCGGCGGTTCTGGCCGGTCTGGTGGGGGCCTTGGAGGAGATCCAGCGGGACCTGCCGGTGGCCTTTCCGATCCACCCCAGGACGCGCAAGTCGCTGGCCTGTGCCGGGCTGGAGAACAGGATCAAGGCGATGTCGGGACTGCGGCTGCTGGATCCGCTGGGTTACCTGGATTTCCTGCGGCTGATGTCCGAGGCGGCGGTGGTGCTGACCGACTCCGGCGGCATCCAGGAGGAAACGACGATCCTGGGGGTCCCGTGCCTGACCTTGCGCGACAGCACCGAGCGACCGGTGACCATCGCCGAGGGCACGAACCGGCTGGTGGGGATGGATCCCGACCGGCTTCTGGCCGGCTATCGCGAGGCCCGGCGGCAGGGCCGCCGCAGCGGTCGTCGGCCGGAGAAATGGGATGGCCGGGCGGCCGAACGCATCGCGGCCGTTCTGGCCGACTGGCACCGCTGAGCAGGGGAAAGCGGGATGTTGAGCCGGGGCCGGCCGGGTGCGGGTCGGGCTCGACCCCCCTCCGGAAAGGGGACCCGACGGCGTTGCGGTGGGTGAGAAGCGGCTTTATAATCCCACCCACGACTGGCTAAGTGGCGATGATTCCGTCGGTTAGCGATGATGCCGCCGGGCCGCGGGCTGCAAGGCGATGGGCCGGTGTTCGGCGTGTGCCGAACGCCCGCGCAACGAAGCGGCTGCCAGGGAAACACAGGATGGCCATACCCGCCCGCTTGAGATTCACGTTCGCGCCCGACCGCCGCGCGGGGCCGGCATCGTCGGGCGTGCTCTGCATGGGGCTGGCCTGCCTGGTTCTGTGCGCGGGCCAAGCGAACGGCGAGGTCGAGCGCGGCGAGCGTCTGACGTTCGATCCGCAGACCGAGCAGTGGCGGCGGGTCGCCGAGCCGATCCCGGGTACGCCGGACGGCGACCTGGATCTCGCCCGCCGGCTGGTGGCCCAGGAGCGCTATCCCGAGGCGCTCAAAGCCTTGGAGAAATGGATCAAGACCTACGGCGCCGAGCCGGACCGGTACCCCGAGGCGCTGTATCTGAAGGCCTCCTGCCTCCTGGAAACCGGCGAATACCGCGACGCTCACGACGCCTACAGCGCCCTGCTCAATGATTTCCCCGGCTCCATCTACGCCGAGCGGGCCCTTTCGGGCGAATTCCGGGTAGCCGAACAGTACCTGGCGGGCAAGCGCAAGAAGATCTGGGGCGGTCTGTTGCGTTTCAAGAACCGGGACGGCGGCGTGGAGATCCTCGACGACATGATCGTGAACTACGCCGACACGCCGCTGGCCGAGAAAGCCCAGCGGGCCAAGGCGGACTATTACTTCTCCCGCGGGGAGTTCGAGCTGGCCGAGGACGAGTACGCGGTCTTTACCCGAGATTACCCGCGCAGTCGCTGGCACCCCTACGCGCTTCTGCAGAGTGCCCGGGCGGCGCTGGCCAGCTTTCCGGGCGTGAAGTTCGACGACGCGCCGCTGCTGGAGGCCCAGGAGCGGTTCACCGAGTTTCTGCGAACCTACCCGGATCAGGCGCGCGAGCTGGACGTCCCGGTGCTGCTGGACGAGATCGCCAACCGCCGGGCGGAGAAGACGCTAGAAATCGCCCGGTTCTACGACAAGACCAGGCAGATCAACGCGGCACGGTATTATTATCGACAGACGGCGGCCCGGTGGCCGGACTCGCCGGCGGCCCTGCAGGCCCGGGCGCGGCTGGAAGCCCTGGGCGGAGCGGTGGAGCAACCGCTCGACGAGGCGGCCGCGGACACTGCTGCTCGAACGGGACCGTCGGCCGGAGGGGCCTCGCGAGGCGGGTCCGGAGGGGCACCGGCCGGATGGGATCGACGCGGATGACCAGGAATCCCGGGAGACGGCAGACGTTCAGGAGCGTCCGGAGGGTCAGGCCCCCGCTGGTGCTGCTGGCGGTCGCGTTGCTGCCGGCGGCCTGTGGTTATTCGGACGAACCGCTGCACCGCACCTCGGTGCGGAGCGTCTACGTGGAGATGTTTCAGTCCAGGGAGTTCCGCCGGGGGATCGAGTTCCAGCTCACCGAGGCGATCCGCAAGCAGATCGACCGGGCCACTCCGTACAAGAGCGCCCCCCGTGAAAGAGCCGATACCATCCTCAGCGGCGAGGTGCTGGAGTGGCGTGAGGACACGATCGGCCGCGATTTCATCACCGACCGCCCCCGGGAGACGGCAGCCAGCCTGGCGGTCCGTTTCCGGTGGCAGGACATGCGCACGGGCAGGATCCTCGCCGAGCAGGACCGCCTCGTGACCACGGTGCAGTACGTCCGGCTGGCCGGCGAGGACACGTACAACGCCCGGGACGAGGCCACCGCGAAACTCGCCCGCCGGCTGGTGGAGGCGATGGAAACGGCCTGGTAAACCAGCTACCATGGCACATGGGCTGCCGAGCCCATGAGGCCGCGCGGGTGTTGGGGGCATCCGGCGGCCGCAGCGCCGGGTGACCCGCCGGAACCGTGGAATTTCGGACATGCAGGGCAATCGTGACAATCCGCAGGGTGGCAGCCGCCCGTCCGGGCCGCCGGGGCAGTTCCGCGGCGTGACCCTGTGGGCGGTGTTCATCCTGGTTTCGCTGGTTCTGGTCACGGTGATCGCGGACCGGATGGGCAGCCGGGCGCGGCTGTCGATGGACGAGTTCAAGCGCGAGCTGGAGAACAACAACGTCGAGGAGCTGACCATCCAGACGGACCGGATGATCGGCCGGCTGAGGGAGGTCCAGGGCAAGGGGCAGTCGCGGGAGTTCGAGGTCGAGTGGCCGCCCGGCGCGATGGACTCGGCCTTCACCGAATACCTGCTGCAGCACTGCCGTGGGCGGGTGCGCACGGACAACAACAGCGGCGTCCTGCTGCAGATCCTGGGCCAGCTGGTGCCGTGGGTTCTGGTCCTGGCGATCGTCTGGTTCTTTCTGTTCCGCCAGCTGCGCGGCTTCGGCGGAGGTCCCGGAGGGATGCTGGGCAGCTTCGGGCGCTCGCGACACCGCGTGACCACGCGTGAGCACACCCACATCACCTTCGCCGACGTCGCGGGCATCGACGAGGCCAAGGAAGAGGTCACCGAGATCATCGAGTTTTTGAAGAATCCCAAGCGCTTCCAGCGTCTGGGCGGGCGCATCCCCCGTGGGGTGCTCCTGGTCGGCGAGCCGGGCTGCGGCAAGACCCTGCTGGCCAAGGCGATCGCCGGAGAGGCCGACGTCCCGTTCTTCAGTATCTCCGGCAGCGATTTCGTGGAAATGTTCGTGGGCGTGGGCGCCTCGCGGGTCCGCGATCTTTTCAAGCAGGCTAAGGACAATGCCCCCTGCATCATATTCCTGGACGAGATCGACGCCGTCGGCCGGCGGCGGGGCGCCGGGTTCTCCAGCGGCGGGCACGACGAGCGTGAGCAGACCCTGAACGCCATCCTGGTGGAGATGGACGGGTTCGATTCCTCTGACCAGGTGATCGTGATCGCGGCCACCAACCGGGCCGACGTGCTCGATCCGGCGCTGATCCGCCCGGGGCGCTTCGACCGGCAGGTCTACGTGCCCCTGCCGGACGTCAAGGGGCGGCTGGAGATCCTCAAAGTCCACGCCCGCAAGATCAAGATGGGCACCGACGTGGACCTCAGCCGGCTGGCCCGCGGCACACCGCTGTTCAGCGGGGCCGACCTGGCGGCGATCATCAACGAAGCGGCGCTGCTGGCCACGATGGCCAACAAGGACTTCGTGGAGATGGCCGACCTGGAGGAGGCCCGGGACAAGGTACGATGGGGCCGGGCCAAGAAGAGCCGGGTCATCGACGAAAAGGAGCGCGTCGCGACCGCCTGGCACGAGGCCGGCCACGCCCTGACGCAGTGCCTGCTGCCGCACGCGGACCCGTTGCACAAGGTCAGCATCATCCCCCGCGGCCCGTACCTAGGGGCATCCTTCTCGCTGCCGGAGAAGGACCGCACCAGCTACTCCAGCCGATGGATCCAGGCCACCCTGCGGATTCTTTGCGCCGGGCGGATCGCCGAGGAGATGGCCTGCGGCGAGGTGAACACCGGGGCCTCGGCCGACATCCGTCAGGTCACCGACATGGCCCGCAAGATGGTGACTGAGTGGGGCATGAGCGAGCGCGTCGGGTTCCTCTATTTCGGAACCGATCCCCAGAGGCAGTCCATGTGGGGCGACCTACCCGGCGGGCACGACTACTCGCCGGAGACGGCCCGGCTCATCGACGAGGAGGTCCGCGGCATTGTGGACGCAGCGGTCGGCGACGCCCGCCGCCTGCTGACCGAGAACCGCGACAAGCTCGAGCGCATCGCCCATGCCCTGCTGAAGTACGAGACGCTGGACGCCTCGGAGGTCAAGCGGCTCATCGCTGGCGAGCCGCTGGACCGGCCCACCCTCGACGACCTGCTGGACGCGGCCGACGGCCAGCGGGGCCCGACGGCCGTCCCGACCGCGCGCAAGATCGATGCCCCTGCCGAACCGGACTTCGGAGCCGGCCCCCTGCCTCAGCCCGGCTGATTCACTCCCGGCGAACCGAGCCGTTCACCCGGGGCCCCCGGCCGACAAGGCTTCAAGCCGGCGACCCGCTTCCAGCAGCTCTCTCAGCAATCGCTCCGGCGTTTCCGGACGACCGTCCGCCGGAGCGGTCACGGCCAGCACCCGTCCGCAGGCCTCCCATTCCGCCCCCGGCGGCGACCGCTCCAGCAGTTCGCGAATCGCCGGGTCGGAGAGCCTCCGGAGCGTTTCGGCGTGGTCGGCGGTCAGCACCGGCCCGCCACCGGCGTCGTCCGGCGGCGCGGTACTCCAGATGTCCGGCTTCCCCAGCCGCCAGGGTCTGTGCGGCCGGGCGCTCT
The DNA here is from genome assembly GCA_938005315.1 of uncultured Phycisphaerae bacterium. Classification (GTDB taxonomy): domain Bacteria; phylum Planctomycetota; class Phycisphaerae; order UBA1845; family PWPN01; genus CALLOB01. The sequence goes on from CALLOB010000005.1 coordinate 42,169, forward strand.
CCAGCACCGCGACCCAGGCCTGCCGCGTGGTCCGACCGGCGCCGAAGCCCAGGTCGTAGCTGTACCGGAACAGGGCGACCAGCCCGACCTCCGTCGAGCCGTAGAGCACATTGCGGGCATGCCGCTGATGACCCCGGCGGATGAGCCGGAGGCTGTTGTAACGGCCGTGCACGCCGATGAGATCGGCACCCGCGAAATTCAGCCGCATGCCGCGGGCCAGGCGGCGGAGGGTCGCGGCCTCCCGGCGACCGCGGAAGGCTGCGGCGCCGGACACGGCGGCGAGGGCGATGAGCACCAGCAGCAGCCACAGCGGCGACATCGGCGCGGGCACCTCAGGGTGCCGGCATGGTCCCGGCCGGCTGCGTCGCGGGCAGGCGACCGATCCCGGTGCCGGCCGGCGGCGGCTCGGGGGCGTCCGGCAGGGCCACGCCGGTACGGATCGGGAATCGGTTCAGGGCATCGATCCACGCCAACGTCTGCTGGTACTTGAGATCGTCGAAGCCCTTGGGGAACATCGGCTCGATTCTGACCGGGTGTCGCGTGCCGGCGGCCTGCGCCGGCAGACCGTATTCCAGCAGCAGGCTGGCCGGCGGGTTGTCGCGGTCGATGAGCTTGCGGTTCCCGGAGGACGCCCGGCTGAGCACCAGGAAGTTGGTGTACATCGCCGCGGCCGCACCGGCCGAGCCCCGGCCCGACGGGGCGCTGCGGAGGCGAAAGGCCGGGGCCACGGGGGCTCCGTGGCACTCGGCGTTGCCGCAGTTTCTCATGATCATCGGGTGCAACGACTTGAACTCGGCGAAGACCCAAGGATCCCCGGCGATCTCGATGCGGGAGGCGAAACGGTCGCCGGTGTGATAGCGGATCTGCTGCAGCTGCTGAACGGCCGGAAGATCCATGAAGCGCCGGCGGTCCTCGACGCTGGCAAAACCCGGACGGCCGGCCACGACCTCCAGGAACTCCTGCAGCACCCCGGGTTCGAAACGGACGCGGCAGGACTCGCGCGGCGGCCCGGAAAACTCGCCCCGCCGCGACGAACGGCCGGACCCGCGCCGCGGGCCGGAAGGCTGAGCGGATTCGAGCAATTCCGCGAAACGCAGCCGCTGGATCTGGGCGTCGGTGAGGAACTCCCCGGGGACGGCGGTCGGATCGGCGGCCTGACGCTTCCGCTCGGCGTACTCGAGCAGCCGGGCGGCGTCGACGTGGTTCCTGTCGAGCTTCAGGACGTAAAGCGCCTGGCGGCGCAGCAGACGGTAGTCCTGCTGGAGCTCGCACCATTCGGCCAGCTGGTAGTGCCCTTCGATATCGAGGGGATCCAGGGCCTGGAATCGCCGACGATACTCCGCGTTGATGTCCACGGACGGCCGGGATGCCGCATCTTCATCCGGAACGGGAGCCTGGGCCTCGGCGAGGCCGGCCACTGCCAGAAAAATGGCCAGGGCCGCCGGCCGGCGGTGGACACTGAACGCTCGGGCTGACAAGGCAGGAAAAAACGGCATGATGGGGCCCATGGCGGCCTTCACTCCGGGCGGGACGCCGCCGGCCGGCACGGGCCGGCCCCGAACGGCGCGTGGATCGACGGTTGTCTTGACCCCCGCGTCGGGGCATTCGTAGTATACGTGCCCGCGTGGGACGCCCGCCGGCGAGTATAAAGGCCGTCCGTGCGCGGGGCAAGCAGGGCCGCCATGAGCCAGAACGCCCGCGAATCCGTTGATGCGCTGCTGGGCTGCGAAGTCGTGCTCGACACGGACGGACCGATGGTCTATCTCGGCCGGCTGGTGTCCTGCGATTCCGAGGGCTTCTGGCTGGAGGACGCGGACGTGCACAGCACCCGGGAGGGGCACGCGACGCGGGAACAGTACATCGCCGAGGCCCGACGCGACGGCATCCGGGTCAATCGCCGGCGGGTGCTGGTGTTCCGCGGCACGGTGACCAGCGTGTCCGCCCTGCATGACGTGACGGACTGAATGCCGCGGGAACGGCGGTGCGGCCGGTGCCGTGAACCGGCCGCCCCGGGACAGGGGGCAGATGCCGATGCGTGTTTTCGTGACGGGCGGAGCCGGGTACGTGGGCAGCCACTGCGTGCGCGAACTCTGCGCCCAGGGGCACGACGTGGTGGTCTTCGACAACCTCTCAGAGGGCCACGCCCAGGCCGTTCACCCCGCGGCCCGCCTGATCGTCGGCGACCTGTCCGACACCGGGGCGCTGGAGCGGGCCCTGTCCGCCGAACCCTTCGACGCGGTCATGCACTTCGCGGCCTCGGCCTATGTCGGGGTCTCGGTGGACAAGCCGCTGGAGTACTACCGCAACAACGTGGCCAACACCCTCAACCTGCTGGAGCGGATGCGGGCCCGCGGCATCCGGCGGATGGTGTTCAGCTCCACATGCGCCACCTACGGCACGCCTGCGGAAATCCCGATCCGGGAAACGACCCCCCAGCGGCCGATCAACCCCTACGGACGCACCAAGGTCGCGGTGGAGTGGATGCTCCAGGACTCCGCCGTGGCCTGGGGCCTGGGATCGATCGCCCTGCGCTACTTCAACGCCTGCGGCGCCGCGGCCGACGGCTCGATCGGCGAGGATCACGATCCCGAGACGCATCTCATCCCCCTGGTCCTCCAGGCCGCGACCGGCAGGCGACCCAGCGTGAACGTGTTCGGCACGGATTACGATACCCCCGACGGAACGTGCATCCGGGACTACATCCATGTGGAGGATCTGGCCGCCGCTCACCGCCTGGCGCTCGAGGCCGTCCACCCGGGGCAGGCCGAGGCCTTCAACGTCGGCACCGGCCGGGGCCATTCGGTCCGGGAGGTGGTCGAAACGGCCCGCGCGGTCACCGGTCGGGCGATTCCGGCGGTGGAAAGCCCGCGACGGCCCGGTGACCCCCCCCGCCTGGTCGCCGAGGCCTCCCGGATCCGCGAGCGTCTGGGCTGGGTGCCGGAGTGGACGGACCTCGCCCGAATCATCGAGTCGGCCTGGCGATGGCATCTGGCCCGTCCCGAGGGTTTCGCCGATCGACCGGCCGGCGCACTGAAGTAATCCCTCAGCGTGGGTCACCGGAGCAGATGTGATTGTCCAGACGTCCGACTGACCAAGGCACAGCCCGAACCGCCGGACGCCGCCGGCCGGTCCCCGCGCGGGCCAACGACGCCGCCGGATCCGGGTCCGTGCCGGGCGGCTCGGTCCGGACGGTCGCCGGCGCGGCGGCACTCACGCTGCTGCTGAGCCTGCCGCTGTTTGCGCCGTGGTCTTTCTGGCCGCTGGCCCATGTCGCTTTCGTGCCCTGGCTGGCGGCCATCGCGGCCTCGCCGCGTGCGGGGCGGGTGTACGCACTGAGCGCCGCCCTGGGGGCGGCCTTCTTCCTGATCCACTTCAGATGGCTCTACCGCACCACGCCGGAAGGCTACGTGGCCGCGTCTCTGCTGCTGCTGGCCCCGGGCTTCGTGCTGGGCACGTGGCTCATCCGGCATCTGCGCCGGCATCGGGGCATCCCGCTGGTGCTGAGCTTTCCGCTGGTCTGGGTCGCGGTGGAGTTCCTGCGGGCCCGCATGCCTCTGGGTTTCCCGTGGTTCCTGCTGGGGCACACTCAGATCCGCCTGCCGGCCATGATCCAGATCGTCGACCTGGCCGGCGTGTACGGCGTGAGCTTCGTGGTGGCGATGGTGAACGGGCTGATCGCCGAGCTGGTACTGCGGCGAACGGGGCACGGCGCCGGTGCAACCGACGCCGGTCCGCTGCGACGGTGGGCGGCCGTGGTCGTGGCCGTGGTCGCGGCGGTCAACCTCTACGGCTGGTACCGGCTGGCCCAGACCGACGCCCGGCCCGGTCCTCGAATCGCGGTGCTCCAGGGCGACTTCGAGCTGCACCCCCGTCCGGTTCGCGGCCGGCGCCCCGCCACCGATGAGCAGAAGCGGGAACTGTACTTCGAGCTGTTTCGCCAGGCCACTGCCGGGGCCCCGGACCTGGTGGTTTTCCCGGAAACGCCTTGGTCGATGGTCCTGAACCGCGAGATCCGCGAGATCCACCGCAACCCCGCCCTGCTGGCGGCCATGAGCGAGGAACGGGCCCGCCAGGCGTTGCTCCTGGGCCTGTCCGGGCAGCGGCATCACGAGCGGTTGCGGGCCCTGGCGGCCGAGTACGGGACCGCCATCGTGATCGGCAGTCTGTCCGAGGAACCCCAGCCCGACGGGGTTTACCCGCGGGAGCACCGCTACAACTCCGCCTTCATCTACCGTCCGGACCGCGACGAGCCCGAGCGCTACGACAAGATCCACCTGGTGCCCTTCGGCGAGGCGATTCCCTTCCGATACAGCCGACGGCTGTTCTGGCTGTACCGTTTTCTCAACGACGGCCCCTGGAATCCCTGGGGCGGGAAGGATTTCGAGCACACCCTGACCGCCGGCGACGAGTTCCGCACATTCGCGATTCCCGCGCCCTCGCTGAACGGACATGACTACCGCTTCGGGGTGACGATATGCTACGAGGATGTCATTCCCGAGGTGTTCCGTCGCTTCGTGGTCGAGGGATCGGGCCCCAAGCGGGTGGACTTCATGCTGAACATCAGCAACGACGGCTGGTTCGGTCACGGCAGCCAGCAGGCTCAGCACCTGGTCAACTGCGCCTTCCGGGCGATCGAGAACCGCGTGGGCATCGCCCGGGCGGTCAACACCGGCGTGAGCGGCTTCGTGGACTCCACCGGGCGCTGGCACGATCTGGTGGTCGAGCCGGGTCGGGGCCCGCACGCCGGCGGCACCGGTCAGCGCATCGCCCGGGTGGCCGTCGATTCGCGGGTGACGTTGTACAGCCGTTTCGGCGACGTGTTCGCCTGGCTTTGCGGTCTGATGGCCCAGGCGGCGGGTCTGGACGCCGTCACCCTGCGATGGCAACGGCGGCGTCGTGCCAGCATGGCCGCGCCCGACGTCGCCCGCGAGGGAGAATCGTCGTGACCACGCTCCGCTCCCGGACTCGTCGGTTCCGCTGCACGCCCGCTTGGGCGTTCGCGCTGACCGGCATGCTGGTCGGGTGCGCCGCCACCGGACCGGTTCCACCCGACGACGTTCTGGCCCGCCAGACCTCAGACCTCATCGGCCGCGCGATCCAGTTCCCGGAGAACCCGCTGATCAGGGTCCAGGGCATTGAGGCCGCGGCGGAGCTGCGGCTGATTCATCTTCGCCCGGCCATTCTGGCCGCCCTGAGGGACGAATCGCCGGCGGTGCGTTTCGCGGCCTGCGCGGCCCTGGGCGAACTGGGCGATGCCAGCAGCAGGGAGGCGATCCGCCCGCTTCTTCAGGACGCCAACCCCAGCGTGCGGCTCGGCGCTTACTACGCCCTGGAACGGCTGGGCGAGCCCCTCTACCGGCGGCCGTGGGCGGCGGCGCTTCGCGAGGATCCCGACCCGGCGGTCCGCCGCAACGCGGTCCTGCTTCTGGGGCTGCTGAAGGACCCGCGCGTCCGCCCGCTGCTGATGCGGGCGTCCTCCGAGGACCCCGACGAGGGGGTACGGGTGCAGGCCCTGGAGGGGCTCGCACTGCTGGGCGACGCCGAGGCCATCGGCCGATGCCGGATGTATGCCTTCGGCGGCGTGGACTACCGCCAGGTGTTCGCCACGCTGGTGCTCGGGCGGGTGGAAGGCGACCAGTGGCTGGGCGCCCTGCGGGCCCGGCTGACCGGGGCTACGCATCTGGAGACCCGCCTGGCGGCGGCTCGCGGGCTGGGCATGCACGGCCGCGCCGAGGGCTACGATCTGGCCCTGCAGTCGCTGAGCTTCAACAGTCCCAGGGCCGGCGTGCCGGAGGATCCGCCGGCCAACCAGATCATGCGCGTGCGATCGATGGCGGCGCTGGCCCTGGGGGAAATCGGCGACCGGCGGGCCCTGGGGCCGCTCTATGCGCTGATGGCCGACCCGGATGATCCGCGGGTGCAGATCGCGGCGGCCCGGGCGATCCTGATGATTCTTGCCCGCCGGCCGGCGGCCAGCGCCCCGGCCGGCTGAGGACGGCCCTCGCCCCGACGACGATCAGGCCGGTCCGGCGAAGTGCGCCTCCACGCGTTGACAGATCAGGTGGTAGGCCAGCTGGTGGACTTCCTGCACCCGGTCGCTGGCGTCGTGTTCCACGCAGAGGCAGAGGTCGCAAAGCGGGCGCAGCCGGCCTCCTGTGCCTCCGGTGAAGCCCAGGACGACGGCCCCGCGCCTTTTGGCCTCGGCGGCCGCCTCCAGGACGTTCACCGAGTTGCCGGAGGTGGAGAGCACCCACAGCACGTCGCCGGAGCCGACCAGGGCCTCCACCTGCCGGCGGAACACGCCGTCGAAGCCGTAGTCGTTGCCGATGGAGGTCAGCGCGGAGGTGTCGGTGGTCAGGGCCGTCGCCGGCAGGGCCCGCCGCTCTCGCCGGAACCGCCCCACCAGTTCGGCGGCGATGTGCTGGGCGTCGGCGGCGCTGCCCCCGTTGCCGGCCAGGTACAGCCGCTGGCCGGCCTCCAGGGCCGTGATGATCGTGGCGGCGAAACGCTCCAGCAGGTCGATCCGCTCCTCGAGCCGCGCTGCCAGGCGAAGGTGATCGGCGATGCCGGCGCGCCAGGGTGCGTCCATCATCTGCCCCCCGCGCGAATGCGGTCGACGACCGACGTGGTGCTCAGCCCCGGCTTGAGCGGCACGAGGACCACCCGGCCGCCCCGGCCCTCGACGAACTCGCGGCCCACGACGCCTTTCTCGGCCCAGTCCTCGCCCTTGACGAGCACGTCGGGGCAGACCTGCTCGATCACCGCCGCGGGCGTCGGCTCGTCGAAGATCACCACGTAGTCGACCAGGCTCAGGGCCGCCAGCACCTCCGCGCGTTCGTCCTGGGGCATGATCGGTCTGCCGGGGGCCTTGTTCTGCGCCCGGACGGACGCGTCCGAGTTGAGCCCGACGACCACCACCTGCCCCAGCGCCCGACATTGCCTGAAAAAGTGGATGTGCCCGGCGTGCAGCAGGTCGAAACAGCCGTTGGTGAAGACGATCGTCTCGCCGCGGCTGCGGCGCAGGCGCAGCTCCGCCACCAGCCGCGGCAACGGGCGGATCTTGGCGCTGCCGTCGGCAGCGGACAGCGTGAGATCGGCGATGATCTCCTCGCGGCTGATCGGTACGCAGCCGAACTTCTCGACTTCCAGGCCGCCGGCGATGTTGGTCAGCTGGGCGGCCTCTTCCCAGGAGGCCCCGCTGGCCGTCGCCGCCACCAGCATGGCCAGCACCGCGTCGCCGGCACCGGTGTTGTCGTACACCGCCCGGGGACGGGTCGGGAAATGGATCGGCTCGCGGCCGCGCAGGGCCAGCAGGCAGCCGTCGCGGTCAAGCGTGACCAGCACGCCCTGCAGGTCGCAGGCCTCGATCAGGCCCGCGACGTGCGCCTTGATCGTCTCAACCGCGGTTCCCGGGCACCCCGTGGCGAGGCGGAACTCGCTGCGGTTGGGCGTGAGCATCGTGGCACCGGTGTACTTGGCATAGTCGTCGATCCGCGCCGGATCGACCAGCACCGGCTTGCCAGCCTGCCGGGCCATGTCGATGATCCTGCGGCACAGCCCGGCGGTCAGCACGCCCTTGTCGTAGTCCTCCAGGCACACCGCGGCCACGTCCTTCATCGCCCCCGCGATGACCTCCAGGCACGGCCTGGCGTCCGACTCGCTCATCGGCGCGGTGATCTCATCGTCCACCCGGATGAGCTGCTGCCGGTGACGGTGCTGCGCCAGGCCGATGAAACGCGTCTTGCGGGTCGTGGGCCGCCCGCTGATCGACACGATGCCGCGGGTGTTGGCGCCCATGCTCTGCAGCAGGGCCCGCAGCCGGTGGCCGGCGTCGTCCAGCCCCACCAGGCCGCAGCACACCGTGTTCATGCCGAGTTGCTGAAGGTTGGCCGCGACACTGCCGGCCCCGCCGACACGATCCTCCTCGTACTGCTTGCGGAGCACGGGTACCGGCGCCTCCGGACTGATCCGCTCGGCATCGCCGTAGACGTAACGGTCCAGAATGAAGTCGCCGACCAGCAGGATCCGCTGCCGGCCGAACGATTCGACGATTTCGATGAGGCGGGAAAGCAAGCACACTCCTCGGCACGGGGTCGGGAAAACGGTCCGGCGGTGCCGCATCCGCGGGCCGACGCCCGAGACGCCCGCGTCCGGCCGCGCGAGGCATCCTAGGATCGTCCTGCACGCCCGTCAAACAACCGCCGGCCGCCCTCGGACACGCCGCCGGCCGCCCAACCCGGGCGTACGCCCGGCCGGCCGAATCGCCCGGCCGGCGGTTGAAACCCGACGGCAGCCGACCTACAGTCTTCCGCGAAGCGGGGTTTCAGACGACCGCGGAGTGCGACGCATGAGTCGGCGCATCGGGCGCAGAGAACTGCTGGAGGCCGCCGGGGCCGGGCTGGCCGGCGGTCTGATGGCCGCCGTCGGCGGCGAAATCGCCGGGTCGTTGCCCGCGTCACGTCCCGAGGTGGGCACGCTGCGGGACATTCCCCGCCGAAGGCTGGGACGCACCGGCATGGAGGTCGCCCCGCTGAGCCTCGGGACCGCCGCCATGGGACACGCCTTCTACCAGGCCGGACCGTTCGAGGAGGTGGTCCATGCGGCCATCGACGCCGGCGTCAACTACATCGACACTGCGCGGCTTTACGACGTGGCCGAGGAACGCCTCGCCCCGATCCTCGCCCGGCGCCGGCACGAGGTCTTTCTGGTCACCAAGACCTGGGCCCGGAACCGCGACGACGCCCTGGCCTCGCTGGAGAAAAGCCTGGAGCTGATGGGCGTCGATTCCGTGGACCTGTGCCACATCCACAACGCCGGCCAGTACACTCGCCAGGAGGTCTTCGGGTCGGCGGGCCTGCTGTCGGCCATGCGCGAGGTGCGCAAGCGCGGGCTCGCACGGTTCATCGGCTGCAGCGGCCACATGAACCCCGACCGCTTCGTGCCGATCATCGAGACCGGCGAGATCGACGTGGTCATGCTGGCCATGAACTTCGTGGACGAGCACACCTACCGCTTCCAACAGCGCGTCCTGCCGGCTGCCCGGCGGCACGACTGCGGCATCATCGCGATGAAGGTCTACGGCGGCGTCACCGGATCGTGGGACGGTTACCGGAAGCGACGCCCCGGGCGGCTGGCCGGCGACGAATACCGCCAGCAGGCCTTCGACTTCGCCCTGGGAATCCCCGACGTGGCCACCTGCGTGGTTGGCCTCAAGACTCTGGACGAGCTGCGGCTGGCGATCGCGGCGGTCCGCAACGCCCGGCCGCTGGAGGGAGATCGCCGGCAGCGGGTGCTGGCCGAGGGTACGGCCCTGGCCGCCGAGTGGGGAGAGCACTTCGGCCCGGCCAACGAATGAAGCCCGATGCGGTGCCACCCAGGCCTGAGCTGAACCCCGAAGACCCGGACACCCGCGGCCCTCGACCGCCCGGTCCGGACCCGCCGGAGCACCGGCAGGCGCGATCGCCGGGGCCGGGAATCATCCAGGCAGGCCCGGCGCCACACTGGGGTCCCCTCCCGGCCCGCCAAACCCGCTGGTGTCCGGATTGACATCCCAGGCCGCATGGTTTCTAATACACTACGCGGGCGTTTAGCTCAGTTGGCTAGAGCGTACGGATCACACCCGTAAGGTCACTGGTTCGAGTCCAGTAACGCCCATCTCTTTCTTGCCTGAACCCTGGTCAGTGGGAATGTTGCGGTTCCAAGCGCGGTTGGTCGCCGCGAGAAGTGCCGCAGTGCACGGCAGGCGGCGCGGGCGCGGTCGTCTCGCCGGGTCGCGGCGATGTCGGTCGGATAAGGGGACACGGTCGGACAAGGGGACATTTGCATTGGTCGCAAAAGTCGGACAAGGGGACATTTTCATTGGTCGCAAAAGGGGACATTCTCCTTTTTGATTGTCCATCCCACTTTTTGATTGACAATCGCGTGGGATTCTGCGGCGTAGCGTGAACCGGGGCACCCCCTGAGGTTCGGAAACGTGCCCCCGCGGACGGCCGTGGAAGCCTCCCCCAAAACCCAAGGCGGCACAAAAGTAGAATGTCCCCTTTGACATGTTTGCGGACCGAACCGCCGGAAACGAAACGGCGCGAACACCCGCACCAGATGGGACCGGCCCGGCGACCGGATGCTCAACCCGCTTTGGCGGCGGCAAGACCGTGGGTTCGCAGCTCGGGCCAGCGGACCGGAACGACCGGACCTCGCCCCGTGGATTCCTCTGCGTCGGCCGCGCCGATCTTACGGGCGGGCGGGCGGCCGGCCATGTCGGCGGCACTGCGCGCGATCGCGGCCAGCAATTCCTTGACGGCGGATCCGGCCTCCGAGCCCCGATCGACCAGTTGCCGCAACTCCTCGGCCACCCCCTCGGCATGACCGACCAGGGCGTCAAGCTGCGCCCGGGATTGACGGCTCTGTTCCTCCAGGCGCCGCCGTGCGACGGCCTCGACCCGCGCGAGACGCTGAGCCCACTCCTGCTGGCGTTCCTCGGCCTGGCGGAGGCTGTCATGGACCGCATCGTTGCAGCGCTGCAATGCCTTGAGGATGCCCGCCGACGACCGGGCCGAGGTCTTGAGCTGCTCAGCCTGAGCACGAACGGCGTCGGCGTTTTCCGACCAGCCCGCCAGCGCCTCGGTCACACGTCGAGCGGAATCCTCCAGTTGCGTCCCGACGGCCTGGGCCTGCTCGATCAGCGTCTCCAATCGATCGGCCTGGGCTAGAGCCTGTTCATTCAGCCGTCCGAGCCGGGCGGCCGCCTGCGGGGCGAGTTGGATCTTCACCGGCCGCGGGCGCTCGCGTTCCTCCAGCAGTCTGATGCGCTGGGTCAGGGTTTCAATGACCTCGACGAAGGTCTGGGCGTCGCTGGCTTGCCGTCCGCCGATCTCGCCCAGACGCGACTTCAGCCCCTCCAGCGCCTGAGTGATCGACTCCTGTGCCGCGCGGAATGTCGCCACCGGCGTGGAGGAGTTGGCCAGCTGCTCGACGCTGTCCCGCAGCGTTTGCCAGCGGGCCCCCAGGTCGCCGAGACGCTCTTCGTGGCGGCGACGGGTCTCCTGCAGGCGGGCCAGCAGCGCCCGCACATGCTGGTCGTGCCGTCTGCGGAGTTCGGCCACGTCCTCGTTGGACGCGGCGCGGGCCTCCAGGGCCTGCAGCGCCGCGCCGGTCTGGTCGCAGCGTCCGTTGACCTGGCGGATCGCCTCCTCCAGTTCCGACTTGCGGGCTGCCACCAGAGCCTCAAACCGCTCGCTGAAGCTCGCGACCAGGGATTCCAGTTGCGCGCGGCTCTCGCTGACGGCCGTTCTGACCTCCTCGGCGTCGCGGGCCTGCCGGGCGCGCAGCGCCTCCACAGCGACACGATCGGCGGCGCGCTCGCGCAGTGCCTCCAGCTGCTCCTGAGTGCGCTCCCAGCGGGACAACGCGCCGTTCAGCCGCTCGTCCATCGACCGCCGGATGCCCTGCAGCTCCTCCAGCAGACCTTCCACGTCCTGCCGCTGACGGGCGACGAGTCCGGCGAGCTCCTGGCCGCCGGCCTGGGCCGTGCGGCTCAGGCGGTCGATTTCCTCCTGGGCGGCGCGGCATAGCGCCTCGAGTTCGTCGAGCCGTCGCCTAGCGTCCTGCCGGCCGGCGGCGATCTCGGCCGTCAACCGCTCATCCAGCTCGCGCCTCTGGGCGTCCTGCTGTTCGCGGGCCGCCTCCAGGTCTTCCCGGCGGGCGAATTCCTCGGCCAGGACCGACAGCTGCTCCCGGATGTCGGCATGCTGGCGGACCAGGCGCTGTCGCAGCCCGGACAGCTCGCAGGCCTCGTCGACAATCCGCTGAGCCAGTTCCTCGAACGCCCGACGCTGCTCTCCGGAAAGCTCCGCCGCCCGGGCATCGACCTGCCGGCGCATGTCCGCCAGCTCCAGGGCCTGTTGCGCGAGTCGGTTTTCCAGCTCGCCCAGCGCCCGTTCCTGCTCGTTGCGGACGTGCTCCAGATCGTGCAGGGAGGGCGTCTGCTCGCGCAGGGCGGCCACAGAGGCAGCCACCGCCTCGAGCCGCTCCCCGATATCCCGGGCCAGCGCCTGCCCGGCGGCCTCGCAACCGGCCACCCTGCTGCCCAGGCGCTCCAGCGTCTCGGCCTGGGCCGCCTGATCGCGCTGCTGCTGGGCCAGTTCCTTGCCCAGACGCTCCAGCGTCTCGGTCCGGGCCGTCTGATCGCACCGCTGCTGGGCCAGTTCCTCGCTCAGACGCTCCATGTCGCGATCCTGTCGCTCCTGGTTGAGGGCAAGCGATGCGATGCGGGCTTCGGTGTCCTCGCACTGGCGCTGGATCAGGGGCACCAGTTCAGCGACCTGTGCCTGATAGGCCTCCAGCTGCCCGACGGCCTCCTCGATGCGTTTCTCGAGCTGGCTCTCCAGTTCCTCGAGCGTCTCGGCACTGACGGCTTCCCGAGCCAGTCCGGCGACGCGCTGGCGGGTTTCGATCCAGTGTTGCTCGTTCTGCTCGAAGAGCCGCTGGAATTCCTCTCGCTGACGGGCGATTCGTTCCAGCAGCTCAGCCGTACCCTGCTGGTGCAGGCGTCGGATCTCGTCCAGGGCCTCGGCGGACGAACCGCTCCGGTCGACCCGCTCGATCTGCTGCTCGGCGGCCCGGCAGCGGGCCATGGTCTCGTCAATGATCGCGTGCAGATCCTCGCGGCAGATGCCCAGTTCACTGCGGGCGGCGTTCCATCGTGACGCGACCTGGTCGACGATCTCCTCGATCTCCTCGCGCCTCGGCCGTTCACGGCCGAGCCGGGCCTGCAGCCCTGCGGCCGAGGACTCGATGATCTCCAGAGCCCGTTCGATCCGCCGATGGATGGCCTGCGGCTCCAGATCCGGGAGGGTCGAAACCTTCGGGACGCCCCCCTCCACCCCGGCTTCCTGTTCAACACGCTCGGAAACCTGGACGACCTCGGGCCGGACCCCGTAGATGGCCTCGATGCGGGCCTGGGTCTGTTCGGGCGTCGGCGCGGCCGCCTGCTCCTCGGCCTCCAAAACCTGATCGAGGATGACGTTGTCCACGATCCGGCTGTCCAGCCCATAGGCGGTCAGCAGGGCGTTGTCGCAGATCTGGTTGATCACCCGCGGTATGCCCGCCGACGCCCGGAAGATCCGGGCCAGGGCGTGCGGCGTGAAGACCTCCGTCTCCGGCGGACAGCCGGCGACCGCCATGCGGCTGCGGACGTACTCGGCGGTCTGCTCGGCGGTCAGGGCCCGCAGGTGGAAACGCCGGAAAAGCCGCTGGTTGAGCTGTCTCATGTCCGACCGTGCGAAACGGTCGCGGAGCTCGGGCTGCCCGAGGATGCAGATCTGGAGGAGCTTGGCGTCGTCGGCCTCGAGATTGCCCAGCATCCGCAGCATCTCGAAGCTCTCGTCGGGCAGGTCCTGGGCCTCGTCGAGCACCACCACCACCAGCCGGTCGGCGGCGAACTCGCGGAGCAGGTACTGCTGGAGCGTCTCCACCAGTTGCAGATTGCTGCTCTCGGGCGGGCAGGGAAGGTTGAACTCGGCGCAGATCGCCGCCAGCAGCTGTCGGGCGGACAGCTGGTTCTGGGTGATGACCGCCACGCTGCCCAGCGGTTCGATCTGGCGGGCGAACATCCGGGCGACAAGCGTCTTGCCGGACCCCACCTCGCCGGTAATCAGCACGAATCCCTTGCGCTGCTGGCAGGCGTACTGCAGGGTGGCCAGGGCCTCTTCGTGGTCCGGGGTCCGGTAATAGAAGGTCGGATCCGGGGTGTTGTTGAACGGCGGCCGGTGCAGGCCGAAGTGAGCGCAGTACATGGATCGCTCTCCTGGGAGCCCGGCGGCCCCGGGTTATCGGACATCCTCCCGGGTCGACCGGCTCAGCGCGTTCTATCGGACCTGCCCGGAGCCGGCTTGAGGTCGGCGGGAGGGTCCGCAAAAAAAACGGAGATAAGTCACCACCGCCCCATCGGGTGCCGATAGTCCCATCACCGAGGGACCGGAGACCGGCGTCGGCCGGATCGGGACCCGGCCCTGCGGGCGGACACGGACGAGCCTTCGCGTCAGGGATGACGACGATGCGATACACCTCCTTGAGACGCTGGCGGAATCCGGCGCTGACGGCGCTGTGCGGACTGGCCGCCGCCGCGTCGGCCGGGTGCGCCAACAAGTACGACGACATGAAGGTCTTCATGCGGGCCCACGAGAACGAGGTCGCGGGCACGATCTACCGCCTGGAGCCCCCGGACGTGATCGTGATCAACTCGCCGACCTGCCCGGAGGTGGACAACGAGGTCCAGCGCATCCGGGCCGACGGCAAGATCTCCCTGGACCTGCTGGGCGAGGTCTACGTGGCCGGCATGAGCCCGGCCGAGATCGCGGCCAAGCTCCAGGAGCAGCTCGCCCGCTACTACGAGAACCCCCGCGTCGATGTGCGCGTGGCCGCCTACGAGAGCAAGAGCGTCTACGTATTCGGGCAGGTCGCCGTGCCCGGACCGCATCCCTTCACCGGCCGCGACACGCTGATGGACGTGCTGGCGCGGGCCCGACCGACCTTCATCGCCTGGGGGGCGCAGGTCAAGGTCATCCGTCCCAGCGCCCGTCCCGACGAACGCCGCGAGATCACCGTGGACGTCGACAGGATCGTCGAGACCGGCGACATGCGCGACAACCTGCTCCTGCAGGAGGGCGATATCGTCTACGTCCCGCCGACCCCGCTGGGATGGGTCGGGCTGCGGGTCAACGAGGTGCTGTTCCCGGTCTCGCCGATGCTGTCGGCCTACCAGATGCCGTACCACTTCCGGGACTCGACCGACCACTACCGTTACGGGTCGTACTACCACTACAAGCATGACGATGACGACAACAAAGGGGGATACCGGAGGCTGCTGTTCAGGTAGGAGGCGGAAGGTCGGAGGCGATCGTGGGATGACCGCATGAGTATACAACCCTCTCCCATCATCCTCGGACCGCGGGTCGGAGCCCGTGCCGACGACGCTGAGAACGGCGACCTCGGCCGGGTGCTCGCCCGGGTGATGGCCATTCTGAGCCATCGCCGCTGGCTGTTCGCCATCCCGCTGCTGGCGGGCATGGCCTTTAGCCTGAGCGTCGCTCTGTGCCTGCCCCGCCAGTACCAGGTGAAGGCGATCATCGAGCGGCGCGACGACGAGGTCCTCACCAAGCTGGTCAGCTACAACTCCCCGACGCGCTTCGAGACCGTGCGCCGCTCCATCCGCATCGACCTGGCGGGCTACGAGGCCATTCGTCGGGCCGCCGACGAGCTCGGCCTGCTGGCCGGGCTGCCCCGCGACGCCAACGGCGCCCTGACGCCGCACGGCGAGGCCATGTGCCACGAGTTCCTGAGCAACCTGGCGTCGCAGCTCACGGTCGGGACCATCGACCAGAGCACCTACCTGGACCTCATCGAGATCCGCTATGCCGGCGACGATCCCGAGATGGCCGTCCGGCTGATCCGGCAACTCAAGGACAACTACATCGCCCAGACCCAGAACTTCATCACCGAAACCATGCGCGAATCGGAGCAGTTCTTCGAGGACAAGGTCCGCACCTGCCGCGAACAGGTCGCACGCATGCAGGTCGAACTGCTCCAGATCGAGGCCGAACAGCCCGGCATCTCGCCCAATCGACCCTCCGAGCTCGAGGACCTGATCCGGCTGGAGATCAAGTCCATCGAGGAGCTCACCGGACGCAAGGCCCAGGTGGCCATGGACCTCTCCGGGCTCGAGGAAACCCTCCGTCAGCTGGCGGCCCGCGAACAGGCCGGCGATGCCAGCGGCGGACCGATGCCGGAACTGCTGCCTCTGACCGCAACCCACCTGATCCCCAATCCGCAGCGCTCCGCCCTGATGGCGGAAATGAACAATGTGCGTTCGCAGATCGCCGACGCCAAGTCCATGCGTCAGATGAAGGACGCCCATCCGACGGTGCTCAACCTCCGCGAGAAGCTCCGCCAGCTCCAGTCGGAGTTCGAACGGCTTCCGGAGATGATCGAGGCCCAGCCGGCGCCGCAGCCGGCTTCCGCGGACCGCTCCGGCCTGCCGCCGATCGTGGCCGCCCGCCAGCGGGTCGATCGCGAAATCGAGATCCTCCGCCGCAACCTGGCCAGCCTGGAGGACGCCCTTGCCGGGCATGTCGCCCGCCGCGCCGAACTGGAGGCCCAGCGGCAGACCCTGCCCGACCGCCGCAAGGCCTACATGCAGCGGCTCGCGGCCCTGCGCGACGCCCAGGCCGAGGCCGAGATGTGGAGCGGGCACCTGGCCGACGTCCGCCAGCGTCTGACCGCCGCCGACGAGAACCGCGGCGTCAGGTTCTCCACCGTCGAGGAGCCGCGCGTCCCGATGCGCCCGCTCTCCCCGAAACTGTCGAGCGTGCTGCTGGTCTCGGCCGGAGTCGGAATGGCTTTGGGTGTCGCCGCCGTCTTCCTCCGGGAAGTCATGGATACCACCCTCCGGGACCCGATGCGTGTCTCCCAGATCCTCGGGATCCCGGTGCTCGAGATCGTCGGACGCATCAGCGTGACCGGTCGACGGCGCTTCTTCTCGCGCCGAGGGCTGCTGCCGGCCGTCGCCTGGGTTCAGGGAGTGTTGGTTCTCGTCCTCGGCGGCCTGTTCTACCTGAGCGTCGAGCGGCCGCGGACCTATGACGAGATCCGGGAAAAGGCCAGCGGTGTCGTCGCCTCCCTGCGGAGGGACTGACCGCACGGCGGACGGGCCTGCCGTTCCCCCACGGAAGCGTGAGCTATGGGTCGCATCGCAGAAGCACTGAAACGCGCACAGGAGGAGAGACTTCGAAGGCGCGAGGCCGCCGGGGCCGCCCCGGGTGGTCCGCCGGCCGGCGCCGCGCGAGAGGGCGTCCCGGACGCCGGAGCCCGCGCCCCCGACGCCGCAGCCTCCACGACCGCGAGGTTCGGGGCGCTCTTCGACCTCCCGGCCATGCCCCGGCCCTTCATCGTCAGCGCCTCCCCGCTGCCGCCGGAATCCGTCGATCGCCGGCTGGTCAGCTTCCACGAACCGTCCCTGGTCGTATCCGAGAAGTACCGGGCCATCCGCACGCGGCTCCTGACCGCCAATCCCGACGGCGGCTCGCGCATCTACGCCGTGGCCTCCAGCCTCCACGGAGAGGGCCGGTCGGTCAGCGTCGGCAACCTGGGATTCTGCTTCGCCGAGCTGCGCCATCTTCGCGTGGCCATGGTGGACTGCGATCTGCGCCGCCGGGGCCTCAGCGATCTGTTCTCCGCCGCCGACAAGCCCGGCCTGGTGGATGTGATCCGGGGCGACAGACCGCTCTCGGAGGTCTGCCTGCCCGTCGTGCGCGGCAACCTGCATCTCATTCCCTCGGGAGACCCGGCCGGCGAGAGCCCCAGCGACCTGTTCGGCGGCTCCCGGCTGGCCTCGATCTTCCAGGAGATCCGCGAGCGCTTCCACTACGCGCTGGTGGACACGCCACCCATGGACACCTTCGCGGACATCGGCCTGGTGGCTCCACTCTGCCACTCGACGCTGATCGTCATCCGCCTGAACAGCACCCCGGAAGGCGTCCTGCGACGCTGCGTGCGGATGCTGCAGGCCAACCGGATTCCCATCGCCGGATCTATCCTGGTCGGCGAGTGCCACAACGGCCTGGCCCGGCCCGAGTCCAGCGATTACTACAACCCCCTTGCGGCGGAGGCATGAACATGCCCCCGACGGTCCGCGAACTCGACGCCGCCGCGCGGGGCCGATGGGACGAGTACGTCCGGGACCATCCGGAGGCGACCTTCTTCCACACGCCGGTCTGGCAGGATGCCGTGGAGACCGCCTTCGGGCACGCCCCCTGCGCCCTAGCCGCCTGGCGGGGCGAACGGCTGACCGGCGTGTTTCCGCTGTTCCGCGTCGAGAGCCGTCTGGCCGGGCGCATCCTGGTGAGCACCCCCTACGCGGTGTATGGCGGGACCCTGGCCGACGACGCCGAATGCCACCAGGCGCTGCTCGAGGCCGCCCTGGAACGCGCCCGGAGCATGCGCGTCCGGTGGATCGACATCCGCTCCGAAAAGGCGCATTGCCCGGACCTGCCGGTGGTGAATCGCTATGTCACCTTCCGCCGCGCGCTGCCGGAGGACCCGGCCGAGGTTCTCGCCCGGCTGCCCCGCAAAGCCCGGGCGGCCGCACGTCATGCCCGCGAGCGATTCGGGCTCCAGATCGTCTTCGGCGACGAGTGCCTGCCGACCGTCTGGAAACTCTACAGCCGCAGCATGCGGAGGCTGGGCTCGCTGAATTACCCGCAGGGATTTTTCGAAGCACTGATACGCAGCACGCCGGCCGGCCCGGCAGATCCCCAGGCGCCCGGCCATCTGGTCCAGCTCGTGCTCCACCGTGACAGACCCATCGCCGGCCTGCTGAGCTTCACGTTTCGCGGGGTGATGATGCCCTACTTCGCCGGCTGCGACGAGCGTTTCGAGAGGTACCACCCCAACAACCTCATGTACCTGGCCGCGATGGAGGAGGCGGTGCGCAGGGGGTGCCGGGTGTTCGATTTCGGCCGCAGCCGCGTCGACAACGCCGGGGTCTGCGACTTCAAACGCTTCCAGGGGTTCCAGCCTCGGCCGCTGGAGTACCAGTACGCGTCGCTGCGGGGATCTGAGGCGCCGAACCTGCATCCGGACAACCCCCGGCTGGCCGTCGCCCGCAGACTCTGGCCGCGGCTTCCGCTGGCGGTCACGCGGCCGCTGGGAGCCTGGCTGGCACGCTCGATTCCGGGCTGAAGAGCCGGCCGACGCTGAAAAAACGCGGCGGAGCCTGTTTCGGCGGCCGCAACACGGACGAACATGAGACTGCTGTTTCTCATCCATCGCCTGCCCTGTCCGCCCGACCGCGGGGCCAAGCTGCGCGCCGCGGCGCTGCTGGACTGGCTGGCCCGCCGCCACGAACTGTGGTGCGCCGGCTTCCTGGATCCGCCCGCCGGCCGGGAGCACGCTGCCCAGACCGCCGAGTCCCTGGCCCGCTGGCGCGGCCTCTGCCGGGAGGTCTCGGCCCTGCCGCTTCGCCCGGCGACGGCGACGTGCCGGGCCCTGGCCGGGCTGACCGCCGGCGGCACCGCCACCGAAAACTACTTCCGCTCGGCCCGCCTCGAACGGCAGATCGCCGACTGGGGTCGGCGGATCGGCTTCGACGCCGTGCTGGCCTTCTCCTCCAGCATGGCCCCGGCGGCGCTGAGCGTGCCGGCGCCGCGCCGGGTGCTGGTTATGGATGACCTGGACAGCCGCAAGTGGGCCCAGTCCGCGGCCCGCTCCGTCTGGCCCGCCCGTCAGCTTTATGCCCTGGAGGCCTCCCGGCTGGCCGACCGCGAACGCGCCTGGATCGCGGCCTTCGACGCCACCGTGCTGGTCAGCCGACGCGAGGCGGAGGCCGTGACCGACCCCGCCCTGCGCGCCCGGGTGCACGTCATTCCGGCTGGAGCCGGAGCGGGCTTCGGGGATGCCCCGGCCGCCGACCCGCCGCCGCTGCCGGACGACGATGTCGTCGGCTTCGTCGGGGCCATGGACTACGAGCCCAACATCGACGCCGCCAGGTGGCTTGCCGGGTCGATCTGGCCGCTGATCCGAGCCCGCCGCCCCTCGGCCCGGCTGTGGATCGTGGGACGCTCTCCGACCCGCGCCGTGCGGCGGCTCGACGGGCGCGACGGCATCCGTGTGACCGGCACCGTACCCGACGTCGGCCCCTGGCTGGCCGGCATGTGCGTGCATGTCGCTCCGCTGCGGCTGGCCCGCGGCGTCCAGATCAAGGTGCTCTCGGCCATGGCGGCCGCGCGGCCCTGCGTGGTGACGCCCGAGGTCGCCGAAGGCCTCGGCGCCGACCCCGGGCGCGACCTGCTGGTGGCCTCCGGCGCCCGGGACATCGCCGGGGCGGTGGTCGATCTGCTGGAGGACCGAATGCGGGCCCGAACAATCGGGCTGAACGGGCTGGCCTTTGTCCGGGAAGGCGGCGGCGCCTCCCGGGGCCTGCTGCGTCTGGAGGAACTGTTGGGAGGAAACCCCGGCGACACGGGACGGCCGGCGCACGAACGAACCGCGAACCCGGCTGCGATCCGCCGGGTCCCCGCGTCCGGGAGGGTGGTCGCCCTGCCGGCATGAGGCTGCATCATCATGATCCGCGACAAGAACATCATCTGTTTCGCCAGCGGCTGGAACTACCATCCGACGAGCAAGCACCATGTGATGCGTCGGCTCTCGGAGCAGAACAACATCATCTGGGTCAACTGGCACGCCTCCCGGCGGCCGCGGCTGGACCGGACCGACCTGCGTCACATGGCCGGCCGGCTGTGGCAGATCCGCCAGGGCCCGCAGGCGGTCAGCGACTCGATCACCGTCGTGACCCCCTGCCAGCTGCCCCTGCCGGGCTCCTCGGCCGCGCGGCGGTTCAACGCCCGGATGGTCAGCCGGGCGATCAGGGGCATCCTTCGCCGTCTGCCCCGCAGGCCGGTGCAGATCTGGAGCTTCGCCCCCGACGTGGCCGAGCTGGTCGGCAGGTTCGACGAGGAACTGGTCCTGTACTACTGCGTCGACGCGTTCGGCGAGTTTCCCGGCTACAACCGGCGGCTCATCGAGGACCGCGAGCGCGAGCTCATCGCCCGCAGCGACGTGATCATCACCACCTCGCCCCCGCTGTACGAGAACAAGCGCCGGCTGCACTGGAACGTCCAGCACGTCGAGCACGGCGTGGATCACGGCCACCTCTCGCAGGCCCTGCGGCGGGATGTGCCGCCCCCGGCGGACCTGGCGGCCCTGAGCCGCCCGATCTTCGGCTTCGTCGGCGTGATCGGCGACTGGGTGGACCTCGGGCTGATCGCCGGCCTGGCCCGCATGCGCCCGGACGCCTCGGTGGTCATGATCGGCCCGACCCAGCAGCAGCGCGGGCCCTGCGCGGGCCTGCGCAACGTGCACTGGCTCGGGCCCAGGGACCATCGCCTGCTGCCGGACTATCTGCGATGGTTCGACGTCGGCCTGATCCCGTTCAAGGACGTGCCGCTGACCCAGGCCGCCAACCCGATCAAGCTGCACGAATATCTGGCCGCCGGGGTGCCCACGGTCAGCACTTCCCTGCCGGCCGTGCGGGCGATACCCAATTCGGTGTGGCTGGCCGACGACGCCCAGTCCATGGCCGACTGCTGCGAGGCCGCGCGGAAGTGCAACAGCCCCGACCAGCGCCGGGCCCGTTCGGAGTCCATGCTGCCGGAATCCTGGGCCCAGCGACTCGAACAGATCAGCCTGATCGTCGAGCGCACCCTCGCCCATCGGCCTTCCGCGGGCTTCGTGCCCGCCGCTGGCCGGACCCCCGCGCCCCCGGCGCCGGAGCTGGCCGTGACCGCGACGTGAGAAGCGAGGCGGTTGCGGATGTCCAGGGAGGATGGCCCTTGAGCGAGATCTGGCAGTATCGCGACCTGCTCTTTCAGCTCGTGCGGCGCGAGATCGTCGTGCGCTACCGCCACTCCCTGCTCGGCGTGGCCTGGGCCCTCCTCCAGCCGCTGGGGCTGATGCTGCTGTTCACCTTCGTGTTCACGCGGGCGGTGTCCGCCGGAGCGCTGAGCGAACTGGGCGTCCCGTATGCGATCTGGGCCTACATCGGCATCCTGCCCTGGACGCTCTTCGCGGCCGGACTGGGCGGCGCCGTGCTCAGCCTGGCCGCCCACCGCGACATGGTCACCAAGGTCTACTTCCCCCGGCAGATCCTGCCGATGGCCGCCGTCGCCAGCGCATTCTTCGATTTTCTGGTCGCCTCGACCGTGCTGGTCGGGCTGGCCGTGTACTACCGGGTCACCTGCGGCCTGACCCTGCCCCTGGGCGCTTCGCTGCTGTGGCTCGGACCGCTGATCGCCTTCCAGCTGCTGATCATGCTCGGCCTGGGTCTGTGGCTGGCCCTGGCCAACCTCTGGTACCGCGACGTGAAGTACCTGTTCAACGTCGGCATTCAGATGTGGATGTTCCTGACCAACGTGCTGTATCCGCTGCCGGACGACGGCGGAACGGCCATGCGGCTTCTGTCCCTGGCCAACCCGATGGTGCCGATCATCAGCGGTTATCGCTCGGTGCTGCTGGAAGGCCGGATGCCCGAGCCGCCGGCCCTGCTCCTGTCCGCGGCCGTCGGGGCGATGCTGACCGCCGGCGCCTGGGCGGCCTATCGCGTGCTGGAGGGGCGATTCGCCGAAAGGGTCTGACGCCGCCAGATGCCACGGACCCCGCGAGGACTGCGGATGCTCATCGGCCAACGAATCATCGCCGGCCTGACCTGGCGGGTGGAAGCCCGGGCGGCAGGCCTGTCTCCCGCAGCCCGGGCCCGGGTACGCGACCTCTGCGGCCGGGCGCTGGGCATCGCCCGGGCCCACGACTGCCTTCCGGACCTCGCCGCGCGGGCCGCGATCCTGTGCTTTCACGGTGTCGGTCGGCGCCCCGATCCCCAGGTCGAGGAGGGCGTGCTCCCGGTCCGGGGCTTGCGAGCCGTCCTGAACACCCTGCGGCGATCCTTCCGTGTGATTCCACTGGCCGAGCTGGTCAACTGCCTGCGCGAACGCCGCCCGCTTCCGCCCCGCGCCGTGGTCATCACCTTCGACGACGGTTACGCCAACAATGCCGAGATCGCCGCCGAGGAACTCGACCGTCTGCGGCTGCCCTGGTCGGCGTTCCTCCCGGCCGGCCTGATCGAACACGGCCGGCGGCAGTGGGTGGACGACCTGCGGCTCCTGGTGCACCGCGGAAGCCGCAAACGCCTGTCGTTGCCCTGGGAGGGACGCACGCTCGCATTCGAGCTCGACACGCCCGGACGCCGACGCGCGGCGCTGGCCTGGCTGATCGATCATCTCCGCTACCTGCCCGAAGAGCGGCGAGAAGAACTGTGGCGGCAGCTCGTGGAGCCCTGTCCGCCCGACGAACTGGCCGACCTGCGCGAGCGTTTTCCGGGCTTTGCGCCGATGAGCTGGGCGCAGGCCCGTCAGCTTCGCCAGGCCGGCGTGGATGTCGGCAGTCACGGCCTGTCGCACATCGCCCTGGCACCGCAGACCCCCGAGCGACTGCGCCACGAGCTCAGCGAGGCCCGGAGACTGCTGCAACTTCGCCTGGGATCCGATGGACCGCACTTCTCGTACCCCTACGGCCGACCGGCGAGCATCTCCCCGGCCACCGAAGCCGCCCTGGGCGAGATGGGCTACGCCTGCGGTCTGACCCTCGAGCAGGACACCGTGCGCGGCGAACGTGCCGCCCTTCCGGCCCTGCCGCGGCTGATCGTCCCGGCTCAGGCCGGCCGGATTCTCCTGACGCTCTGGCAGCGCTTCGCCCGCTGAGGCCCGGCATCCGATAACCGCGCAGGCCCCATAATCGCCACGAGGGCCGGGACGCCGCGGATTCTTTATGGGGCCGAACTCGCCCGGGCCCTTCCGCCTGCCGACATAACCATCAGCCGCGGACGGCTGGCGGACGGGCCGCCGCGCGCCGGTCGGCGTGCGCCCGCCGGTCGCCGCCGGCGCCGCGGCATGGAGTCTTCGAAAGATGGCCGTGTTGGAAGCTGAAACCCCCGCGGCCGCGGGCTCGACGCTCGACATCCGGGCGTACGTCGATCCCCGCCGGCCGCTGAGCTGGTCGGCCCAGATGGTCGCCCTGCTGCGCGACGGGCATTACGCCGAGGCCTACGGCATCCTGGCCGAGAAGATGCCGTTCGTCGAGAACCAGCTGCGACCCTATGCCGAGTGCCTGGCCGGCGTCCGCAACCACTGGACGATGGTCCACGACCGCATCGCCGGCCTGATGCCGCCGGGCGACAACCAGCGGATCCTCGACGTGGGCTGCGCTGTCGGCAGTCACGCCGTCGAGTTCGCCCGCAAGGGCCACCGCACCTGGGGCGTGGACATCCTGCCGGCGATGATCGACCGCGGCCGCGAGCTGGTCGATTCGCTCGGCCTGCAGGACCGCTGCACGCTGCTGACCGGCGACATCCGCCGGCTGGAACAGCTCTTCGAGCCGCACACATTCGACGCGGCCGTGGCCTGCGACATCTTCGAGCATCTCGACGATGCGTCGCTGCTGACGCTTCTGGCGGGCCTGAGGCATGTGCTGCGGCCCGGCGGCACGATCATCATCCAGACCTCGCCGGGCCGGCATTACTACTGGTTCGACCCGGACCGCATCAAGCTGCTGGCCCTGCTGGCGCCGATGGCCTGGCTGCCGGACCGTCTGTTCACCGCCTGGGTGCGCGGGCTGGAACGCGGCCCGCTGCGGCGGCTGCGATCCGAACACGAGCGCTTCTACCGCCACGAGCACGGGCACTTCAACTGCCTGGATCCGGTCCACCTGCGGGGGCTGCTCCGGCGGGCGGGGCTGCGCGACATCCGGGTCTTCGCCGAGCACACCCACCCGGGCTTCAAGGACGAGGGCTGCCGCCGGACTTGGTGGGGCCGGCTGCTGTTCGGACGCAAGTCCGTTGCCTGCCGCAACCTCTACGGCCTGGCCCGGACGCCCGAATGCCGCGACCGGCCCGCCCCGCCGGAGGACCGGTCATGAGCGCCGCCGGCGGCAACGCCATCGAGGTTCGCGGGCTGTGGAAGCGCTTCCGCAAGGGCGGCCACGAGGGGCTGCTGTGGGAGCAGCTGGTCCGCGCCGCGGCCCGACTGGCCGGCCGGAGCTCCGGGCGGGAGTCCTTCTGGGCCCTGCGCGATGTCGGTTTCGAAGTCCGCAGGGGCGAGGCCGTCGGCATCATCGGTCCCAACGGCGCCGGCAAGAGCACCATCCTCAAGGTGCTCTCCCGCGTCCTGAAGCCCGACCGCGGCGAAGTGGCCGTTCACGGCCGGCTCAGCGGGCTGATCGAGGTCGGCGCCGGCTTCCACGGCGACCTCTCCGGCCGCGAGAACATCTTCGTCAACGGGGCCATTCTGGGCATGAGCCGGGCCGAGATCCGCCGCAAGTTCGACCGCATCGTGGACTTCGCCGGCATCCGCGAGTTTCTGGACATGCCCGTGAAACGCTACTCCTCGGGCATGTACGTGCGCCTGGGCTTCTCGGTCGCCGCCCACATGGAACCCGACATCCTCCTGGTCGACGAGGTGCTCAGCGTGGGCGACGTGGCCTTCAAGGTCAAGTGCATGGATGTCATGCGCGGCTTCCTCCGCCGCGGCACGTCGGTGATCTTCGTCTCGCACAATCTGGCGGCCATCAAGCGTTTCTGCGACCGCGTGGTGCTGCTCGACCACGGCCGCATCCGCCGCATCGGCACACCGGATGAGGCCATCGCGGAGTACAGCCGGCTGGTGACCGACCTGGAGGACGCCAACCCGGCCGGCGCGGAGGGATCGCACCTCGGCGGACGCGCTGCCGCACCCGGACGCCGGGCCCGCATCGACGCGGTGCGCCTGCTCAGGGCCGACGGCCGGCCGGCCTCGACGTTCGTATCCGGCGAGCCGGTCCGGCTGGAGATCGACTACCACATCGATCCGGCCGACGGCGGCCTGGTCGATCCCAACTTCGCCGTGTCGGTCCACATGTTCGGCGCCGGGCTGTTCTTCCAGTTCGACGCCCGGCGCGACGGGCTGCGGCTGGGACGTTGCGCCGGCAAGGGCACGGTGGCCGTGGACCTGCCCCACCTGGGGCTGGGTGAGGGCATCTACCAGGTCGGAGTGGCCATCGCCGACGAGAAGGGCCTGCCCGAACACGACTGGCACGACCGCGCGTACCGCATCAGCGTGGTCGCCGACGGAAAGACCGACGGGCCGGTGCATCAGCCGCGGCGATGGAGCGCCGTCGCCGTTTCGGCACCTCGTGCCGAGACGGGCCGTGAGTCCGCCGCGGCAGTGGAGGCCGTATGCTGAGCCGCGACGCCGAGGTGTCGGTCATCATCCCCTGCCGCGACGCCCGGGCAACGCTGGCGGACGCCATCCGCAGCGCGCTGAACCAGACCGTTCCCCCGCTGGAAGTCCTGGTCATCGACGATCGCAGCCGCGACGACAGCGCCGCGCTGGCCGCAGGCTTCGGCCCGCCGGTGCGCGTGCTGGCCGGCTCCGGGCGCGGGCCCGGGGCCGCACGCAGAATGGGGGTCGAGGCCGCACGCGGGCGCTACATCGCCTTCGTCGACGCCGACGACATCGTCGACGCCGCCAAGAACGAACGCCAGCTGGCCGTCCTGAGCGCCGCGCGGACCGAAACCGTCGTGCATACCGGGGCCACGCTCCGATGGCTCGGCGACACCCGACCTCCCCGCTTGCGGTCCGGAGGCGAGCGCGCCTCCGGTCGATGCACGCGTGCGATCTTCGAATCCAACCCCGTCTGCGGCGCTTCGGTGATGATGCGGCGCGAACTGATCCTGGATCTGGGCAACTTCCGCGCCGATCTGCCCATCTCCGAGGACTACGCGATGTGGCTGGCGGCCTCGACCCGCGCCGATTTCGTGTATCTGCCCGAGCCGCTGTACCACATCACCCGCCATCAGGGAAACATCACCGCCCGCACCGCCCTGGGGGCCCTGTGCCACTGGAAGGCCCAGGAGGGTTTCCGCCAGGCGTTTCCGGATGCCTTCAACGCCCTGCCGGCCGAATCGATCCGGCGGTACATGATCGAGCCGGTGCTGGCCGCGGCCCGCGAGGCCTGGTGGCGACGCGATGCGAGAGACGCACGGGCGCTGCTGACCCTCGCGGCCAGACTGGCCCCGGAGGACGAGGAAATCCGGCGGCTCGCCCGGCGGGCCCGGCTGCCGATGGGCATCGTGCGGCTGTGGGATCGCCTCGCCGGACAGGCCATGCCGACCGCGGAGGTGCGTTGAATGATCAACGACATCCCCCGCGAGACATCCCTGCATGTTGCCCTTGTCGTCGCCCATCCCGGCGGCATCGGCGGCCTGGAACGCGCCTGCCGTTTCGTGACCGAAACCATGCTCTCGGCCGGCTGGGGGGTCACTGTGGCCCTGTCCGGGCAGGACATTTACAGCCCCGTCACGTGGGCGACGCGAGGTCGGCTGAGGGTGGAAACGGTCGGCTGGGTCGATTCGACCATCGCGGGCGACCGTGAGTACCGGCTGGATCGCATCCGGCGGAGCCACCGCTGGTTCCGCCGGGTCCGGCCGGATGTGGCCCTGTTCGTCCAGTCATCCAACACGCCGTTCCGGGCCGCGGTCATCGCAGCCCGCCTGGCCGGCGTACCGGTGGTCGTGACCCACCGGACCATGCCGTGGCCGGTCGCGGATCACGGCTCGCGCCGCCACATGTTCGGCCTGGTGCCCGGCCTGGGCCTGTACCGGCGGAAGGCCGTTCTCAAAACGCGTCTGACGGCCATGCAGGCCCGCGCCATCGTCTACAACAGCCATGCCGTCCGCGAGGGCTACGAGCGCATCTACGGTTATCCGCGTGCCCGGGGGCGGGTGATTCCCAACGCCGTCGCCGCACCTGTCGGCCCGGAGCCTCGCCGGCCGGCCGGGCCGCCGGTGATCGGCTTCGTGGGCCGCATCGGCCGCGAAAAACGCCTGGACGTGCTGCTGCACGCCTTCGCGCGCCTCCGTTCGAGTCCCGCGCCCCGTCTGGTGCTGGTCGGCGAAGGTCCTGAACGACCCGCTCTCGACAGACTGGCGTCCGAACTCGGCCTCGTCGGCCGCGTCACCTGGACCGGGCCGACCGACGACGTCCGGCCGGCCTACGCGGGCATGGATGTGGTCGTGTTGTGCTCGCCTCGCGAATCCTCGAGCAACATGGTCCTGGAGGCCATGGCCGCCGGACGCGCGGTCGTGGTCACCACCGCCGGCGGACTTCCCGAACTGGTCGATTACGGACGCTGCGGCCTGCTGGTGCCGCCGCTGGACATCGATGCCCTGGCCGGGACGCTCGCGCGGCTGCTGGCCGACCAGGCGCTTCGCACTGAACTTGGCCGCCGGGCCGCTGAACTGGCCCGAACGCGACACGACCCTCAGGACATCCGCAGGCAGTGGCTGGACACGCTGCGGTCCGCCACCCGGGCGAAACGCGCTGCAAAGCATGCATCGGCTGCAAACAAGGCCAGGGAGTATCGGTTTGAGCCCCGGACTGTTCATGGTGTTTGATTCCCGGCCCGGCGAAGCCTGCCTGGCCGTCCAGCGGATGCTGGCACGAACCGGTCTGCCGCCCGATCGGCGGATCGCCGCCGCCAGGGGCCGCGACTGGGCCTTGGCCGCGGCGGCCCCCGCAGCCGATGAGCCGACCTGCGGGGCGGGCGTGGCGACATCGGAAGGCCACGTGCTGGCCTGGACCGGCGATCTGCTGGTGCCCGACGACTGGCGCGACGGGCAGCACGGCCGGCACGAACCCCGCATGATCGGGACGGCGGTGCTGCGCCGCCTCGCCCGCCGCGGGCTCGACTGCCTGGCCGAAGTGGACGGCTCGTTCTGCGGCGCCTGGTACGACCCCCGCGCCGACCGTTGGCAGATCTTCAACGACAAGCTCGGCCTGATTCCGGTGTTCTGGACGAGCCAGCGCGGCCGCGACGTGATCGGACCGACTCCCGACGCCGTGCGGATCGGCGCTCAGGCACCGCCGGCGCTGTGGGACGAGGGCCTGACCGACCTGCTGAGGACCGGCAACATGGTCGACGATCGCACGCTGATCCGTGGCGTGCGCTGGCTGATCGGCGGGCACGTTCTGACGCGGACACCGCAGGGCCTGCAGCCCCGCTGTTACTGGGAGTTCCGCCATCTTCCGGTAGCCGAGACCGACGTCGGGCGTCTGGTCGACAGCGCCGCAGAGGTCCTCGAACGGTGCGTCCGCCGCCAGGCCGACACCCGCTCGCCGCTGCTGCTGGGACTCAGCGGCGGCATGGACTCGCGCTGCATCCTGGCGGCCGCACACGCGACCGGACGGGTGCCGTTCTGCTTCACCACCGGCACGGCCGTCAGCGAGGACGTGCGCTTCGCCCCGCGCGTGGCCCGCGCCGCCGGCGCCGCCCACCAGTGGCTGCCGTATGAGCCGCGCGAGGCGGTCGAGCCGCTGATGGGACTGATCCGCCGCACGCAGGGCCTGCACAGTGCACGCCACCTGGCCGCGGCGGCGATGATTCCCCGGTGGCTGGAGGCCCGCAGGCCGTGCGTGCTGCTCGAGGGCTATCTGATGGGCGCACTGGCCGGCGTGCATCTGCCCGACGCCCGGGACATGCTGCCCGACCGGCCGCCCCACCAGTGGGCCTGGGCCTGCGCCCGCCTCCACGGCGGCGGCCGAATCGAGGCGGTGGACGACCTGCTCCGGCCGGACCTGGCGCGCAGCAGTTTCGAACGCTGGGCCGAGCGGATCGACCGGCGTTTTCGACAGGCCCAGGTCGATGACCCCGTCCGAAAGGCCGAATTCGTCGTGGTCGCCGGCCGCAGCGGCCGCAACGACGTGATCGGCACGTGGATGCTCACGCCGCACGCCGTGCTCCGCTGCCCCGGCAGCGACCGGGCGATGCTCGACTGGTATGCGGCCGCGCCGCCGGACCTGCTGCGCGGCAAGCGCTTCCACATGGAACTGATCCGCCGCCGCTATCCGCGTTTCGCGCGCGCCCAGCGCGCCAGCTACGACGGCCTGCCCCTGACCACCGATGCCTGGAGCCGCAACTGGTGCTGGCAGAAGGAAAAGCTCTTCCGCGCGTGGGCACGACTGCGCCACCCCTGGACCCGCGAGGTCGGCCTGGGCGCGGCGGGCATGCTGATGCTCACCCTGCGGGCCTGGAAGGCCTCGGGGGCGCTGGATATGTTGCTGGAACCGGACGCGCGGGTTCTCGAATGCCTCCGCCGGGACAGCCTGAAACGTCTGTGGCACCAGGCCGACGTCGACAAGGACGCCCTGGCGCTGCTGATGGGCGTCGCCACCGCCGAGATCGCCCTGCGCGACCTGGAGGATGCCCGGCCGGCGACGCCGCCGACCGTGGTGGGCGAAGTCCGCTTCCGGTCGATGGAAACCCGCGGAAAGGCCGCCAACGCCGCGACCGCTGAAGATGTCGTGGGGGTGCACCCGTGAAGACCCTGCTGGCCGGACCCTACGTCGGTGAGATCGGCTGGGAGCTGATGTCCTGGCAGGCTCACGTCCGGCGGGTGTTCCGGGAGGAAGGCTTCGACCGCCTGGTGGTCCTCGGTGCCGCCGGTCGTGAGGCCTTCTACGAAGACATGGCTGCCGACTACCGCGTCGTCGATCTGAGCGGCCTGCCCGGCGAACCCTGCGAGGACCGCCGCGTCGATGCCCACCGCCGCCCCCTGCCGGTGCCGCAGATCCGGGCCTGCATCGAACCGATGCTGCAGAGCGCGGTCCGGACGCTCCGGGACGCGGGTGCGGCCGTCACGACCCTCCTGCCGGCCATGGAGGGGCGACTCCTGCCCTGCGACGCGGCTCACCAGAGGTTCATTCAGTTCCGGCGCGTCCCGCGCGACCCGATGGATGCCCCCTGGGTCGTCCTGGTCATGCGGCAGCGGGCCTTCAATGCCGACCAGAACTGGCCGACGGCCTGCTGGGAGGAACTGTACGATCTGCTCATCGACCGGGGCATCAACGTCAGCAGCTATCCCAACGAGGCCGCCTCGGCCATCGAGGCGCTGTCGGCCTGCGACCTGGCCGTCGGGCACTCCACCGGCGGGCTTCACCTGGCGGCCCTGTGCGGCTGCCCGCGCCTGGTATGGTCCTGGGATGACTCGGTGCGCGACTTCCCCTGGGGCATGACCCAGCGGCAGCGCTACCAGACGCTCTGGAACCCGCTGGGCAGCCCGGTGATCTTTCACGGCCAGGGCGAGTTGCCTTCACCGGCCATGGTGGCCGCATGGGTCCAGCAGGCGCTGGAGCGCATCGGCCGTCGGACCGGGCGGGCGTGGCACCGCCGGGCGTTCCGTGCCGCCTGGCGGGTCCGGAACGGCCTCTACGATAGCGTCGTCCGCCGGCCCTCGTTCAGGCGGTGGCCCTGGCGACTGCAGGAGTTCGTGCGTTACGGACTGATCTGACATGGCGGAAGCCGGATTGACAGGCTGCTGTTCGCCCCGGATCGCCGGCGGCCAGCGTTCATCCGCCCGGCGGTCGCCGGCCTGCGCATGCTGCGGCGCGCACGACAGCCGCCCGTTGTGGCCCCGGCACGCCGGGACCGGTCGCCTGACACTTCCGCTGCACCGTTGCCGGAGATGCGGCCTGATCTTCGCCTGGCCGCAACCGGACGCTCAGGAGATCCGCGGCTTCTACGACGCCGACTACTACGTCTTCCACGAGCCGCCCGCCAAACGCTGGGGGCGGGCCGCGCAGCTTTACATCGAATACCTTCTGCCGCTGGAGTCGCGCGGCGGCCGCCGCCTTCTGGAGGTCGGTTGTGCTCAGGGCGAACTGCTGGTTCTGGCCCGGCGGCGCGGGTGGAACGTCGTCGGTATAGAACTCTCTTCCCCGGCGGCCGAATATGCCCGCCGGCAATGGGATTTGAACGTCCGCACCGGCACGATCGAGCAACACGCGGCCGACGTGCCCCCCTGCGACCTGGCTGTCGCGACCGATGTCATCGAGCATGTGCCGGAGCCGCGACGTTTTCTTGGGAGCATGGCTTCAGCCCTCGGGCCCGGCGGACTCGTACTGCTGGAAACACCGAACTGGGACAGCCCATGGCGAAGGCTTGGCGGCCGACACTGGATCGGCCTGAATCCCTTCCACATCTTCCTGTACGGCACCCGCAGCCTGACCACGCTGGCCCGGCAGTGCGGCCTGGAAAACGTCGAGATGCGCAGCGTCACCCATTTCGCCCATGCGCTGTGGGGCCATCGGCCCGAACTGGACTGTCTGGTGCGGCGACTGCCCGAGAGCCTCGCATGGCGGGTGCGGGCGGGTCTGGATCGCCTGACTCCCCCCTCCCGGTCGCGGGCTTTGTGCCTGGACCCGCCGGACTCCTGCGACTCCGCTCTGGCACGGATCGAGGCCGCCGCCCGAAACGGCGCGGCTCCGAAGAAACAGGGCGTCTTCCATCCCTGGCGAACCTCCCTGGGCGACAATCTGGCCCTGCTGGCGCGGCGCCAAGACCGATAATATCGCCCGCCGGGCCCACGCAAACGCCGATCAGGCCTATTGGACGCGGTTGCGGCCGATATTCCTCAACTTTTCTGCGGACCGACCGATATCCCAATCGAGAGCGGTTATCGGAGTTCCCGCTCGCGGGCGCTGCCCGATACCCGAGGTCGATGCGATGCCGGCCGGCTCAACGATGATCAAGGGAGCCCGCCCGGCGGCGGACGACCGGGCGTATCGGGAAGCCTTGGAACGCTGGCGGCGATGGCTCGATCACGAGCCCGAGCTGCCGGGAGCCGATCGCCGCGGGGCCGCCCCGCCGAGGCGCGTCCTGCTGATCAGCTACATGTTCCCGCCCGCGGGCGGAGCCACCCTGCAGCGGCCGGCCAGGCTCGCCGCGTACCTGCCGACCTGCGGGTGGTCGGTCGAAGTCGTCACCGCGAACCATGAGCGGTTCGCCTGGTACGACGCCACGATGGAGGACAGCGCCGGCAGCGGCGTTCACCGCGTCAGCGGCTGGGAACCCGCGTGCCTGGCAGGTCGCATCGCTTCGTTGTTCCGGTTGCATACGGGAACGGATGCCCGTCACCATGCACGAGTTGAGGTCGGTCGACAGGGACGTCGACCGACCTCACGCTTTGAAGACGCCCTCTACTGGCGCCTGACCGCCCTGGCCGAGCGGCTCGGCGCAGGCGACGGCAGCAGCCTCTGGCAAGGTCCGGCTTTTCGCGCCGCTCTCCGGCTTCACCGCGCATGCCCGTTCGACGCCGTGGTCTCCACCGGCCCGCCGCACTTCGTGCACCGCATCGCCGCACGCCTGACCGCCGTCGCCGGCCTGCCCTGGCTGGCCGATCTGCGCGATCCGCTGATCAGCGACTTCGACCGGGGATGCGTCGGTCATCAGCCGGATTCCGCGTCTGCGAAACTGGAACGCATGATCCTGCGGCAGGCCCGTATCGTCGTGACCACCTGTCCGGCGCTGCGCGAGGATCTGCTGAGCCGCTACCCCGACAGGTCCCGCGACAGCATCCGGTGTGTGACCAACGGCTTCGATCGTCGTGACCTGCATCCGCTTCTGAGGGATCCCGCGTTCACGTCGCCCAGGACAGACCACTGCATTCTGGCGTGCGCGGGATCGCTATACGGCCGCCGCGAGCTGTCGCGCATCGTCGAGCCGCTGGCCGGCGTGCTTTCGGCCCGGCCCGACTGGGCGGCAAAGGTCCGACTCGTGGTGGCCGGCACGATCGACCGCGAACAGCGCCGATTCTGGCAGCAGTGCGCTCCTGAATGGCTGACCTTCGCCGGATATCTCGATCACCGGCAGGCACTGGCACTGGCAGCCGGTGCGGCCTGCAATCTCGTCATCGTCCCGGACTGCGCGCACGGCCGGATGAGCATACCGGGCAAGACCTTCGAGCTGCTGGCCCTGCCGCCGCACATCCTGGGCATGGTTCCGCCGGAAAGCGACACCGCCCGCATCCTGCGGCGGGCCGGCAACGCTACCGTGGTGCCGTTCGAGGATGCCGGGGCGGTCCGGGCCGCCTTCGAGCGCATCATCGCCGCGCACCTGGCGGGACGGCTCATTCCGGACCGCAACTGGCAGGCCGTCGAGCCCTACGACCGCCGTCGCATCGCCCGGCGGTTCGCCGCCTGCCTTTCTGCGGCAGTCCAGTGCCACTGCGGAAGCTGAGTCCGCCGTGTATCCCTTGCCGGAAGAACCGCCGGCGGCCGCAGGTCGGCAGGCGTGGACACGTCCGATAATCAGGCGGTTCTCAGGCCTCCGGCGGGCTGGGCATTTCCCTGGCTGGCGGGATCTGCCGGGGGCGGCCGGAATGACCGGGGGGACCTCAACTTATCCTGCCAGCGACCGATATCCACCATAG
Source organism: uncultured Phycisphaerae bacterium (assembly GCA_938005315.1). GTDB lineage: Bacteria > Planctomycetota > Phycisphaerae > UBA1845 > PWPN01 > CALLOB01. The sequence goes on from CALLOB010000005.1 coordinate 76,010, forward strand.
CGACTGTTATCGGGAGTGCTTGTGCGGCAATGGGTTAGCGCGCAAGCCACCCGCCCGGAAGGATCCGAACGAACGTTCGCCAGGGATGGCGTCATGCCCCCGCCGATTCGCGCGGCGCAAGCACGCCCGGACTTCCCGGCGACAAGCAGCCCGGCTGTTGCCCGGGGATTGCGTGAAAGGCCCGCAATGAGCCGCCCCATCGCCAGACCCTTCTTCGTCAGCGACGCGCCGCATTTTGGCGGGGCCGAGCGCTACATCGTGGCGATGTGCGCGGCGGCGCGCCGTCGGGGTTTGTCGCCGGGGATCCTGTGGATCGACCGGGGCATCGCCGGTGAAGCGGTGATGGAGCGGCTGCGACAAGAGGGCGCGCCGGTGAAGGTTCTTGATGGGCGGCGAGGCGCCGGCACCGGACTGGTGCGCGGTTTTCTTTCGGCCCTCGATGAGACCGGGGCGGATGCACTGATCTTCAACGCCTGTGGACGGGCGGGATTCTGGCTGTTGCCGTGGGCGGCGCGGTGCAGAGGACTGCCGGCCGTATGGGTGCATCAGATGGTTGATGCCCGCGATCACCGCCGACTGCCGGCACGGTGGTGGAACGGCCGGATGGAGGGCCTGCAGACCTGGCGTGTGCCGCAGGCTGTGCGGCACACGCTGGCCATGGCCGCCTGCCGGGCGGCGGTGACGCTGAACGAGGCCGACGGCGAGCGCATCGTCCGCTGGCTGCGGGCGCCGCGCGACCGGCTGCATGTCGTTCCGCACGGCGTGGACTGCACGGAGTACCGCTACGATGCCGCCGCGGGGATGCGGCTTCGTGCCGCGCTGAAGCTGCCGCCGCCGGGGGCCGGGCCATTCGTGGTCGGCACCGCCGGCCGGCTGGTTCGCGGCAAGGGTGTGGACCTGCTGATCCGTGCGGCCGCGCTTTTGAAGGATCGCGGCCTGGACGTGGAAGTGCTGGTGGCCGGCGACGGCGAGGCCAAAACCGAGCTGGCGGAGCTGGCGGCGGGGTTGGGCGTGGCGGGCCGGGTGCATTTCGCCGGTTTCATGGAGGACATGCCGGCCTTCTACAGCGCCCTGGACGCCTTCGCGCTGTGCAGCCTCACCGAGTCGTTCGGCCTGGCGATCGCCGAGGCCATGGCCTGCTGCCGGCCGGTGATCGCGACGCCCACGGCCGGGGCCTTGCGTCAGATCGAGCACGGCGTGAACGGCCTGCTATTGCCGGGTTTCGACGCCGGCGCCCTGGCCGAGGCGATTGCGCGGCTGGCGGGCGATTCCCGCGCTGCCGCGCGCCTGGGCGAGGCCGGGCGCCGCAGCGTACTGCAACACTACAGCATCGACCTCACGCTCGAGCGGACGCTGCGAGCCTTGCGCGGCCGGGCCCGGGCCTGCAGCTGTCCGGTCGATCCGCCGCAGGTCGTCGCGGTCGGGGAGGAGCGAGCATGAGAATCCTTGTGCCCCTGCCCTTCGACCCTTCGGACACCGCTCACGGCCGGAATCTGCGGGTGGTGAACCTGCTGGCGCACATGAGCGGGCTGGCCGAGGTTCGCTGTCTTGTCGAGAACGCAGAGGTGGCCGCGCGGCTGGGGCCGATGCTTCCGTCGGCCCGGGTGGAAGCCGCGGAGGCGATGCTTTCCCGCTCCGACCGCCGGCTGCCGCGGGTTTCGCGTGTCGGGGCGTACTTCGGGAGCTCGCCGGAGCTGGTGGCGGCGACGGCGGCCGCCGCCAGACAGGCCGAGGCAGTGTTGGGCTTCGATCTGCCCTCGATCAACGCGGTGCTGGCGGCCCGGTCGGTCGCGGACCGTCCGCGGCTGATCCTGGACGTCATTGACGACCCATGGCAGACGTGGCGGAGCGGTTGTCGGTCGGAGCGTCTGGGGCTGACGGGCTTGAAGACGGCGTTGTGCGTGCGGCTGGCTCGGCGGTTTCTGCTCGCGCGGCTCGATGCCGTCGTGGCTATCTCGCCGCAGGATGCCGCAAGCCTGGGCCGGGCATGCGGAAAACGCGTCCACGTCGTGCCTAACGGGGTGGATCCGCAGCCCCCAACATGTCTCACGGAACCGCGCGAGGCCATGGTGATCTTCACCGGAGCGATGGATTTCGGGCCTAACGAGGAGGCGGCGTGTTTTCTGGCCAGGCAGCTGTGGCCGGGCATCCGGCGGGCGGCCGCGGAACGTGATGCCGGTCGGGCCGCTTCGCTGGAGCTGGTGATCGCCGGGTCGAATCCGACCGCGGCGGTGCGGGCGCTGGCCGGGATTCCCGGCGTGCGGGTCACGGGCCGGGTGCCGGATCTCGGCGCGTGGCTGCGGCGGGCCTGCGTGGCGACAGCCCCGATGCGCTCGGGCACGGGGATGAAGAACAAGGTGCTGGAGGCCCTGGCCGCGGCGTGCCCGGTGGTGGCGACCAGCGCCGGCGCGGCGGGCCTGCCGCAGGGAAAGGAGCATGGTCTGCTCGTAGAGGACGACTCGAATCGCCTGGCCGAGGTCATCGGGGCACTGGCCGCGGATCCCGAGCGGGCGCGGCGGCTGGGCCGGGCGGGATGGCGGACGGTCCGCGACCGGTACGCCTGGGCGGACTGTGCTCGTCTGATGATCGAAACCGTCGGCGAGCTGGTGCGCCGGGTCCGCACGGCGCCGGCCGCGCCGGCCGGCCCTCGAACGGGCGAACAGGAGGCGCTGCCCCATGCCGCTTCGTAGTGTCGCGTTTCTGCTCTACTTCTTCGGCAGCTGCGGCGCCGCGTTCATCTACCCGATGGTCGGGGTGGTCTGCTACGTGGTGCTCTACCAGGTCTACCCCCAGACCACGTGGTGGGGCCAGCCGCTGGACGTCTACGGCATCCGCTACTCGTTCGTCTGCGGGCTGTGCCTGACGGTGGGCATGCTGCTGAACATCAAGCGGCTGCCGGCCGGCCGGCAGATCATGCACCCGGTGGAGATCGGCACGGTCTGCGTCTTTCTGGCGATGCTGCTGTCCTCGCTGATCGGCGCCAGCCGCAACCACTTCACGGAGCTGTACCTGGACAAGATGGCCAAGGTGGTGGTGTTTCTGCTGGTGATGTCGCGGGTGGTGGTGACCCGGGACCGGCTCTGGATCATGGTGCTGACGTTCACGGCGATGGCCTGGTACCTCGGCCACGAGGCCACCAACGCCCCGCCGGGCGCGTTTCACCGCAACCGCGTGGACGGCATCGGCGGCCCGGACTTCCGCGAGGCCTCGTCGCTGGCGATCCACCTGAGTTCGCTGTTGCCGTTCGTGGCCATCACGCTGAGCGACCGGCGGCTTTACGTCCGGCTTTTCGCGGTCGCCGCCGCGGCCTACGCGGTCAACGGCATTCTGCTGTGCCGGGCGCGGTCGGCGTTCCTGGGAGCCGTGATCGCCGCTGGCGTGGCCCTTTTCTACGTGCCGCGCCGTTACCGCAGCCTGCTGATCGGGGCGATGATCCTGGGAACCGCGGGCATGCTGGTGCTCAGCGACGACTGGTTCTGGGACCGCATGGTGACCATCGCCAGCCCGTCGGAGGAGCGCGACCAGTCGGCGGCGGTGCGGCTGATCGTGTGGCGGGCCGCCTGGGACATGTTCCGCGATTACCCGATGGGCATCGGCGTGGGGCAGTTCCAGTGGCAGATCCGGCAGTACAGCGAGGAGCTCAACTGGATCCGGCGCGACGCGCACAACACCTACATCCTCTGCGCCTGCGAGCTGGGCATCTTCGGCCTGATCGCCTACCTGGCCACGCTGGGCGGCGGCTGGTGGACGCTCAACCACGCCATCCGGCGTGCCAGGCAGTGGCTGCCGACGCCGGGGAGATACGAGCTGATCATCTTCGCATCGCGCATCAGCCTGGTGGTGTACGCGATCTCGGGGCTGTTCGTCAGCCGTCTGTACACCGAGGCCGCCTGGTGGCTGATCATGCTGCCGGTCTGCATCCACCGGGCGGTCGAAAGCGAGATCCGCGCCGAGGCCCGCGCCGAAGAGCAGGTTTACGCGCGGCTTGCGCGGTGGCTGACGAACCCGGAGGCGCCCGGGGCGGCGCCGGCCTACTGACCCCAGGAGTCCTGCGTTGCGGAGCAGCGCCGCCACAACCGAACCCCGGGAAATCCGCGCGGCGGCGATCCGCCGGGTGAACCGGAGCTTCCACGCCCGGGCCCAGGCGTGCTTCGATCGCGAGCACCGCCGGCGGCACCGGGCCGAACGGGGCTTCTGGGAGCAGGTCGCCCTCCGGCTGCTCCGCGAGCGCCGGGCCGGCGCGGGGCCGGCCGGCCGCGGCCTGGTGGTCGTGGACCTGGCCTGCGGGACAGGCTTCGCCGGCCGCGTGCTGGGCCGCCGGCTGGGGCCGGGCGTCCGGCTTCTTTCCCTGGACCTCACCGAGGAGGCCATCCGCACGGTGCGGAATAAGTGGCATCACGATCCGGTTCCGGACGGGCCGCGGCTGATCGGCAGTGCCGCCGACGCCGCGGCTCTGCCCCTGGCCGACGCGTCGGTGGACCTGGTGGCGATGAACGCCGCCCTGCACCATATGCCGGCGCCGGCGGATGTGCTGGCCGAGGTCGACCGCGTGCTGCGGCCCGGGGGGCTGTTCGCGCTGGGTTTCGAGCCCAATGCGGCCCATTTCCGGAACACCGCCCTGCGCGGCCTGTCGGCCGGCCTCGACCGGCTGGCGTGGTACCTCGATTTCAGACAGAACCGCCGCCGCCTGAGGCGTCTGGGGCACAGCCTTGGACTGGTCTGCCCGGGCGAAAAAGCCCGCCGGACGCCCGACGGGCCGGATACGGCGGATCGGATCGGCGGCGTGGAGGTGGTCGAGGAGGATCTGCCCCGGGAGGTTCTGGAACTGCTCGACCCTCACGCCAGGGGAGCCGGCGGGCGGGCGGGTTTCGATCCGCATGAGCTGCTGGCGGGATTGCCTCGTGCCTACGAGGTGATTCTCATCCGCTCGAGCGACTATCTGGGCGACGCGGCCCGGCGGCTGCCGCCGCTGCGAGGGTTGGCGGACGCCGTCATGGGGGCGCTATGGCCGGGCCAGGGTGTCCTTTTCTCCTGGCTGGTGCGCAAGCCCGGCGTCGGCCGGGAGGGATGCCCGAACGCGCCGATCGGCGGCAGGGCCCGGGCGTGACCAGGGGTGCGATGCGTGTGCGGGATCGCGGGACTGGTACGGTTGGACGGGCTGACGCCGGCGGAGCGGGGCGTCGGGGCGCGCATGGCCCGGACGCTGCGCCACCGCGGACCGGACGGCCTGGGCGCCTACGAGGACGCCTGCGCGAGCCTGGGCCATACCCGGCTGAGCATCGTGGACCTCTCCAACGGCCGTCAGCCGATGGCCAACGAGGACGGCACGGTGTGGGTCACGTTCAACGGCGAAATCCACAACCACCTCGAGCTGGCCGAGGGTCTGCGTGCCCGGGGCCACGTGCTGCGGACCCGCTGCGACACGGAGGTGCTCGTCCACCTCTACGAGGAGTACGGCGAGGACTTCGTCGAGCGGCTCAACGGGATGTTCGCCGTCGCATTGTGGGACGTCCGCCGGCACCGGCTGATACTGGCCCGTGACCGGCTGGGCATCAAACCGCTGTACTGGCACGACGACGGCCACCGGATCGTCTTCGGCTCGGAGCTCAAGGCCCTGCTGGTGCCCGGCGACATCTCCCGAGAGGTGTGTCCGGAGGCCCTGCACGACTTTCTGACCTTCGGCCACGTCCAGAGCCCGCGGACGATCTACCGCGGCGTGCGACAGCTGGAGCCCGGCGAACTGCTGTGCCGCACCACCGCCGGACTGCGTCGGCGGCGCTACTGGGACCTACCGGTCGGGCAGGCGGACACGGAGGTCGCGGCGGGGGACGAAACCCGCTGGATCGACCGCTTCGCGGCCTTGTTCGAGCATGCGGTCGGTCTGCGCATGGCGGCGGACGTGCCGCTGGGCGTGTTTCTCAGCGGCGGCGTGGACTCGGCCGCGGTGACCGCGGCGATGTGTCGCCGGGCGGACGGGCCGGTGCTGACGCGAACCGTCGGATTCGACGAGAGCGATCATGACGAACGTCGCGCGGCCGCGGATCTGGCCGGGCGACTGGGCACCGATCACCGCGAGATCGTCGTCCGGCCCGACGCCGTCGCGGCCCTGGAACGCCTGGCCGGGTGCTTCGACGAGCCCTTCGCCGATCCCTGTGCCGTACCCATGTACCACCTGGCCGCCGCCGCCCGGCAGAGCGTGACCGTCGCTCTCTCCGGTGACGGCGGCGACGAGCTGCTGGCAGGCTACCGCCGCTACCGTTTCGACCTGGCCGAGAGTCGTCTTCGCCGGGCGATGCCGGCGTGGCTGCGGTGGGCCGCCGCCGGCGCCGGGCGGCATTGGCCTTCCGGCGGGCGTCTGCCGCAGGCGTTGCGCGCCGGCCGCACGCTGGAAAACCTGGCCCGCGACGACATCGCCGCCCACCTGCGGAGCACGGCGATCGTGGGCGGCACCCTCCCGCAAACGGTACTCCGGCCGGAATGGCGCCGGGCGGGTCTGGCGGACCCCTTCGACAAGGGGCGGGCCTGCTTCGACCGTGCCGCGGGAGCCGCGCTGCTCAACCGGCTGCTGTACGTCGATATCAAGACGCTTATGGCGGACGGCATTCTGACCAAGGTGGACCGGGCCTCGATGGCCGTCGCCCTGGAGGTGCGTCCGCCGCTGCTGGACCACCGGCTGGTGGAGCTCTGCGCGGCGATGCCCGATGATCTGAAACTGCAACGCGGCCGCGGCAAGATCGTGCTGCGCCGTATGCTGGCCCGTTGGCTGGGCGATGCGGTGGCCGCGCGTCCCAAGCGCGGCTTCGACGTGCCGGTCGACGTCTGGCTTCGCGGGCCGTTGCGACCGATGGTGACCGACCTGCTGTTGACGGCGGACGCCCGTTGCCTGGAGTGGCTGGATCGCCGTGCGGTCGCGCGACTCGCCGAGGAGCACGCCCGCGGCCGGCGCTCCGGCGGCCTGGCCCTCTGGACGCTGCTCAACCTGGAGCTGTGGGCCCGCAGTGCCGCGACGTGCAGCCGCCCGTCGAGCGAAGCTGCGGCAGCGGGCCGGCAGGGGAAGGAGAACCTCTTATGCGCGTGCTGAGCGCCACACTCTGCTACCCGGCGGCTGACGCCCCTGAGGAGGGGATTTTCGTCCAGCGGCGTCTGGTCGCCCTGGCCCGCCGCTATCCGGTGGACGTGCGGGTGGTGGCCCCGCGGCTGCGATGTCCGCTGCTGCGCAGCCGCCGACCGCAGGACCCGGTCGGGGAACCGCTGAAGGCCTGTTACCCCTCGATGCCCAGCGTGCCGCTGCTGGGCCGCCTGACCGACGGGATGGCCTTTGCCCGTTGCCTTCAGCGCGCGATCCTTGCCGGAGGCGAATGGCGACCCGACCTGCTGGACGCTCACTTCGAGTACCCCGACGGCGTCGGAGCCTGGCTGGCCGGCCGTCGGATGCGGATTCCGGTGGTGGTCACCGTGCGGGGCAAAATCGAGGCTCTGTCGCGTCGCACCATTCGCCGGCTGCAGATCCGGGCGATGCTGCGCGGGGTCGACGCGATCATCGCCGTCAGCCGTTCGCTGGCCCGGCGGGTCCACGCCGTCGCCGGCAGCGACGTCGGCGTGCAGGTGATTCCCAACGGCGTGGACGCGACGGTGTTCGCCCCATGCGACCGCGCTGCCGCCCGGGCGGCGCTGGGATGGTGCGAATCGGCCCGCTACCTGCTGGCCGTAGGCCATCTCCAGCGTGTCAAGGGCTTTGATCGGGCGGTGGCGGCCCTTCCGGCGGTACGGGCGGCCCTGGGCGACGTCCGGCTGATCCTGGCCGGCAGCACGCGCGGCGAACCAGGATTCAAGCGTCGCCTGCGGCGGCTGATGGTCGCATGCGGCGGTCCGCCCGCCGTGTCCTTCGCCGGGCCGGTGCCGACCGGGCGTCTGCGGCTGATGTATGCGGCCGCCGACGTTCTGGTCTGTCCGTCGCGCAGCGAGGGCTGGTGCAACGCCGTGGCCGAGGCGCTGGCCTGCGGAACGCCGGTCGTGGCCACGGCCGTGGGCGGCAATCCCGAGCAGCTTGACGACCCGATCCTGGGAACTCTGGTGGAAAACGATGACCCCGAAACCCTGGCCGGGGCGATGGTGGACGCTCTGCGGCGCGCGTGGGACCGCCCGTCGATCGCCGCGCGGGGTGCCGCCCGTGACTGGGGGCGTGTCGCGGACGAGGTCTACGGGGTCTTTCGTCGTGTGCTGGCGGACCGCGGCGTGCGGCGGCTCGCGGCGGCATGCTCCGCCGGTCCCGGAATGGGGGCGTGCACGCGGGCCGGCGCAACCGGCATGGAGGCCGGGGCGTGAACCGCGGGCTGGCCGGATACGTCGTCTGGACCCTGACGGAACGCCTGCGCGGACGCGACACCATCGCCCGCCTGCGCGTCCTGAACGCATCGCAGCGCGAGGGGCCGGGCGGGCTGAGGGCCATCCAGACCGTCAAACTGCGCCGCCTGCTGACCGTCGCGGCTCGGCATTGCCCTTTCCACCGCGAGCGCCTCGCACGGGCGGGCATCGACCCGGCCGACCCGGGGCTGGATCCCGAGGTGTTGCGGCACCTGCCGCCCATGACCCGCGGCGACGTGCGCGATCATCTAGCGGACATGACCTGGAGCGGGGTACCCGGCGGCCTGCGGCCGTACAACACCGGCGGCTCCACCGGCGAACCGCTGGCCTTCTACATCGACGCGGCACGGCAGTCGGCCGACTGGGCGGCCCGATGGCGTGCCCGGGCGTGGTGGGGGCTGAAGCCCGGATGTCGTGAAGTCCTGTTGTGGGGGACGCCCGCGCGCCCGGGTTTCACCGACCGGCTTCGCGTTCTGCGCGACCGGTTGCTGAATCAGCGGGTGCTCAACGCCTTCGACCTGTCCGATCGGGCGATGGACGTCTACATCCGCCAGCTGCAGCGCCGCCGCCCGGAATGCATCTACGGCTACGCCAGCAGCCTGGCACTGCTCGGCCGGCATGCCCTGCGCCGCGGGCTTCCGCCCGGATCGCTGGGTTCCGTCAGCCTGAGGGCCGTCTTCGTGACCGGGGAGGTGCTGACCGAATCCGACCGGCTGGACATCGCCGAGGCCTTCGGCGCGCCGGTGGTCGTCGAGTACGGCAGCCGCGACGCGGGCTTCATCGCCAGCGGCTGTCCGCGCGGAGGTCTGCACATCGCCCAGGAAAACGTGATCGTGGAGGTGCTGGACGCTGAAGGCCGACCGGTACCGCCCGGCGACAGCGGCGAGGTCACCGTGACCTGTCTGGAGTCCTTCGCCACGCCGCTGATCCGATACCGTCTGGGCGACATCGCCCGGATCACCGTGCCGGCCGGCGAGAGCCGCTCCTGCCCGTGCGGCCTGGCCCTGGAGCGTCTGGAGGAGATCCAGGGACGCGTGACCGACCTGATCGTCTGCCGCCGGGGCGGCGAAACCCGCCGCATGCACGCCCTTTCACTGATCTATGTGCTCCGTGAGGCCCCGGGCGTGCGCCGTTTCCGGATCCTGCAGCAGGCGCCCGACGACCTGGTCGTCGAGGTCGAGGCCGACGAGGCATTCACGCCGCAGGTCCGGGACATCGTCGTCCGTCGGCTGAGGGAGCGTCTGGGACCGCAGACGCGGGTAACGGTGCGAAGCCGCGACCGCATTCCCCCTTCGGCTTCCGGCAAACACGCCCAGGTTGTTTCCCGGCTCGCGCCGGAGGAGGCCCTGCGTTGAACACGGTGGCCAGTCCACCCCTGCCCGAGGGCCGCTTGTCGTGCCTTCCGGAGGCGAGGGGAACGCTCGAGAGCGTGCGACGTGCGCTCGGCGGCTGGCCGGCGGTCATCGCGGTCTGCGCGTCGCTCTGGCTGGCCGCACGGCTGGCGTTCTTCATCGGCTTCGAGGGGAGCGACGATCTTTTCCACGTCCGTTTCGCGGCCGCGTGGGACCGCCCGCCGATCGACCAGTGGGAGTCGCGGCTTGCTGTAAACGCGTTGCTCCGGTTGTCGATGGCCCTGCTGGGTCCCACGGAGACCGCAGCGGTGCTGCCCTCGATGCTGTCGTCGGCGGCGCTGACGGGGGTCGTACTGTGGTGGTGCCGGCGGCACGCGATGCTGTGGCAGGCATGGTGGGCCGGGCTGCTGGCGGCTCTCCTGCCGGTCGAGATTCTCGTGGCCACCACGATCACCGCCTCCCCGCTGACCGACGCCCTGCTGGCCTGCGGCACCGCGGCACTACTGGCCGCGTCAGGCTCCCGGACCGGCCGGATCACGGCGGCCTGCTGTCTGGGGCTTGCGCCGGTGGTGCATCCGATGGCGATGTTCTACCTGGCGGCCCTGGGCACGGCGGTGCTGGTCGTCGCCCCACGGCGGTACGGCCGGACGCTGGCGCTGGTCGCGGCGGCGGCCGTGTTGTGCATGGCGGTCGAGCTGGGCGTCTGGGCTTTCCTGTACGGCGACGCCTCCCTGAAGGCCAGGATCGTGGCCCGGATCATCAACTCCTCCAGCGTCATTCCCGAGCGGACGCTGACGCCTGAAAAGGCCGCCTGGGCCCTGCAGCATCTGCTGGTCAGCAAGGGTTTCGGCCTGGCGGCCGCGGCGGCCCTGGCCGGGGGGCTGTTATGCTGGCGGAGGCTGGGGCCGCCGCTTCGCGTGCTGGCCGTGACGGCGCTGCTGTACTGGTGCTGGGTCGGGTTCGGGTCTTACCTGCCGTGGAGCTACCGGCCGATCACGCCCACGGTGCGCTATCTTCACCCGCTGGTGTTCCCGGTCTGCCTGCTGTTCGCGGCGACGGTGACCGATCTGATCCGCCGGCCGGCGGCGGCGCGGGCGGCGGGAGTTGCGGTGCTGGTCAGCTGCCTGGCCGCCTCGCTGGCCTCGGGCTCCTGGGGGCAGAACGTGGAGATCAGCCGGGAGCTGCTGGCCTGCGCGCAGCGGCATCCCGAGCTGCGGTTCGTGACCGACCTGTATACCATCAACGAGATGTACGTGCTCAACGGCCTGCGCACGCCGGCCAACATGCAGGTCACCCGACACGCCCTTCGGCGGCGGCGGATGGACTCCGGCGTCGCCTGCGTACCCGCGCAAGGCCCCTGGCCGGCAGACGCGATCCTGGTGAATCCCCTGAACCTCGCGCGGTCGCCGGCCGAGGAGCAGGAATTCCGTGCCCGGGCCGGCGCAGTCCTGTACAGGGGCCGTGAAGCCCGGCGGCCGATCTGCAGCTGGATGCCGCTGTTTCGCGATGCGGACTGGTCGGTTCGCAGGCCGCCTGCCGAGGTGCTGGCGATCCGGGCTGATCAGGCATCGCCATCCGTGCCGGCATCGTCGACCTCCCCTGAGAGCATGTCCCATTGAAGCGGCAGGGCGCGACGAGGGGCGGATGTCGATCGGCGGACCGGCGATTGTCAGCCGCAGTGCGCGGGGGTCAACAGAAGGTAGTCGAAATCAACCTCTCGGATGATCCGCCGCAGCAGGCCGCCCGCCGGCCAGCGGCGCACGCGGGCCATGATCGGGCTGTCGGAGAACTTCATCCCGACCACCTGCCGGCCGTGGCGGCGGACGTAGCGCTGCAGGCTGCCGGCCCACCGCAGGCTGTGACGCGACGGCCGCCAGTCGGTGCCGCGACCGCAGATCCGCTCGGCGATCCAGCATCTCAGGCGGTTGGGCAGAATCCCGACGAAAGGCAGGCGGTAGATCGGATCATGCCGCAGCAGGCGCACGCCGGCCGGCGTGGTCAGAATCCCCACCCCCCCGGGGCACAGCACGCGGCAGGCCTCGGAAAAGAAGGCATCGAGATCCTCGATGAACTCGATGACCTCCATGCACAGCAGCAGGTCGAAGCTCGCGTCGGCGAAGGGCCAGCGCCGCATGCAGGAGCACCGCACGAACGAGAAATCCCGCGGATCACCCAGCCGGCGCCGGAGGTCGGGGAAGTTCATGACCACATGGTCGGTGCCGACGCACGAGACCCCGAGGGCATGCAGGGCGGCCAGGTCGCCGGCACAGGCCGTGCCGATCTCCAGCAGACGTTTGCCGCCCAAGGGACCGACCAGGGCCTCCAGCTCACGAGCGAGGCGAAGGCCGCGCCGGAAGTTCTGCATCGTCCAGCGGCGGGCGGCCGGTCGGGCGGTGGAATGCTCGAGCGAAGCCGCCAGAGCGGCGCGGGCCTGCTCGACCCGGGCTGTTTCAGGCAGCGGGGCCTTGTTCCGGATCCGCCGGGTTTCGACGGTCGCGTCAGTAGCCCATGCGGCGGTTGGGGATGACATACAGCGGCACCGGCTCCGGCTGCGTCGCGGGCACATAGGGAATCGGCTGGGTCGTGGCCCGCGGCTCGTCCATGGCGATCAGGGCCGCCATGCACTCCCAGAGCTGCCGGTCGAACTTGCGGGCAGCGATGAAGTTGACGTCCAGGTGGCTGAGGTCGCCCCTGGTCCGGTCCGGCCGGGGCGTGGTGAAGTCTTCCGGCCCGGCGTCGGCCTGAACATAGGCCAGTTGCCGGCCGGTGGCGGTGTCGAAGATCACGCCGGCCAGCCCGGCGTGGGCCGTGGCCGCGGGCTTGGGCCCGAAGATCAGGCAGAGTTCGGCTCGCACCCGGTGGGCGCAACCGACGACGTCGTAGAGGTCCAGGTCGGGCTTGCGGACACTGTACTCGTCGAAGATGACGACCTGCTGCACCTCCGGGACGGTCCGGAAGAGCGCGTTGAGCCAGGCCGCATCCTCGGTCTTCATGGTGCCGACGACCCACTCGGCCTCGCGGATGAGCCGTCCGGTGACGGTGAACAGCGGATCGGGCCGGACCAGCCGGACCACAGCCAGGGAGGCCGGAAACAGCCCTCGCGTCCGTTCCTTCTGGAAAAGCACGAATCCGTTGGCCGAAGTGTCCATGTTGCCCACCAGGCCCAGGTCGGCACTGGCCAGCGTGGGCCCCTGATAGGCCAGGGGAGGAGGCTTCGGCTTCTCCGCGCAACCCGGGCCGGCGGCCGCCATGACCAGCAACAGGGCCGCCGGACCGACGTGGATGCGACGCGCTTTGACGAACGCAGTGATCATGCCCACAGACTCCCGCGGGAACGAGGTCGTCAAGGGACCTTCCACCGGGGTTTATCGGCATTCGGCGGCGGCGGTCCAGCTATATCCGGACGAAAGAGCCCCCGGCCGGAGCGTGGCGCAAAGGCGCAGAACCGCGTTTTTTCCGGACCTGCCGGGCCCGCCCGGCGCATTCCGGCCGGCCGGCGCGATTCGCGCAAACCCGACGGCTCATAACTCACGGGGGAGCCTGGTCGGGCCGATAGCATGGGTGCGATGTCCCGCAAGACCGGTGCAGCCATAGACTTTCCGGCCGGCTCGATGGAGGCCCCCGCGGCAAGGATCGCCCCGACCTACCCCCGCCTGGTACCGGCCACGGAGGCCGGCCCGCCGGTGCGGGTCACCTGGCCTGCGGCGGTCGGCAACGCCCTGCTGGAGATGCCGTGGCTGGTGTGGAGCCTGTTTGACGCGGCGGTGGCCGGCCTGGGCGCATACCTGGCCTACCACCTGCTGGTCTGGACCCCCGAGGGCGCATGGATCCGGTTTCCGCTATGGCACACCGGGCTGATCCAGGCGGCCTGCCTGGTGCTCTCGGGGCTGATCTTCGGACTGTACGAGCAGCAGACGCTGCTGCGGCGGTCGCGCATCATCGCCCGTTCGGTGCTGAGCATCGCCCTGGCGGTGGGGCTGGCTTACGTCGTGATCTCGCTGTTCATGTACTGTGTGCAGAGCCGGCGGGTGCTGGTCCTGGCGGCGGGCTTCTACCTGCTGATCGCCCCGACGGTGCGCCTCCTGATCTGCTGGAGCACGCCGAGTTACAGCCGCAGGTTCCTGATCGTGGGCACCGACCGCAAGTCGCGGATGTTTCCCCCCAGCCACGGCGATGCACTTTCCCGGCGGTATCGCCTGGCCGGATACGTGGCCATGGACGCCGTGGAGGTCGGCCGCGACCTGGGCGGCTACCGGGTACTGGGCACGATCGACGACATCGAGCAGCTGGTGGTCGAGCACGACATCAAGGAAGTGGTCGTCGGGCCGGGGCCGTCGCGAAACCCGCGGGCGCTGGAAAAGGCCCTGGGCTGCCTGCGGCTCGGCTGCCGGGTAACGAACTCATCGACGTTCTACGAGCAGGTGCTCAGCGAGGTGCCGCTGGACCATCTGGAACCCAACTGGTTCCTGTTCGCGGACCTCAAGCACTACCGCGAGGCCCAGCTGATCATCAAGCGGGTGCTGGACATTATCGGCGCGGTCGTCGGCATGGTCCTGAGCCTGCCGCTTTGGCCGGTGATCGCCCTGTTGATCAAGCTCACCAGCCCCGGGCCGGTGCTCTACAGCCAGCAGCGGGTGGGACGCAACGGCCAGATCTTCCGCCTGCACAAATTCCGCACCATGTACCTCAATGCCGAACAGGACGGGCACGCCTGGGCGGCCAAGGACGACCCGCGCGTCACGCGGATCGGATGGTATCTCCGGCGCAGCCGGCTTGACGAGCTCCCGCAGCTGTGGAACATCCTCCTGGGGCAGATGTCGATCGTCGGGCCTCGTCCGGAGCGGCCGGAGTTCGTGCGTGAGCTCAGCAGCCAGATCCGGTTCTACAACGAGCGCCACCTGGTCAAGCCCGGGCTGACCGGGTGGGCCCAGATCAACTACCCCTACGGCGCCAGCGTCGAGGACGCACGCCGCAAGCTCCAGCTGGACCTGTGGTACATCAAGCACATGTCGCTGGAACTCGACCTGGCCATCCTGCTGCGGACGCTCGGCACCGTCTTTCTGGGCTCGCGGTGAGCCCCGCGCCGGACCGCCGGCGGCCGCAGACCATGACCACCCTGACCGCCCATGTCGATATCCGACCACCTGCACGGACGATCCGCGCGCGACGGCGGCTGCTGCTGTTCATTCCCGCGGCGCTGGCCGGGGCCCTGCTGATTGCCGCGATGGCCGGCGAGCTGCTGGTTCGCGTTCTTGTCGGAACGCCGATGCCCGAACGCCTGCCGCTGATGACCGTGCAGGCCAGCCCGTGGCGCGGTTACGGCATGGTTCCCGGCGGGGACCACTTCACCTACCACCACCCCGTGCGGGTCAACAACCTCGGGCTTCGCGGATCGGACGTCGGACCGCCGGAGCCCGGGGAAACCCGGGTGCTGATGCTGGGCGACAGTCTGACCTACGGCCAGGGCGTAGCCGACGACGACACCGTCCCAGCCGTTCTGGAACGGCTGCTGACCGGCGATCGTGCCCGCCCGGCACGAGTGATCAACGGCGGTCTGCGCGGCTATGCCACCAACCAGGAGGTCGGCCTGCTGGTTGAGCTCGGACCGGTGATCCGCCCCGACGTGGTCGTGCTCATGTGGTACTGGAACGACCTGGAGGAGGGCAACATCGAAGGCACCTGGGAGCGGTTGACACGCAGCGGGCCCGTGGCGTTCGACACGTGGGCCCGCATGGAAGGCGATACGCTGACCCGGTGGCGGCGGCAGCAGTGGCTGCGGCGCAGCGCCCTGCTCATGCTCCTCCACGATGTCCGGAACCGGCTGACCGCCGGCGAGCAGGCTGGAGTCACCGATCCCGACGCGGGCATGGAGCGTCTCGACCGGCACCTCGCGCGGCTGACCGAACTGACCGCCGAGTTGGGCGCCCGGCCGGTTCTGGCCACCGTGCCGGACCCCAACGCCCTGTCCGGCGAGCATTTCAGCCGGGCGTGGGCCGCGACCGCCCGATCCATGGCCTCCAGGCACGGAATCGCCGCGGTGGACCTCGAGCCTCCGCTGCGCGAGCTGTTCCTACGCCTGGGCCGGCTGCCCGTGCTGGCCTTCGACGGCCACTACGACGCCCGGGCCAACGCCTGCATGGCCGAGGCTCTCGCCGTTGCGCTGCGTGGCGTGTGGCCGAAGACCACCGCCGCCGCGGCGACGGAACCGGGCTGATGCACAACGGGGCAAGCCACACGCCCACGGGCCACGCACCGGCGGGCGATGCTCGTGCCCGAGGCACGACCGCGCCGGGTGGTTGAAAAGACGCCAGGAGCGCGACAGGATGTCCGGAGTTTTCCCGGAAGGCGGAAATGCCGGGACCGGCGTCCCCGGGGTGTCGGGCTCCAGCGGCCCCGGGCGACACGCGAGCTGGAACGAAAGATCCGGACGGCCGTTCGTCGGCCCGGAGATGGAGGCGGTCATGAACAGGCGGATTTCGCGCAGGCGGATGCTGAAGGCGGGGGCGGCGGCCCTGGCGGCCCCGCTCTTCGTGACGGTGCGGCTGCGGGGGGATCAGGCCCCGAGCAACCGGATCACCGTCGGCTTCATCGGCACCGGCTCGCACGGGCTGGGGCACAACCTCAACCGCTACCTGCAGCAGCCCGACGCCCGGGTCCTGGCGGTGTGCGACGTGGACGCCAAGCGCGCCCGGCAGGCCAAGGAGCTGGTGGACTCCCGCTACGGCAGCACCGACTGTGCCGTCACCGGCGATTTCCGGGAGATCCTGGCCCGCAAGGACATCGACGCGGTGATGATCTCGACGCCGGACCACTGGCACACGCTGATGAGCGTGATGGCCGTGCGGGCCGGCAAGGACGTGCAGTGCGAGAAGCCCACGCTGACCATCGACGAGGGAAAGATACTCATCCGCGAGGTGCGAAAGCACGGCAAGGTGTTTCAGACCAGCACCGAGGACCGCTCGCTGGGGGTTTACCGCCGGATGGTCGAGCTGGTGCGCAACGGCCGGATCGGCAAGGTTCGGCGCGTGGAGGTGATCCTGCCCAGGCAGCCGGAGGGCCCGGGTGATCCGACGCCCCAGCCGGTGCCGCCGGAGCTGGACTACGATATGTGGCTGGGCCCGGCCCCGGAGGCGCCGTACACGAAAGACCGCGTGCACTACACCTTCCGGTGGATCCAGGACTATTCCGGCGGGATTCTCTGCGACTGGGGCACGCACCTGTTCGACACCGTGCAGTACGCGCTGGATGTCGAGCACAGCGGGCCGGTGGAGGTCGAGGGCACCGGCACGTTCTGGAGCGGGGGCCTGTTCAACACCGTCAAGGACTACGACCTGACCTACCGCTACGCCGACGGGATAGTGATGACCTGCAGGCCGGGCACGCCGAGCCTGAAGTTCATCGGCACCGACGGATGGGTCGGCAACGAGGGCTGGGACGCGCCGCTGCAGGCCGACCCGCCGGGGCTGCTGGAGACCCGCATCGGTCCGGAGGAGTTCCACGTGACGGCCAACCCGGCCGGGGAGCACCGCGACTTCCTCGACTGCGTGCGCAGCCGCAAGGACCCCTACTTTCCCGTGGACATCGGCCACCGCGTGGCCACGGTCTGCCACCTCGGCAATATCGCCATCAAGACCGGACGGAAGCTGCGATGGGACCCCCGCGCCGAGGCGTTCGTCGGCGACGACGAGGCCAACGCGATGTGCCGCCTGCGTCCGATGCGCAAGCCCTGGACCCTGGACTGAAGCCGGCGGCCGGGCGCGCTGCCGTGAGGGTCAGCCGCCGGGCCGGATCCCGGCTCAATGGCCGGTCAGGCCGGGTAGGAACGGTACCAGGATCGAGATGGCGATGAGGATGATGATGATCCACTCCAGAGCCTCCATGCGGCGGTTGGCGTGGCGGTCGGCGATCTTTTCGTAGATGCTCTCCAGGGTCTGGAGCTTGCGAAGGATCACCGTGTCCCAGTCGTTGGAGTGGAACTTCTCGGAAGCCAGCCGGTAGACGCGGGCCAGGTACTGGTCGCCGAAGAGCTTGAGGGCATTATTGACGCCCTCGAACAGCAGTGCCCCGTCCACCCGCAGCTCGGCTACGCGGCGAAGGTCGTCCGGCCGCGAGCCGGCCAGCAGCCGCGGCCTCCATCCCCGCCGGACCAGGGCCTCATAGCTGGCGGCCAGGGACTGGTCGAGCTGGCCGTCGAGGTAACGCATCTCCACCAGTTCGACGTTGGCGTACTCGAGCACCGCACGGACGTCGTCGGCGTCGGTGTCCATCAGCAGGGCCGCGTTCCAGTCGATGACCAGCAGGTCGTCGCCCCGGAAGCTCAGCCGGCTGCTGAGAGCCTCATCGACCTCCTGGTCCGACAGCGGCTCGAGCTCGGCCCGGAGGACCTGGGCGAACAGCCGCCGATGGCCCGCGAAGACCTCCGCGGCCGGTGCCGGCGGCGCGAACGATTCGATCTGGTAGACCGCGTAATCCTCAACCACGTCGGCGATGTTCGCCTTGTTCACCGCCGGGGCGATCATCGCCAGAACCTGTTCGACGCGGCTGCGGGAGTCGGCCAGCAGCTGGGCGTTGTCGTAGAGCTCGTCGCTCAGGGCCAGCAGCCGGTCCAGCGGGCCGGCCAGCGGAATGGTGTACATCACCGAGGCCGCCCCGAAGTCATAGATCATCACCTCCACGGTGTCGGTGGTCGGGAAGCCGCCCAGCAGCAGCGGAACCACGCCCTGGGTCAGGCGCAGCGGCGGGGGATCATACTCGAAGTAGCGCGGCACGCGACGCTTGTGCTTGATGGTGCCGCGCTGCTTGGTGGAGGTGATGCGCTGCTCGGCCTTGTCGAGGTCCACCGACAGACCGATGTCGTGGGCGAAGTACACATAGGCCGTCCCACGATCCACGTGGACCGACGTGGACGCGGGCCAGCCGGCGATCGCCGGGCCGGGGCCCGACGGGGATGATGTCCGAGGTATCGATTCCATAGGCCACGTGCAGGGTCGGGCACCACCGGGCGGGACGCTCGGCCAGCCGGGACCACCCTGCCCTCTGCGGCACGCCGCAAGGCTCTGCGGCCCCTTCGGTCCGCGGAACACCCACCGGTCTCCGGCAGCGATCATACCGGCCGCGCCCCCGGTCCGCCACAATCGGGCCCAAGCCCCACAATGGCCACCCGATGGGAGGCTCCGATAATCGCCCCGGCCGCCCGGATCGGCGTGCGGTGGCCGGGCATTCGGAGGCGACCGGGCGTTCGGAACTGCTTGAACCGCAGGTTCCAGTCTGTCAGTTAAGAAGAGAAGGGAATCGCCGCCAGACATGAGGCAGGCGAGGCCCAGTAGGGAGTTCCAAAGCCGACTTCACCGTGATCGACGGTCGTGGGGGCCTGAACCCACATGCCACCGGCGATCAGTCCGGCGGCGGATAGGCCCCAAGCGTTGTCAGCCGGGGATCATCCACCGCCCCGCCGACCGCGAAATGGTAGAGACTCTGGAATTCCAGGCCTTCCAGCCCGAGAAGTTCATGGACCGGTTCGTCGAAATACGCCCCGATGCCGGTGCCGCGCAGACCGGACCGCTCGGCCTCCAGATAGAGCATCTGGCCGACCATTCCCGCTTCCCAGAACAGTGCCCGGTAGAACCATGCCCCGTGCTCGGCCAGGGCGGGCGCGAAACGCGACAGCATGCCCGCGCTGAAAGCCCCCATGCCGGCGATGTCTTGGCCGAGGCTGAGGTTCGCCGCGATTTCGCGGCAGTCGCCGGCCGCCAGGCGCACCAGGTCGAGCCCCTCGGGGCATTGCGGCGGGCGGGTCCACTGGAAGTCGCGGCGCATCGCCGACCGCAACGCGCCGGTCGCGCCAGGGTCGCGAACCAGAAGGTAAAGCCCCGGCCCCATATCTTCCACCCGGTGTACGAAGAGCAGCAGGTGCGCCTGAGGATGCCAGGGTATCGCATCCCAGGGCGGCGACGGCCCGTTTCCAGGCACCAGTCTTTCCAGCATCCGCAAGAACGCCTCCCGCCCCATCGGCGTCCGGTCATCGTAGGCCACCCCGCTGCGCCGGCGGCGGAACAAGGTCATGGCGGAGAGGCCGGGCGAGGCGGTCCGACCGTCGATGCCGGCCGGGCCGGATGCCGCAGCCGCCGGGGGGCATGAATCTCCGCGACCCAGGCCGTCTGGCCCCCCCACCGTCGCACGCGGCCTGACGGCCGCCTCGGCCACCGCATCGATCGCCGGCCATTCCACATGCCCGGGGCTCAACGTGTTGGCTCGTCCGTGCCAGGATGAACGGGCGACTTTCTCGATGAGGTCCTCATCGACGCTGAAACCGGGCCGGCCGGCAAAACCGTTGGGAACCACCACGGCCAGCAGGTCCGGGTGTTCCGGCTCGGCGCCGCGAAAGTCCTCAGAGCGATCCAGCCCCAGCAGCCGGGCCACATCGGCATCTCCCGGCTCGACGGCCATTGCCAGGCGCCAGCCGAGCATGGCAGCCGCCAGGCGCAGCCCCGCCAAGGCGTGGCCGACATCGTGCTGGCAGTAGCGAAAGGCCCGCTCGCCGTACTTCCAGGCCTCGCGCCAGTGAATCGAGCTCAGGCCGACGAGGAAAGCCCCCTCCGGCAGGCCCCCCATCAGCGAGGCGAAGGCCCGCGGCTCCAGGACGGCCCGGCGTTCCAGGGCGTGCTCCCGGGGAGCATAGTGGTACACGCCGGGAGCTTCCGCCAGCCCGTCCAGTGCAGGCAGCAGCAGGTAGCCTTCGGTCGGATGCAGGTTGCCGCTGGAGGGGTTGCAGCGCAGCGCCCAGCGTTGCCCGCCGGCCTGCTTCCAGGCCGAGATGGCCAGCGAGGCATAGAGGAATCGCGAGACCGAGTCGACACTCAGCGGTTCCGGCGCGATTGAGCCGGGTTCAAACAGGGCGTCGTAGGCCGGACCGGGGGCATCGCGGGGTATGGGCAGGGGCAGGCAGGGCGCGCCGTGAAAACGGCGGAAAGGGTCCGGCTGCGTGGCCCAGTCCAGGTATCCAGGGCCGCGGGCGTAACGGCGGGGGTGGTGCCGGGTCGCCAGGTGATAGGCTTTGACCACTTGGACAGGGTCCTCGAGCATCATCGCAAGTTTAGGGCTGCGCGAATCTTACGGCCAATCCGTGGCGAGATCGAAGGCCGCCGTGCCAACCGCCCAAAAGGCCTCAAGGCCGACCGGCACGGCTGTCCGATAACAACACCAGTTCCGGGGAAGATGGAGATTCCGCGCATGGAATATGCCTCGCTGACGTTCTGGATGCTGGTGATCGTCTTTGCGGCGCTGGGTGTGCACCGGCTGTGGAGTTCGCTGGTGCAGCCGCGGGTGGTCAACTCGCTGCTGCTGCCGGGCACGCTGGTGGCCACCGTCGGGCACGTGATCGGCATGCTGATCACCGGCGGGACGGTCAACAACACCACGCTGGTCAAGGACGACGCCACCGGCGAGCCGCAGACCGGCAGCGGCGAGATCAAGACCCGGGTACCCTTCGTCGGCACGGTGATCATCGCCCTGCTGCCGATGATCGGCTGCGCGGTGGCGATCTACTGGATCGCCCGGTACCTGGGTTCGCCGATCCTGGCGGCCATGGAGCAGGCCCCGTTCGACCGGATGCTGCTGCCGACCAGTCTGCCTATGTTCTTCGCGACGATCCGCGAGCTGCTGACGTTGGTGGAGCGGCTGGTGAACGTGATCCTGCAGAGCGACCTGCGAAACTGGCAGACGCTGCTGTTTCTCTACCTGGTGGTGTGCATGACCGTGCGGATGGCACCGCTTTCGGGCAACGTCCGCGGTGCACTGGGCGCGATCCTGCTGACGGGCGTGCTGACCTTCCTCATCGGTCAGGCCACGAGCACGGCGGAAGGCTCGACCATGTCCGCCGCCTGGCCGCTGGTGACCTTCTGCGTGGCGGTCTCGCTGCTGCTGCTGATGCTCAGCCTGCTGGCGACCGGCGCCGTGCACCTGATCCGGACGCTCCTGAACGCCAAGTGATCTCTCACCCCCTGCCCCGGCACCCGACCGGCCGGTTCGCACGGCATGGGGGCTACCGGCCGGAGACACCGCCCGGAATCGCCACGCCGGCGGCACGCAGGGTGTCGGCCAGTTCGGACAGACGCACGACCGGCGGCAGTTCGCCGGCCATGGTGGCCGCGAAACCCGATGAACCTGCCGCCCGCAGGTTGCCGTGGACGCCGATCAGCCGCACCATCCGGTTCTGAGTGGCACTGCCCCAATGCCGGCCGTTCTCCAGCGACAGCAGCACGTCGGGGGTGTGGACCACCAGCCCGTGAAACGCCCGCCACAGCCGACAGACGGCGTCGGGGTAGTCGTGGTCGGCGGTCGCCTGAAACCAGGTCTGCTCATCCACCGCCCCATCGGCGTTGATCCGCCCGTCGGCCCCGAGGCGGTCGAGGACCCCCCGTAAACAAAGCGGATCGCCGTCGCGCGGCAGGTAGCGCAGGCCCCCCGCCGGCGAACGTATGATCACGGCCGTTCCGCCGCGACCGACAACCGTCACCCCGCCCTCGAGGTTACGGTACGCGGCCAGTTCGACCCCCTCGATGCCGACCGCGTCGCGGGCCACCTGCCCGGGCGAGGCGGTGTGGATCGCGGCGCAGCTGACCATGCCGAATTCCGGAACGACCACGTCGCCGGGCCGAATGAGCCGGTCGGTGACCCGGTAACCCATGCCGCGCAGGGCGTCGATCAGGGCGATGCGACGGCTTTCGCCCAGGAAGTGGCCGTGGTCGGACAGCAGCGTGATGCAGACCTGCCCGCGGGCGTCGTGCACCATCCTGCGGCAGAAGCGGTCCACCCGGATCAGGGCGTGGCGGTGGCCGTCGCGTCCGAGGATCGCGCCGGTGGCCGAGGTTCCGACGCAGTAGCCGGTGTACGTGTCCGCCGGGGAGCCCGAAAAACCTTCCTGAATGCGCCGAAGTTCGTGGTCCAGCCACGGTCGCGGCCACAGATACGTCGGGATGTGCGCCAGTGGGGCCATGGCGTAATCCGTGAACCGGTGCCAGGAGGTGATCTCGTTGCGGGCGTAGACTTCGTATCCGTCGCGCAGGCGCCGGCCGTCGTAATAGCACGACTCGATCGCCAGGCACGGCCCGATGCCGTAGAACTCCGTCAGACAGGGGTCGGTCATGACCGGAAAAGGCGCGATCGTGCGGGTGGGACGGGGAAAAAGGCTCATCCGGCCATGCCGCCAGGCCTCCATGGCCGCTTCATAGCCCACGGAATCGAGGATCAGCACCAGGTGCCGCGCATCGCCCGACGGCCCGGTCCGCAGGTCCACCTGATCCTCCGGCGTGCCGTCGGCGTCGCGGTCCCACGCGATGCCGTCGATGCGTCCGGCGGCGTCGAGCCGCTCGGCGTACTCGGCCCGGCCGTCGCCGTCCACATCGAACCAGCGAACAAGTCCGCCCCGGGGATCGGGGTCGGCACGAAGCGGCACGACCGGCATCAGCCTGGGCGGCGGGCCCGCGCATGCTGCGGCCAGCAGAACGAGGGATAGCACCGCCGGCAGTCGCCGGTTTCTCCGCGAACGCGCCCCGGACCGATCGCGTTCGGCGCCGTCGTTTGCGGACTCGTGATCAGCCGCAGGCCGTGCGGATGCAGGCATGGGGTCATTCTATCCCGGGCGCGTCATCGGCGGCAGTTCGTCGCTCCGCAGGTTGTCGGCGCCGGCGGAACGCTCGATGGCGCCGAAATCGCGGTCCTGGCCCGCGCTGATGAAGATCGGGCAGCCCTGATTGGCGGCCACGGCCTCGCGCTGCACCTGGGCGGGGCTGCCGGCCGTCAGACACCACAGCGGCATGCCCCAGGAGTCTCGCAGAAGGATGCCCGGATCGGATGCCTGGGGAGCCTGTCGGTCCCGGGGGGCCGTCGCCCCGCGCAGCAGCGACGGGATGTCCTGCATAAGCTCGCGCGAGGCCTCATCGGCCGCCAGCAGCGCGGCGACCCGGCGGGCCGCCTGTTCCTCCGGGGGCACGGTCGGTCCGCGGGGGGGGGATTCGGAGGGCGGATCGGTCGGATCCGGCCAGACGCCGGCCGACTGGTGGTAGGCCAGCAGCGCCGACCGCAGCAGGACCAGCAGCTGCCGGGTCTGGCGGATCTTGAGCTCGGTGCGGATCTGCTCGACGCCCAAAGCCGTCAGCAGCAGCAGCAGTCCGATGGCCGCACCGGCCAGCAGCGTCTCGCTGAGGGTCGCCCCGACCCGCGACGTGGCGGAAATCTTGAGCATCGCCGCGCGGACCCTTAGCATGGCGGCATCCTGCAGAATCGATTCCCGGCTGTCAACCGCGGCGGGAATCGTTCGGACCGGCGTCCGGGCGTTCCGGCCGCGTCCGCGTGCAGCCTTCAAGGGAGTCGCCTGAGATGGCCGAGTCCGTCCGCGTGGGCATGATCGGCATGGACACCTCGCACTGCGGGGCGTTCGCGAGCATCTTTCACGAGAAACTGCCGGAGCTGAACGTCCGGGTGGTGGCCGCCTATCCCTCGTTCAGCCCCGACCTGAAGAGCAGCTTCGAGCGCGTCGAAGGCTACCGCAAGGAGCTGGCCCAGAAGCACGACGTGAAGATGACCGATTCCATCGAGGCCATGCTCGACATGGTGGATGCGGTGATGATCCTGAGCGTGGACGGCCGGCGGCACCTGCCGGAGCTGCGGGCGGTGGCCCACACCGGCAAGCCGGTCTTCGTGGACAAGCCCTTCGCCGCCAGCCTGGCCGACGCCCGCGAAATGGTGCGCCTCATTCGCCGGTACGAGCTGCCGTGCTGGAGCAGCTCCTCGCTGCGGTATGACAGCGGTTTTGCCGAGCTCGTCGCGAACCCGGACAAGTACGGCCGGATCATCGGCTGCGACGTGCATTCCCCGGCTCACCTCGAGCCGACCAACCCGGGGCTGTTCTGGTACGGCATCCACGGCGTGGAGATCCTCTACACGATCATGGGGCCGGGCTGCCGCAGCGTGTCGTGCACCAGCACGCCCGAGGCGGACGTGGTCATCGGCGCCTGGAGCGAAAACCGGCTGGGCACCCTGCGCGGCATCCGCGCCGGGCAGCCGGGTTACGGGGCCACGGTGCTCAGCGAGAAGCAGCCGGTGACCTCGTTTACGGCCAAGGGGGATTACTACCCGGCACTGTGCCGCGAGATCGCCACCTTCTTCAGGACGCGCAAGGCCCCCGTGCCGATCGAGGTGACGCTAGAGATCTGCGCGTTCATCGACGCGGCCATGCGTTCCGCGGCCGTCGATGCCGACGACATCCCGGTCGAGCTTTTCCCGGCGGGCGCAAGCGGCCCGGCATGACCATTACCGGGCCGTCGGCGTCAGCAGGATCCGGGGCGGCTGCACCGGGGCGTAGGCATGCCGCCGGGGGATGGTCGCGCGGTCGAACGGCCGGTAGCTTTCGATCGCGCCGACGCGGGCGATGCGCACCGACTTACGCAGCAGACCCCGGCCGTTGTCGGCGTCGCTGAACAGGCCGCGGGCATAGCCCGGACCCCGGCTGCCGCCGAGGTTCGACGAGAAGTACTTCAGGCCGATGATCGCCCCGTCGGAATCCCGCACCCAATCGATGAAAATCACCGAATGCCCCCCCGGCGGCGTGGTGCTGTAGCTGAGGAAGTCGCCCGGGCGGGCCTCCTCGAAATCCTCGACCGCCCGGCCGAGGCCGTAGGCGGTGATCGCCCGTTGTTCGCAGTCGCCCTCGCCTTCGATGTACCACAACTGCAGCATGTTGAACAGATCGTGGAAGGTCATGCCGTTGAAGTCATCGGGGTCCAGGCCCTTCTGCACGTTGCGCAGCTGCATCGCCCGGAAGAAGATCTCGAAGGTCAGCCCGCAGCAGTAGCTGCAGCGCGACCCGTCGGGATAGGCCTTGGCCACGACCATGCCGCGGTACCACAGGTCCTGGGTGACGCCGTTGTAGATGTCGTATTCCCGCGGATCCCAGCCGCAGTGGTAGGGGTAGGAGCCGTCCAGCGGATAGGCGGCCACGACCCGCAGTACATAGGGGTTCAGCGAGCCTTCTTCGTCGTCGGCCACACGTTCTTCGCAGGCGAAAGCCCGGGCCAGGGCTTTGTCGACGGGCGAGAAGCCGCGCTCGTCCACCGGGTAGGGCGTCGGGGTGTAGCGATATCGCCTGGGCACCGCGTTCTCACGGTCCGCCGAGGCGGATTCCGCCGGTCCGGCCCAAGGACCGGGGACGGCGCAGGCGCCGGCCATCAGCACGGCCAGGCCGCAGACGGCCCTGATCATGTTTCGGACGCGTTGCACCACGGTGACTCCTTGCGATTCCCGCCTCAAGGCCCCGGAACCACTGCGACGATCGCCCACCGCTGGACGGACACGGCCGCAGAACCCAATCCGCTGACAGCGAGGCTGTCGTTGGCTCGTGTGACCGTGACCGTCAGGTCCGCACCCTGCTGGAAGCTCCGCAGGTCGTCGGCGCTGACGGCCAGCACGCCGGTGTCCGGGACCGGCCCGAGTGTCTTGAGCCGGCCGCGGCCCAGCAGGGTCTGGCGCAGTTCGACGGTCGCCTGAACGCCCGACTCGGCCGCCGACCAGCTCACTTCGAAGCCCGATAGCGAGGCGGTGGCGCCGGCCGCCGGGGCGGTGATCTGGAAGTCGGCCGGGGCATGGACCGTGGTGTCGAACACGCCGCGTGTCGGCTCGGCGACCGTGATCACGTACTGCGCGGCCGCCGGTACCGAAGCGGTGTACTCGCCGTCGCGGTCCGGCCCGGACAGCGCGACGCCGTTCACCGATACGCCCTGGTCGGGGCCGAACACGACCTTGTTGCCGTGCCGGTCGGTAATGCCGGCGGTGACCGACGCGTTCGCGCCGCCGGCCTGCTGCAGGATGATGATTTCTGCGTCGGCTTCGTTCAACGGAATGTCGCCGTCACCGAGGCGGATCGAGCAGGAACCTCCCATGCACCAACCGGCAATCCCCAGACCGCAGAGCAGCCGCAGCAGGTTTCGTGACATCCCGGTCTTCTCCGGCGGTCGGAGTCGAGGGCTCCGATCCTCAGGGCAGCACTTCCAGGGTCAACGCCCGCGTGTCCGTCGTGGGCGGCACATCGTCGTCGGTCACCTTCACGGTGAAGCTGCGCGTCCCGGCCACGGCGGGTCTCCCGGAGATCCGGCCTGTTCCCGGGTCCAGTTTCAGTTCGTCCGCCGGCGCGGGAGGCGCCAGGACGCCGGCCACCACCGCCCAGCGCAGCGGCCGCTTGCCGCCGGCGGCGGTGAGCGTCGCCGAGTAGGTCTCGCCGACCTTCGCGGCCGGCAGCGACGCGGTGGTGATCGACACCGCCGCGGCCTTGACCGTCAGGCGGGTGTCGGTCGAGGCGGTTTGCCGCGGATCGCCGCTGTCGACGGCGACGATGCGGATCGGGAGGCGATCGTAGTCGTTCAAAGGCACACCGCTGATGATGCCGGTGTCCGGATCAAAGCTCAGCCCCGCCGGCAGGCCGACCACCGAGAAGGCGTAAGGCGGAACGCCTCCGGAAGCGGACAATGCCTGGCTGTAGGCCTCTCCGACTCGCGCCGGCGCCACCGAGCGCGCGACGACCAGCCGCGGAATGACGTTGAGGGTGTAGGTCCGCTCGGCGGTGAGGGGAAGCAGGCTGGCGGCCCGGGCGCCGACGGTGAAACTGAAGCTGCCGCTCTCCCGGGGCGTCCCGGCGATCAGGCCGGTCTCGGCGGACAGGGCCAGCCCCTGCGGCAGCGTTCCGCCTATCGGGTACCAGGAGAACGAGCCTTCGGCCGCCACGGCGAGGTCCTGGCTGTAGACCAGACCTTCGGCGGCATTGGGAAGAGATTCCGGGAGGATCTCGACGGACGCCGGGCATCCGGCGAGGGCACAGCAGGCAGCGGCCAGAACGCCGGAGGCGCGTTTCCTCGGCACAGGCAGGTCCCCCTTGGCGTGTGGCGGTCATCGCGGCGTTATCAGACTACCCTCGGTCGGGGCGGCGGGCAACACGCACCCGCCGCTGGGTCGGCAAGTCCGTCCGGAGGACACGGTCCCGGCCGGCGCCCCAGCCCCAGGACGCGACGGCCGGAGCGACTCGCCTGAATCGCGCCCCAGATCCCGGGACGAACGCACCGCGCGGCGTGAGTTTTATGGGACGCCAGTTCGAGAGTCGCGCACGCCAGCAGCCGGCACCAGGTACATTCAAAAAAGGGGGTTCTGGCGCAAACCCCGCCCCCGGCCTGGACGATAAGACCTGCGGGCCGACGGACGGCCGGAGAACCTACAACCGCTTCCCGGCCTCCGGCCGGATCATTCGCTCCCTGCGACCGGGGGCGAACGTGTCGCGCCCGAGGGTCCCGGCTGGAGGATCAGTACCGACACATGGAACGGCGTATCCTGGTGGTGGACGACGATCCGATGATGCTTCGGCTGCTGACCAAGCATCTTCGCGGGGCCAATTTCGAGGTCCTGACCGCCGACAACGGCGCCGAAGCCATGCATCTGATGATGGCCGAGGGTCCCCCGCTGGTCATCAGCGACTGGTCGATGCCGGGCATGACCGGCCTGGAGCTCTGCAAGAACATCCGCCAGACCGAGGGCATCGGTTTCGTCTACCTGATCATCCTCACCGCCCATGCCGAAAAGGAACGGGTGGTTGAAGCGCTCAACGCCGGGGCCAACGACTTCCTGGCCAAGCCCTTCCACCGCGAGGAACTGCTGGCCCGGGTCGGTGCGGGCATGCGTATCGTGACCCTGGAGGCCGACCTGGCGCGTCGAACCCGCGAACTCTACAAGGCCAACGCCGAACTGGCGGTGCTGAACCTCAAGCTCAATAAAGTGGCCACGACAGACGAGCTGACCGACCTGCCTAATCGCCGCGAGGGCCTCAAGCGGCTGCGCAACCTCTGGGAGAACGCACTTCACGAAGGCGCGCCTCTCTCGTGCATCATGGTGGACATCGACCATTTCAAGCGCTGCAACGACACCTTCGGCCACGAGAGCGGCGACCGCGTGCTGCGGGAAGTCGCCCGGACGATGGAAGGGGCCTGCCGGCGAAAGGAATCGGTCTGCCGGCTCGGCGGCGAGGAGTTCCTGATTCTCTGTCCCGGCCAGTCCCTCGAGGAGGCGGCGGCCACCGCCGAGACGATCCGCAGGGCGGTTCAGGACCACGCCGTTCAGCTGGAAACCGGAGAGTTGCGGGCCACGATCAGCCTGGGAGTCGCCGGGCGGAACGAGCGGACGGCCACCGCCGACGACATGCTGCGCCTGGCCGACGAGGCCCTGTACGCCGCCAAGCGCGCCGGCCGCAACCGGGTCCATGTGGCCGGGAGCCGGCCGAGCATGCCCGCCGAGCCGGCGACCGTCTCATCACCGGCCTGAGCCGTCCGCCTCTGACCGGGCTGCCGGGGCGGCCGGGCGCTTCCGGCAGGCTGGTCGGCACCCGGCATTCCTCCCGCCGCGCCGTGACTGACCCCGGGAGGTTCGAGTCGACCGCAAGCTCTTCAGGGGTGTGATTATCGGACTTCAGGCACCGGAACCGGAGCTGATCCGGCGCCGGGATGTGCGACCGCGACATGTTCGGCCCGGACTCGCGACCCCCCTCAAGGCCGCCGGAGCGAATGTCCGATGAACTGGTAACGGCGCCCTGTCCGATAATCCACGGGCCTGTGGCGCCGCCGCGCGCCCGGGCGGTTCCGGGCCGACGGGGTTTCGATCGACCATGGCGGACGTTCTCGACCAGGCCGAGGTGGATGCCCTGCTGTCGGCGGTGGATTCCGGGATCGGCCCGGACACCGAACCGGAGGTCTTCAGCCGCTCGAAGGCCAAGCAGCAGGAGATCCGCACCTACGACTTCAAGCGGCCCGAGCGGGTCAGCAAAGACCAGATGCGGTCGCTGGAGGCGATCCACGAGGGGTTCGCCCGCAACTTCGGGGCGAGCCTGTCGGCTTTCCTGCGCACCATCGTCGAGGTACGGGTGGCGACCATCGAGCAGCTGACTTACAGCGAGTTCATCCACTCGCTGCCGAACCCGACGTGCTTCAACCTGCTGGACGCCCCTCCGCTGGAGGGCCAGCTGTGCCTGGAAATCAGCCCGCTGATCGTCTACCCGATCATCGACCGGCTGCTCGGCGGATCCAACGCCGAGCTGTTCATTCCCCAGCGCCCGCTGACCTCGATCGAGTGGCGGCTGGTCAAGCGGATCACCGACCGGGCCCTCAGCCAGCTGACCGAGGTGTGGCAGACGCTGGTGCAGGTGGAGTTCAGCCTGGCCGAGACCGAGTCCAACCCCCACCTGGTTCAGATCGTGGCCCCCAACGAAGTCGTGGTGGTCATCGGCCTGGAGCTGAAGATGGGCACGCGGGCCGGCACCATGACCCTGTGCCTGCCCTTCAACGTCATCGAGCCGGTGATGGGCAAGCTGGCCACGCAGAGCTGGCTGGCCTATCAGCGCAAGGCCTCCAGCGCCGCCCAGCGCCAGCAGGTCACCGAGCATGTCAAGTCGGCCGAACTGGAGGTGCGGGCCTTCCTGGCCAGCACGACGATGACGGTCCGCGACCTGCTTGAGCTTCAGCCCGGGGATATCATTCCCACGGAAAAGGAGGCCACCGCCGACCTGATCCTGCAGGTGGAGAACCGTAACAAGTTCGCCGGCCGGTTGTATCAGTACAAGGGCATGCGGGCCATCCGCGTGACCCGGCTGGCGGATCCCGAGGAGAAGCTCTGAGCGGCCGGTCTGCTCTGCCGCAGCTGCCGGGCGAGGATCAGGCCATGAGTCAGGAAACCGTTTCGCAACCCGGCGGCGCCGGTCCCCGGAACCGGCTGGGAACCATTTTCGTCGGCGTCGTGGTGGTCGCGGTCATTTACCTGGCCACCAGTCGCACCTCCCCTCCGCCTCCGGCGGCCTTTGAATGGGCTTCCGATCATGACGCCGCCCTGGCCCGCGCGGCCGCCGAGAAACGGCCGGTGCTGCTGACGTTCAGCGCCGCCTGGTGCGGTGCCTGTCGGATGATGGACCGGGACGTCTACGCCAGACCGGAGGCCGGGGCGTTGCTGCGCCGCTGGCTGCCGGTCCGGGTGGACGCCGACGCCCAGCAGGCGCTGGTCAGCCGCTACCAGATCGCGGCGGTCCCCACGCTGCTGATGCTGTCCCCGGATGGAAAGGTCATCGATCGCTACGACGGGCCGCTGACGCTTTCGCAGCTGGCCGAGGCCATCGCCCGCGCCGAGGCCTCCATGGGGGCCGGCGGAGCCTCCGGGACGTGACGCCAGCCAACCGCCGCATTCCCCCGCGAGCCGAAGTGCGTCGTCATGTCCGTGTACGCGGGGAGGAAACCACGACCTGCCCGATGAGGCGGAAGGTTCCATCGCCGGCGCCGGAACACGCTGGTCCGACAGCCTGAGCGGCACCCCCGACGAACCGCCCGCGACCGCCTCTGAAAACCGCATCGGCGGAAGCTCAGCCGGCGGCCTTGAGACCCCTCTCGGCGGCCTGCTTCTGGGGACGGGGGGGATCGGCCGCCAGAACCGCTTTGTAGATCGCACGGGCCGCATCCCTGTTTCCGGCGCCGGCCAGCGCCTCGGCAAGCCGCAGGCGGGCGGAAAAGGCCCTCGCACGAACCTGCGGGCAGCCACATCGGCAGGCCTCGTCGATCAACCCATCGGCCGCCGGATCGGGTACCGAGCCCAGGACCTCGATGGCCGCCAGGCGCACCTCCATATCCTCGTCCTGCACGGCCTGCTTCAAGGCGGGCATGATCCGCTCGGGCGACCGGCCGGCCAGGGCGGCCACCAGGGCCGCGCGGAATTCAGGCCCGTCCTGCGTCGCCAGGGCCGCGATCAGCGCGGCGGTGGCCTCATTGGACGGATCGCGGGCCAGCGCACAGCGAGCGGCCTCACGGAGCCGGAGGTCCCGCATCGCCCCGGCGATGGCCGGCACCTCGGCCGGACCGCAGACGAAGCTCAGCAGCCTCAGGAGCTTCTCGCGGGTCGCGATCGAGTACCTGGGCACCGGCGGCTTTTCCTTGCCTTCCTGATCCTTGCCGCCGGGCACGGTTTCGACCAGTTCCGCGGCCAGCATGGCGGCACTCTGGGCCTGCTGGGCGGCGTCCGCGCCCGGCAGGACGGTGACGATCCGCAGCAGCGACTGCCAGGCCTGCCATGCGGCGGCCTGATCGGCGTCATCCAGCTTCGAAATGATGCCTTCGAGCGATCCCATGTGTCGATTCCTCCCGGTCGGATGCTTCCCCGCGATTTCCGCCGCAAGCCCCGCTCTCGAGCCCGGCATCACAGATGCCACGGCGGACGCATCGGGCGGCTCAGGTAACGGTTGGCCGCCGGGTCGTCCACGAACTCCTCCCTGGCCGGGTCCCAGCGCAGCGGCCGGCCCAGCTCGATGGCGATGTTGCCAATGTGGCACACGGTGCAGGACCGGTGTCCGACCTCCACGTCGCAGATGCACCGTCGCCGGGTCTCCATGCACTCGATCCAGTTGGCATAGTGGTTCACCCAGTTGTCCGGCGACGGACCGGTGTTGTAGACCTTGTGCGACAGCGAGTCGATGTCGATCTTCAGGATCTCGGGGTCCGAGGCCTCGATGCGGCCGCGGTTGACGAAGATCCAGCCGTCGGTCCCTTCGTAACGCACGCCGTTCTCGCCGTCGGAATGGCAATGCAGCTCGACGCCGTTGGCGTAGCGGTAGATGACGTCGAAGCGGTGCGGCACGTCATAGGGCCCGCGCTCGAAGAACGTCCCCTTGCCCTCGACCTCCACCGGACCCGAGGTGTCCATGTCCAGGGCCCACTGCACCTGGTCGTTGTGATGCGCGCCCCAGTCGGTCAGCTTACCGCCCGAGTAAGCCTTGAACCACCGGAACTGGTAGTGGCACCGGCCGGGGAAATACTCCACGTAGGGGGCCGGTCCCAGCCAGAAATCCCAGTTCAGGCCTGCCGGCGGCGTGGTGTACGGCTCCCAGCCGGCCTCCGGACACGCGCCGATGTAGGTATGGCAGGTCTTCAGCGTTCCGATCTTTCCATTGCGGACCAGCGCGACCGCCTGGCGGAAGCGCAGGTCCGACCGCTGCATGCTCCCGGTCTGGAAGACGGTACCGTACCGCCGGGCGGCGGCCACCATCTTGCGACCCTCGTCGATCGTCAGGGTCAGCGGCTTCTCGCAGTAGATGTCCTTGCCGGCCTCCATCGCGGCCACGCAGATCAGCGCGTGCCAGTGGTCCGGCGTCACGACCACGACCGCGTCGATGTCCTTGCGGTCCAGCACCCGTCGGAAATCCTCGTAGGCCGCCGGACGCCGGCCGGTTCTCTCACGGACGATCGAGACCGCCTCGTCGCGGTGATTGGCGTCCACGTCGCACACCGCGGCCACCTGGAACCGCTCGTTATGAAGGATCGGCCCGGCCAGATGATGCCGCCGCCCCAGATCGCCGCAGCCGATCAGGCCCAGCGTGATCTTGCGCGAAGGCATCACGGCAGCCGGCGCGGGTGCGGCCTGCGGACCGGCGGTCTGCTGCGAACAGCCGGCCAGCTTCAGCACGCCCGGCAGCGCCGAAATCGCCGCCAGCCCGCCGGCCGAACCCTTCAGGAAACTGCGCCGCTTGACTCTTTTGTTCTCACCCACGGAGACACCTCCACGTGTTCCCTTGATGCCGTCACCGCGCGGGGACCATGTTACGTCCGGGCGACCACGGCTTCAACGGTGACCGTTGGACCGCCCCCAGCCCCTGGCGGCCGCGTAGTCTAACAGCCTGAACACCCGCTGCCGATCCAGAACCGGGAAACGGACACCGCTGGCCTGCATCACCTCCCGGGTGTGCGTCAGATCGAACTGGGGGCAGTGCATTACCCGCGGCGTCATGATCGCATACTGGTCCCACAACAGGGCTTCGTCGGGCGAACAGCGGCCCAGCACCGTGTCGGGGTCGGCGAAGGTCCCACCGCAGAGCCCGAAGTACTCCTCGAAGCACTGCTTGATGAAGCCGTTGGTGAACCGCTCGGGGCTGGTCAGATGGTAGATGCGGCCGTGAAACTCCGGCCGCAAAATGACCTCGGTCATGAGCCTCGAGACGAAATCCACGGGCACGAAGTCCTGGGCGTCCTCCGCCCGGCCGGGGATCCGCAGAGGGATGCACGTCGGCTCACCGTTGCCGTTGCCGTTGCGGGCGTGCTGCTGCTTGAGCAGCGCGATCAGCCGGGCCAGCTGGTAGAAGCCGCCGAACTGCGTCGTATACCCGGTCTGCGATTCGCCGACCAGGAAGCTCGGACGAAAAACCGTCAGCGAGCGGTCCGGGACCTCAGCCCACGCCTCCAGCATGCCCTCGGCCAGCCACTTGCTGCGCTCGTAGTCGGTCTGGAACTCCGGGACCTCGCGGTGAAAGGTCTCGCGGACCAGGCCACGACTCCAGCCGCAGGTGTAGGCCGTGCTGACCGCGAACAGGCGGTGGATACCCTGCCGCTCGGCCCAGGCCAGCATGGCCCTGGTGCCCTCGACATTGGTGTGAAACGGATCGCCGTCGCCGTTCAGGAAGAGCTTGATGCTGGCGGCGCAATGCAGGATGGCATAGGTCCGACCCCAGGTGGGCTCAGGCAGGGTGTCCGGCAGGACCCCCTCGACGAGGATCAGCTGCCCTTGGCGCAGGCAGGCATCCAGGTCGGTCCCGATTTCGGCCATCAGGCGCCGGAGTCGCTCGGACGAGCCTGACCGTGGAGGCCTGACCATGACGGCGAGCCGCACTCCCCGGGCCAGCAGGTCCCGCAGAACGAACTGACCCAGAAAGCCGGTCGCGCCGGTCATGAACAGCGTGTCGTCAGGTTGAATCGACATTGCTGAGGCGGCCGTCTCTACGCGCAGCGAAAACGAGGCTGTTCCCGACCTTCCGATAAGCCCGCCGCGCCGATCCCCTGCGGGCTCCCGTTCGCCGGCTCCGAAGATGACGCCGTTCCGGGGGGCGCCGGGGAGCAGGCTACTCTACCCTCAAGGCCGGGCCCTGCCAAGCCTGCGCACCGCTGTTCCGGGGCCCCGGATAGGGCGGGCCGGTCAGATACAGGTCGGTGGCAATGAACCACGAGGCGATCTCGCGCGTGCGGTAGACGCGCTCCCGGCGCTGCCGCAACACCTCCAAATCCGTGGCCTCGGCGGTCTCCAGGCGTGCAGGACGTCCGCCCCCCTGGAAATGGACACGCGCCGCGGCATGGACGTTGGTGCCCATGTAGAAGGCGTATTTTTCGGTTTCCAGCGACTCGGAAAACGCGAACTCCAGCTCCCAGACTCCCTGCTCGTCGGCCCGAACCACTCTGGCTTCAAACAGACCCTTGCGGTCCCGGATCGTCTGACCGGTCTGCAGGCACCCGGCCGACCGCATCCCCTCGATCAGGAAGCGGCCCAGGGCGCCGGAGAACCAGGGCCGGCCCTCGATGGTCACGCGGAAGGTCCGGTCGTCCACCTGCTCCACCCGGCAGGGCTGGTCCATGCGCAGCACGTCCGGGGCAAAGGTCAGCACATGGCACCGCCAGCGGTCGGCCGGGCCGGGCATCAACTCCCGCAGATGCGTCTGGATGTAGCAGTTGGCGAACGGAAGGTTGATGAAGAAAAGCTCCCGGGCCTCAGCCGGCGGGGGCACTTCCTGCACCTCCCGGACGGTCAGGCGTTCGGCCGCCGAGAACGAGTACCACATCGGGCGGTAAATCGGGATATAGGTGGTGGTGGCGACCAGAAACCAGATCGCCACGCCCGGCGACCACCGGCCGATCGACACCGGCCCGGCCCGGTCGCGCATCGCCGGGCCGAGCACCATCCCGACCGCGAAGGCCACCCCCGGCAGGTAGCCGTTGTAGGGCGTGGCCAGCATCGGCACCACCGGCAGGACCGAAAGGACCATCCACAGCGGCCAGATCCACCACCCGCGAACCCGGCGGCACGCGGCGTAATACCCGCCGCCCAGCACGCCCAGGATCGCGAGCATCAGCAGGCAGTCGCCGGGCACCTCGAGCCAGGGGTTGAACCGGCCGGTCGGGCCGACGGTCAGAGGAGTGAGCCACACCACCGAGGTCAGGTAATGCAGCAGCTTGGCCAGCCACCAGGCGATGTAGCCGGGCCCGTCGTAACTGCGGAAGTAGAAGTCCGGCATCGGCCGGTGGAACCACAAGAGCCGCCAGGCGGTAAAAGCCGCAGCCACCGATGCGAACACCGCATGGACCGGCAGCCGTGCCCGCAGAGCCCCGCGGCCCCCGAAGGCCAGGTCGAACGCCGCGAGGATCACCGGCACCACCACCGCCGTTTCCCGCGAACCCAGGGCCAGCAGCCAGAGCGCGGCACAGGCCGCCAGCCAGCCGCGCCGACACCGCGTCCACGGCCTTCCGGGAACGACGATCTGCACCGACGCGCCCGGCGAGGCATCAAGGTTCAGCCCCCACGCACGCACCCAGCACAGCAGCGCGGCCAGGGTCGCGGCGGTCTGCAGCAGGACGTTCTGGGCCGCCAGCCAGCCCACGGTGTACACGCTGTGCGAGTAGACCACCATCAGCAGCCCGCCGACCAGCGACCAGAACCGCCGGCCGGTGAGTTTCAGACACAGAACCGCGACCATCAGGGCGTTGGCCAGATGCAGCACAATGCCGATCGCGTGCCAGGCCATGACGCTGCCGCCCGAGAGGCGGTACATCAGCCTGGCCAGGAGCATCGGGAAAGGCCGAACGTAGCGCCACTCGACCGGCTTGTCCTGCCACCAGGCGTCGATCAGGCGGTCGAAGACGAGCGTCGTGGAGTGCAGCAGCCCCCGCACGGACCAGTCGTCGCCGGCGAGGAACAGCCGATGCCAATGGTCGTCGAAGAACATTCCGTCCCACAGCGCCCACCCGTGGGCGGCGGCGGTGGCCGCGGCCAGAAGGACAAACGCCTGCAGAGCGAATCGGCCGGAACTCATGCTCACTCCGCGGCAACCGGGGCGGCGGCCCGCAAAAGTCCGGCCAGGCTCACGCCATCCATGAAGCAGGCTTCTCGCGACGAGGTTGCCCGTTCCAGCAGTTCCAGGATGGTCGGCACCAGATCGACCAGCCGGCCGGCCTGCACGGCCGCCCCGCGGGGCAGGCCCGGCCCGGCGAAGAACATCGGCACGGCCATATCGCGGGCGAGGCAGGAACCGTGACCGGCGCGTTCGCGGGGATAAAGCATCCAGCCCTCGGCGGCGAACACGACGACGTCCCCGGTGCGGCGGGAATCGAACATCTCGACCACCTGGGGCACGAAGTCGGGGCAGGAGGTCCCGAGGGTCGCCTCCAGCCAGTCCCGGGAAGCGTGCCAACCGCTTCCGACCAGCGTCTGCGCGGCCTCACTGGTCCTGTAGCCCAGGGGGTCGCCTTCCTGTCCGGCCACGCGATACTCGCAACCGCCGGACGTCCGGCGGCGCTCGATCCGGGCCTGCCCGCGGCGCGACAACACCCTGACGGCGTCGGCGCCGTCGCGAATGGCGACCACTTCCACCGCCGGCAGCTCCGTCAGGGACGGGGCCTGCTCCACCCACGCCCGGACTTCCGCCGCCGCGGGACGGCGGGCCCAGCCGCCGCTTCCCCGGAGGTGGATCATGGCCACGCGGCCGGCGTCCACCCCGGCCACCGCGTCATAACCGGCCAGCCGGGCCAGACGCCGCTCGTAGGGATCAGCGTCCAGCGGCGTCGATCGCACGCGCATGCCCCGCGCCCGGGCGAGCCACTCCAGAAGATCGACCCGCTGATCCTGCCGCACCGGGGCCATGCCGTGATCACTGACCAGGACGAAGATCGTCGATTCCGAGAGCCCCGCCCGGTCGAAGGCCTCGGTGACGCTGCCGACGGTGCGGTCGATATTGATCAGGGCCTCGGCATATTCCGGTGAATCGGTGCCGAAGCGGTGCCCGACCTCGTCCACGCCGGGATAGTAGCTCATGACCAGCGCGGGCCACCGCCCCACCCGGTTCGCCAGGGCCGGCAGCTCGGCGAAACACCGGCCCACGCGGTGGTCGGCGTACCAGAAACCGCCGGACACCCAGGACCAGGCGAAACCCAGGTCCTGTTCGATGGTCTGCGACACGCCGCGGCGGGTGTGCCCCTGGATGTTGACGGTGAAAGCGTCGCCGAGATAGTCGTAAACGGTCGGCACCCGCAGGTGCTGATTCACCGTCCGGTAGGTGCCCAGCGTCATGTAGTCGCGGGATTCCAGCGACCCGCGGTCGAACCAGAAGTTGCCCAGGATGCCGTGATGGCCGGGAAACACGCCGGTGATCATGGCCGAGCAGTTGGGGTAGGTGATCGACGGCAGTGAGCTGACCGCCCCGCGCACCTCCACCCCCCCGGCGACGAAACGGCGGGCGATGTTCGGCAGCCGGCCGGAGGCCAGAAGCTCACGCAGGCGGCCGCGGTCCATGCCGTCAGGGAAAAAAATCACCGCGCTGCGCGGCGGGCGGACGACGTCGGGGGCGATATCCAGCTTCGGCGGGCGGTGGTCGTAGCAGCCCGCCAGGCAGGC
Organism: uncultured Phycisphaerae bacterium; assembly: GCA_938005315.1. Classification (GTDB taxonomy): domain Bacteria; phylum Planctomycetota; class Phycisphaerae; order UBA1845; family PWPN01; genus CALLOB01. Next base: position 114,208 of record CALLOB010000005.1, read on the forward strand.
CGACACCAGGACCGCGGCCACCGACCGCAACAACACCGGCGCGCAGCAGGACACGCCGCCGGCGCGAACGCCGGACCGCACCCGCCTGGGCCGCCCGGGCAGATCATCGCCAGAACGCGTTTTCGCGGTCACGTCGCCTTCTTGGCCACGGGATCCCAGGTGATTCGCCGGCCGCTGCGGTAGGCCAGGTTGGCCAGGTGCGAGGGCAGCAGCGAGCTGACGCCCAGCTGCACCGGGGCATTGGGTCTGGCCCGCCCCCTCAGGGCGTCGATCCAGTTGTGCTGGTGTTCGACACCTTCCTTCGGCCAGTGCTCCAGCGGCCTGGAGCGGTCGCCGTCGCCCCAGACCTTGATGTCGTTGCCCCGGCACTCCAGCGTTCCCTGCGTGCCGTAGAGGATATATCCGTCGCCTTCGTAACCGTTGGTGAAGTTGCCGGTGAAGACCAGGCTGAACCGGCCGTAGTCGATGGTGGCGTTCACCACGTCGGGCGTATCCCAGTACTTCACGCCGTACACGCCGCCGTTGCAGACCGCCGACACCGGCACCGGCTCGCCCAGCAGCCAGTGCACGTTGTCGATCACGTGCACGCCGACGTCGGTCACCAGCCCGCCGGCATAGTCCCAGTACCACCGCCAGGCGGTGTAGCGCAGGGCGTCGAACGGCACCTTGTGGCTGCAGGGCTCCTGGAACCGGTCCCAGTCGACCTTGACCGTCCGCCAGTCCACGCCGCCGAAACGCCTGCCCGTGGACTCGGGGGTGAAGGGGTCCTCGCCCGAGATGTAGTTGCGGCAGTCGAAGGCCCGCACGAAGTGCACCGTGCCCAGCTTGCCGGACTCGACGTAGGCCTTGGCCTGCAGGTGGTTCGAGCAGCTGCGGCGCTGGGTGCCGATCTGGATGCACAGCTCCGGATGCTTCTCGGCCGCCTCCAGCATCCGCTGGCCCAGCTCGATACTGAAGCTGAACGGCTTCTCCTGGTAGATGTGCTTTCCGGCCTCGCAGGCGTCGATGAACGGCTCGGCATGCCAGTGGTCCGGCGTGGCGATCACCACCGCGTCGATATCCTTGCGGTCCAGCAGACGCCGGTGGTCGCCGAAACGGGCGATCTCGATGCCCTCGAAACCCTTGCTCTTCATCGTCTCGGTGAAGACGCGGGCGCCCAGGTCCATCCGGAAATCGGCCACGTCGCACATCGCCGCACAGACCACCTGGTCGGCCGACAGGCACACGTTGACGTCGTGAATCCCCTGCCCGCCGGTGCCGATCACGCCCAGCACGATGCGGTCGTTGGCCCCCAGAGGCCTGGCCGACGCCCGTGAGGCCCGGCCGCCCAACAGCGGCCCAAGCCCCACGGCGGCCGCCGCCCCGGTCGAACGCAAGAGAAACTGCCTGCGGGACATGCCTGCCCGGGTGCGCATGATCTGCTCTCCGTCGCCGGCCGCCTGTCGGGACACCGGCCTGACGCTCGACCGGCGGTCCCCGGCTCGCCGAGACGGTCATTCTATGCGCTGCGTCTCGTGGGACAAAGCCGCCCGACCGAGGTTGCCGCGGGACTCCGCAGGCCGCCCGGCCAGGCTCGGCGAAAAGCGGCGGGCAATGGGGCGACGCGGTCCGGGGATCGTACTGCCGGCAGACCGTCGGCCAGGGGATGTGCACGCTGTAGTTCGGCGGCAGGCAAATGTGGTAGCAGTCGATGCAGCCAAAGCCGTCGTCCGCCCCCACGAGGATCCAGTCCATCGGCGCCTGGGCGTCGTTCATGGCCAGTTCCATGCAGCCGGTGTCGCGATCGAGACGGTCGTTCCAGGCCACGCCGCCGCTGATGGTGAACCGCAGGATCAGCGGGGCATCGTCGGAGCCTTCGGCGGCGTCGTACTGGGGTCCGATGCGGGCGTGGATCTCATCGGTCAGGTCCACCGTCTGCTGACCGAGCTGGGCATTGCCCTGGCAGGGGTAGCGGGCGGCAAACGGCGGCGTGGGCGCGTGTCGGTCTCGACGGTGAAAGTCGTGCCGCACGGCCCGTTGGGGTTGGTCGAGGACAACGACCAGACGGCCTGCAGGGCTCCGTTGCTGGTCTGCGACCCGCTCTCCCAGGCGTCCCCGGGACTGGGCGGAGGATTCGTGCAGTAGCGGTCGAAATCGTCGCAGAAGATCGCGTCGGGGAAATAGTCTGAGCACCATCGCGCGGCGGCGACCGACGCCAGACCGCGCACGACCACCACCACCGTCAGCATCAAGGCGGCTGCGGCCTCATGGCTTGACCACCCCGGGATGTGCCCTTGCCCGCCGAAGAAATGCCCGTTCCGGTATGCTGCCGATCCGGGAACTGCCTGGCAGGATCGTACCAGCCTTCGCCCATTCGACATCAGTAAGAGCGCGAATAACGGTCAACGGAAAAACTGCTATTCCGTCGACGCAGCCCGGGCAGGCCGGACTCACCGGCTTGCATCGACCAAAACGGACCAAAACAGGGGAAACGGGACCGTACAGCTTGGCCGAACGATCATATCGCCACGCCAACGATCATCTGGCAGGCGTAAGTTCAATGCCGATCGGACCTTGGTGCAGGGCGGGCAGGTCCACCCGCAGCCTTCCGGAGCCCAGCGGGCCGATATCGCCGGAGCGCCCCAGGCAGTACCGGGCCTGCCAAGCCTGGACGCCAGTGGGTAGACGCCCGGTGTCGATCGCCACGTCAAAGGTTGCGGGGTCCTCCGTTCGATTGGCCAGGAAAACCAGCACACGGTCCGGCAGCATGTAGTAACCGGTGTAGAACCCCTCCCCCCCCACCAGTTCCTGGGCGTACCAGGGCCGGGCCTGAATCACGCGATCCCAGTCGATCGAGTCCAGCAGGTCCCACAGCGGGCGGACGCGGTTCCATGTGTCGGTGGTATCGGGGTCGTCGCCCCAGGCTCCGTTGCCGCTGCAGACCTGGATGTCGCTGAGGTTGATCGCGGCCATGGCGATGTTGTAGGGGTTCTGCGACGACTCGCGCATCCCGTACATCTTGATCATGCAGCCGGTCAGCAGGGCGTTATGCCCGTCGCGATAGTATTCCGGCTCGGCCTCCTGGAACGACTCGCCGATCATCATGCAGTCGTAGAAACCGTTGAGCAGCCAGTCCAGCCCGCTCCAGGGCTCCAGCCCGTAGCCGGCCCGGTTGAGCTCGAGCACCTTGCGGACGCGGTAATACGCGCGATGGGCGATCTCGTCGAGCGTCAGGCCCTCGTCGCCGGGCTCAGGCGGGGTCGGTCCGCGATGGAACGTTCCCAGGCAGCCGCCGTCCAGGTAGAAGCCGTCCAGTCCGTATTCCCTGCACCAGTAGTCCGCCATCCAGGCCAGGAAACGCGGATAGCGGCCGGTGATGTGATAGAACGTCTGGTCCTGGAGGTCCCAGTTCTTCTGGTAGCCGCCGTAGCGGCCCTTTCCAGGGCACAGATCCTCGAAGCGCAACAGGGCGCTGCGTCCGGGCAGGATGCCGAGGTAGCCGATGGTCTTCATGCCCAGCCGGTGACTCTCCTCCATGGCCCGCTTCATCTCGGCGTGATTCACCAGGAAGCCCTCGCGATCCCTGAAATCGCTGTTGATCCATGTATGGTGCCAGACCATGGCGTCGGTGCCGTGACCGGCGTAGCGGGCCAGATCGACGTTGTCGGGGTACTCCTGGAAACTCGGAAGCCGCCGCCAGTGCTGCACCGGCCCCTCCGGATAGCGGATGAAGTGGACCATGCGGTGCTTGAAGCCGGTCAGGTTCAGCGGCTGGGCCGGCAGAATCGAGGTCGCGAACTTCAGCACGGATCCCGCGCAGGCCACCCCTATCCCCCCGCCGTCGGCGCGGTAAAGCACCGCACCGGGCGGCTCCGAAGCCTTGACGTAGAAGCCGGCCTTGTTGTTGTGCCGCAGGAGATCCCGGCTTTTCAGGACCGGCAGGTCGCCCAGGGGTTCGACGGACTGGACGGCCGTTTCAGAACCGACGCGGAAGCCTTCCGCCAGATCGATCTCGGCCCGGATGACCTTCGCAGTCGGCCCCTCGACGGTCACCGTCCAGAACCAGACGGTTTGACAGCTCCGGGCCGCCGTCACCCGGGCGACGGCCGTCCTGCCGGCGGCGGATTTCAGCGGCAGAAGCATCCGGACGTTCAAGTCGTCGCTCTCGACCACGGCCGTGCGGGCCGGATCCGGGCCGAAGAACTCGCCCCCGGCCGAGAGGACCGCCACCGCCGGGCACCGTCCGGCCGCCAGAAGATCGTCGCCATAGAGGCCCGCGCGGATCTCGGCCATGACCGCCGGCCCGTCGGGCCGGAACACGGCCGTGGCCCCGGTGGCCGGCCAGGTCCAGCGGACACGTCCGTCCTCGGCGACCACATCGTTGCGGCGACGCACGTCGTCCTCGAAATGGCTGTCCACATCGTGCGCGAAGGCATAGAGCTCGCGCAGGCACTCCTGGCGACGCTGCTGCTCGCGCGGGCTGATCAGTTCCCACTGCTGCACGTCCCTCAGCCGCATGCGCCCGGCCGAGCCGAAGCCGAACTTGCCGCCGGCCGGATCGGGGTCGTCGAAGGCCAGCAATCCGCGACCGTCGGCTGCGATCTCGATGTCGGCCCCCCGGGTAAAGATGCGCAGCTCGACCGGGCCGCCGGCCTGCGGCGGAAACTCCGCCGTAGCCACCACCCGGCTGCTGGACTCCTCGGGCATCGGCGAGGAATGCGACTGCCCGCCGATCATCGTCCGGCTGACGGTCACCGACCGGGCGATCGCCCGCCCGCCGGCCAGGTCCAGTTCGATCAGCACCTCGCCGAAGGCGTCCGTCGAACGCAGCAGCACCAGCACCGGCCCATCGATCTGCTCGACCAGGCAGGTGATCACCTGGTTGCGCAGCGGCACGCCCCCGTCCACCACCGTTCCGACGACCTCCACCCACCCGTCGCGCGAGGAGACCGACATCGCCGGCGGACCCTCGAAATCCCGGCGGTTCCAGGGCAGGCCCAGCACGTGCCAGGTACGCTTGGCGACCCATTCCATCGGGCTCAGCGAGGCATCGGTGTCCTCGTGACCCGCGCAACGCCCGAAGACCGGCGTCTGGATGACCGACTCGGCGTCCTCGGCCGGCGCCGGCCGGCGGAAGCGTTCGACGGCCTCGACCGGCGAAAGACACCCCATCAGCAGGATCGGCCACAGGACGCTTGCCGAACGGCGGTTCATCATGATCGGCCTCCGGAGACGCGTTGGGGCGAATCGACGCCGGCCCGAGTCGCCCACCCTCGGCGACGCGGCCGCGGGTATGGATTTTAACTGGTTCAATGCTATCCTTCCAGATGCCTCACGGCGGGCCCGCAGGCGACCGGTCGTGGACCCGCGGCGACGGCAGGGAGGAAGCGATGATGCTGAAGGCGGCTTGTCGATCACGATCCGTCGGGCACTGCGGGAACCCACGGCGACCGGCCCCGGGGGGTCCGGTCCTGGCCGCGATCCTTTCGACCGCTCTGTCGGGCGCGGCTGCCGGCGCCGGCCCGGCGACCACGGCTCCGGGACCGGACGCGGCGACCTTCAGGCCTTCGACCGCGGGCAAGAAACTGCTGCTCTACGGCGGGCCGTCGCTGGAGGAGGCCAACGCCCTGCCCCCCGATCGCCGGCCGGCCTTCGACGGCCTGATCAACGGCGGCGGCGGACTGGTCTTCCGGGACCGGCTCGACGAGGCCGAAGTCATGGCCTGGGCGGAAAAGACCGCGGCCATGCCTTTCGGCCGGTACACCGACAACTTCACCCTGTGCTACGCGGTTCCCGGGCAGAAGCCCGAGGATTTCGACTGGTTCGACGACCTCTCGTTCATCATCGAGAACTGGCGCATCATGGGCGCGGCCGCCCGCAGGGCCGGCTTCAAGGGCATCTGCTTCGACTCGGAGTACTATGAAGGGCACCCGCTCTTCGGCTATGCCCGCATGCGTCACGCCCGCGAAAAGAGCTTCCAGGAATACGCCGCCCGGGTCCGCCAGCAGGCCGCGGAGATGATGAAGGCCGCCTGCCGGGACTTCCCCGACATCGCCATCCTGCTGCTGTTCGGGTATTCAGGCTCCTTCAACGGCGTGCCCCAGCACCCCAACTCCCGCCAGGAGAACTACACCCTCGTGGCGGCGTTCGTGGACGGGCTGCTCTCGGCCTGCCCGCCGGGAGCGACGGTTCACGACATGCACGAGCAGGCGTTCAGCTTCCGCGTACCGGGATCCTATCGGCGGGCCAGGGCGATGATGAAGGATCTGCTGGTCGAAACCAGCCACGATCCGGACAGGTACCGGCGCCATCACCGGGCGGGCTTCTCGTTCTGGGCGGACTGCTGGGAGAACGCCTCCGAGGGCCGGCCGTTCAGCGTCGAGGTCTTCGACCTGAACTTCTACACGCCGCACGAATTCGCCTACAGCCTTCACCACGCCCTGGCCTGGAGCGACCGCTACGTCTGGATGTGGCCGGGGGTGATCGACTGGTGGAAGCAGACCGCCCGGACGGTGGATGCCGAAGGCCGGCAGGTCGTCCGGCCGCTGCCGGCGGAGTACTTTTGCACGCTCGAGCAGGCCCATCAGGAATACGTGCCTGAACCGCCCCGCCGGCGCCGGCCCAACACCTACCGCAACGAGCCGGCCGCCCGGCAGGAGGGCTTCTCCGACGAGGAGACCTTCGGCGACCTCTGGCGCGATCACGAACCGCTGGGCGATCTGCCGGAGACCTGGCGGTTCCGCATCGATCCGGACGAAACCGGCCGGGACTCCGGCTGGCATCTGCCCGCCTGCGACGATTCCGACTGGCAACCGATCCGCATCCGCGAGTTCTGGGAGAACCAGGGCTTCTCGCCCTACGACGGGCAGGCCTGGTACCGTCTGCGCTGGACGCCGCCGGAGCTGCCGCCCGGCCGGCGGATCTTCCTGGCCTTCGGCGCGGTGGCCGACGAGGCCCAGGTGTTCGTGGGCGGCAGATCGTTGTATGCCTCGCCGTTCGGTCGCAACATCCGGCACGAACGTTTCCTGGTCGATGTCACCGACGCCCTGGCCGCCGGCCGACCGGCCGACATCGCGGTGCGCGTCTGGAACACCGGCTGGTGCGGCGGCATCTGGAAGAGCGTCAAACTGATCGCATCGAAGTAGGATGCAGAGGTCCGATGTGCAAAGCCGCACATGCAGGATCGGGAGAAAAGGCTGATGCGTCTGAAAACGACCGTGATTCTGATCGCCGCGGCGCTGCTCCCGGCGCCCGTGCCGGCCCAGGTGCTCATCACCGGGCGGATCACCGTACCGCGGACCGAGGGCTCGGCCGACGACGTGCCGCTGAGCTCGATCATCGCCGTGGCCGCCCCCGCCGGAACCGAGGCCCAGCCGGTCGTCACCCGCACCCGCCACGATGAGCTGCCCTGGGAACCGGATCCCATCGGCGGCTGGCGGGTTTCCGGGGCTGCCGGCGTGTACACGCTGGCGTTCGTCCATCCGGCGCACTTCCTCAGGCCGATTGTGCGGACCAATCATTACGCGCGCGACGGGGACTCGTTCTCCCTGAACCTCTCCCCGCGGTTCGACGTGGCGATGTTCGACGAATCGTCCGCCGACGACCGGCCGGCCCGAGGCTATATCCAGCTGTTCACCGCCCGCTCGACCAGCCTGACCCATCTGGGCTTCAAGCCGGCCGAGGAGGTGGCCGGCGGCGCTTGCCCGGCGGACCGCGACCTGATCGTCTCGATTCACCGGGCCGGGGACGGTCCCCCCGAGACCTGGCCTCAGGTCGGTCCCGCCGGAATCGTGCCGTACAGAGCTCTGCACGCTCCGGTCGAGCGTGCCGGGGCCCGCGACTTTCCCTGGTCGCTGGGCTGGCTTTCCGGCGAAGTCCCCCTGGAGCCCGGGCGGACCTACGGCGTCTTCATCCGCCCGCGATCGCCGGATGCGCGACTGCGGATGTGCTGGCGACCCTCCCCTTCGCCCGCCGGGGACTGCTATCGCATCGACGGCGACGGCGCTGCGGCCCCTGCCGGTCGGCAGATCTGGATGGCCGCCTCCGGCGACGGCGACGGGCTCCTGATCCCCTATGGCAAGCGCATCCACCGCGAGTTCGGCGAGCAGGGCCGCTTCAGACCGCGCTGGTCGCAGACTTACGTGCCGGCGGGTCGCGGGCTGGCGGCCGTCGTGCTCTATGCCGCCGGCACCACCGAACAGATACCGCTGCGGCGCCAGCGGGCGACCGTGCGCGTGCGGCGCGGCGGGCCGGCCGGCCCGGTAGTCGGCGTCGAGAAGATCGCCGCCGGACACGGCGAATGGACCGGCGATGCCTCCTGGGGTGTGTTGGCCGCGGCCTTCGCGCCCGGCGAGGTTCCGTTGACGCCCGGCGAGCCTTTCGCGATCGAGTTCGAGACCCTCGAGAACTTCAACACCCTGCACGGCTTCATCAACATCAAGAACGTGCCCAGCGGCGACACCGGCGGTTTCTCGCCCTATTTCCGCCCCCCCGCCGATCCCTACGAGGCCGGCCAGGCCTGGCTGGACGGACGCGAGCCGGTGGAGGCCGATCTGGACATGATGGTCGTCGAGTACGCCGCACCGGACGACGACTGGGCCGCACGAGTCGAGCCGGAGAACCTGCTGGTCAACGGCGACCTGCGCGAAGGCAGCCAGGATGCCTGCCCGCCGGAGCCGTGGAAAACCTTCGCGATCGACCCGGCCACCGAGCACCGCTGCCCGAAGGACGCGGAGCTCGCGCCGCTGCGCGTGTTGCAGGTCGTCGGGGGAAGCCTCAACGGCCGGACGGCCGACGGCGGCTTCGTGCAGCGCGTCGGCGGGCTGGATCGGGCCTGCACCTATCGCCCGGAGGTCTGGGTGCGCTGCTCGCACGCCGTGGATGTCGAGCACCAGTGCTTCGTCGGCGTCGATCCCACCGGGCAGACGGACGACCCGCGTGCGGGCACCATCGCCTGGACGACGTTGCCGGCGGTCAGCGGTCGATTCGTCCTCCACCGCGGAGAACCGGTCCGTCCGGCGGCCGAGGCCGTGAGCCTGTGGCTGCGGGCCCGGACGACCAGCACCGCCGGTTCGCCGATCGTCGTGCCGCTGGATCCCTTCGGCTTTCGCGCCGAGTTCTCCGCCGCAGGGCTGTACCGCGTCGATACCGGCGTGCCGCGCGATCCGCTTGAAGGCGACCCGGAGGGCGAGCCGACGGGACTGGACACCGCGCGATTGGAGCGGCTGGACGCCCGCGTGCGCGAGCTGATGCAGAAGCTTCCCCGCCGGCCGGTCATGAGCGGACGGGGACGGCCCACGAAACTGGGTCTGTACTACTTCCTGGGCTACCAGGAATCGCCGGGTTTCTTCGAACTGGCCGACACCGGATGCGTGCCCCTGGTGCGGACCATCGGGCAGGCTTTCGACCGCTCCTGGCGCGTGGCGGAGAAGAATCCGCGGGCGATCCTGGTGGTGGGTACCGGCTGCGGGGACGGCGAGCCGGTCTTCGACGCGGCCCGCGAGACGCCGGCCCAGGCCGCCGAGCGCAACGCTGGCATCATCCGGGCCAACCTCGCGCACGTGCCCGAGCATCAGCGGGCACGCGTCGATTTCATCGAGTGCCTGCCGATCATGTGGGAGCCCAAAGACCATCAGACGGCCTTGTGGTTCAGCGAGTACCTCTGCGAGCTGCTGCCGCGGATCGCCGACCTGGGGCCCCGGCCGGTCGTGCTCAATACCGGCATCGGCGGAGCCCCGATCCGGCCCGACATCCTGGCCGGAATGGTGCCGGGGCTGCGGCTGGCCCACCATCTCGGCGGAGCCTGGGGCTCGCACGGCTACAGCGCCCGATACGCCCGGGACGAGCGGATCGAGTCCTTCTACAGCCTGCGGCACCGCCGGGCCTACAAGTTCCTGGAGCGTCACGCCCCCGACATCGCCGACCTGCCGGTCTATCTGCCCGAAGGCGGCATCGACGAGATCGGCGACGCCGGCAAGAGCGGCTGGCAGGCCCGCGGACCGGTTGAAAAGCACGCCCGCTGGCTCGCGTGGTACGACGAGCAGCTTCGTCGCGACGATCGCGTCCTGGGCGTGGCCCTGTTCAAGATCGGCACGCCGCCGGAGTGGAAATCCTTCGATCTGGAGCCGATGACCGAGTGGCTCGGGCGATACTACCGGTCGCTCGGGCCGGGGCCGCGTTGAGAAGTCCCTTCCCGCAAGCCCGGCCGGGCGACAGGACCGGCCCGCGGGCGGTACAATGCCTTCCATGACCGGCGAACGCCTGCGGATCCTGGCCCTGGAAACCTCCGGCCGCTTCGGCAGCGCGGCCGTGGGCACCGAGACCGGCGTTCTGGCGGCGCGATGCCTCGACGACGCCATGAGCCACGCCACCGCGCTGATGCCCGCCGTTCAGGAGTTGCTGAGCACAGCCGGCTGGCCGGCCGACACGCTGACCGACGTGTTCGTCTCGATCGGCCCGGGCAGTTTCACCGGCCTGAGAATCGGGGTCAGTATCGCCCGCACGCTGGCCTGGTCCGTCGGGGCCCGCATCGTGGCCGTGCCGACCATGGAGGTCCTGGCACGCAATGCGCTGCGTGCCGAGACGCCGCCGGAGCACATAGCCCCGATCGTCGATGCCAAGCAGGCCAAGGTGTTCACCGCCGCGTACCGCCTGGAACACCGGGAGTATGTTTGCCTGCGCGACGCCTGCCTGGCCGAGCCCGGCGCGTTCCTGGCCGGTCTGCCCCGGCCGCTGGCGGTGCTCGGCGAGGGAGTCCCCAGGCACCGGGCGGCCGTCGAAGCCGCCGGCGCGACCGTGCTGCCCGAGGATCTGTGGCCGGGCCGGGCCGAGGAGGTGCTGGCCGTGGGGCTGCGGATGGCCCGCGCAAGGCAGTTCACCGCGGCCCGCGACCTGGTGCCGAGGTACGTGCGTCGACCGGAGATGGAGGAGCGCTGGGAGAAGCGGCACGCGGCGGGCGCGATGCCCGGCGGCGCGCCGCCGGCGGCCAACGAGCCCGCACCCTGAAAGCCGCCGGGGTCGGATGAAGACATTCTTCTTTCTTCGCAACAGACCTGAGAGATCAGGGAGCGGACACGATGGCAGCAGACAGACCCCTGGGAGTGGCCATTCTGGGTTTCGGTTTCATCGGCAGGGTGCACGCCTATGCCCATCTGAACCTGCCGCTGTACTACGACCCGCCGCCGGTGCGCACCCGGCTGGTCGGCGTGGCCACCGCCAGCCCGGCCACGGCCGAAGCAGCGCGCCGTCTGCTGGGCTTCGAGGTCGCGACCACCGATCAACTGGCCCTCATCGCCCGCGACGACGTGGACATCGTGCACATCTGCACGCCCAACCACCTGCACGCCGAGGCCATCCTGGCGGCCATGCGGGCCGGCAAGCACATCTACTGCGACAAGCCGCTGACGGCGACGCTCGAGCAGGCCGAACGTATCGCATCCGCCTTCCCGGCGTACCGCGGCACCAGTCAGATGACGCTGAATTACCGCTTCTTCCCCGCGACCCTGCGCGCCCGCCAGCTCGTGGCCGAGGGACGCATCGGCCAGGTCACGCATTTCCGCGGGGCCTATCTGCACGCCGGAAGCGTGGACCGGGCCAGGCCGCTGAACTGGAAGGCCGACGCCGACCAGGGCGGAGGCGTGCTCAACGACATCGGCTCGCACATCATCGACCTCCTCCAGCACCTGCTGGGACCGCTGGAGCCGCTGCACGCCGTGCGCCGCGTGTGGTGCGACCGGCGGATGGACCTCAAGGATCCCACGCGGCCCATCGCCCGGGTGGCCGAGGACTTCTCCATGGTTCTGATGCGCACCGCCGACGGGGCCCCGGGCGTGATCGAGGCCAGCAAGATCGCCACCGGCGCCGAGGACGAGCTGCGCTTCGAGATCCACGGGGAACGCGGGGCCCTGCGGTTCAACCTCATGGACCCCTGCTGGCTGGACTTCTACGATGCCGGTGCCCCGGAGGCTCCGCTGGGCGGCTCACGCGGCTGGACCCGCATCGCGACCGTCAACCGCTATGACCGGCCCGGCGGCTGGCCGGGCCCCAAGAACAGCATCGGCTGGCTTCGCGGGCACGTGCACTGTCTATACAACTTCCTCAAGGCCGTGGCCGACGGGGCTCCCGGCGATCCCAACCTCATGCACGGGGTGGAGTTGCAGCGCCTTCTCCACCGGATCGCGGGCATGTCCATGACCTGCTGAGCCGCCCCTCGGCCGCCCCGCAAACCGTCAGCGCGGCACCGGAAGGCCCAGCCTGGCCATGACCTGCTTGAGATCGCTCCAGGCCTTGGCCTTCTCTGCTGGGCTGCGCAGCAGGTAGGCCGGGTGGTAGGTCGGCATGAGCGGCGTCGGCGGCCCGACGTTCGGCGAGCCGGAGGTGTAATACTCGAACCAGTGGCCGCGCATCCGGCCGATGCTTTCCTGGGTACGCAGCAGCGTCTGGGCGGCGGGCTTGCCCAGGGCGACGATCACCTCGGGGCGGATGATGCGCAGCTGCTCATCCAGATAGGGCCAGCAGGCCGCGATCTCGTCGGGGGCCGGCGTGCGGTTGTCCGGCGGACGGCACTTGACCACGTTGCAGATGAACACCTCGTCGCGTGAAAGGCCCATGGCCTCGATCATCCGGGTCAGAAGCTGGCCGGCCTTGCCCACGAAGGCCAGCCCCTGCTGATCCTCCTCGTAGCCCGGGCCCTCGCCCACGAAGACCAGCCGGGCCGCGGCGTGCCCCTGACCGAAAACCGTCCGGGTGCGGGTTTCCCAGAGCTTGCAGGATCGGCAGACCCTCACGCGGTTCTCGTCGAGCGCTTTGAGAGCCTGCATCCGCTCCTGAAGCTCCTCGGCGGTCACCGCCTGGACCATTTCGGGGCGAACCCCGCTGCGCGCGGGGGGGGCGGGGCGAGCCGACGCGGTGCCGGAAGCCGCCGGGACGGCGGATGGCCGGTCCTGCCGCCAACGAGTCGCCGGGGAGGGCCCCGAGCCCCCGGCAGGCGTCAGCTTCAGCGGCACGTAGCCCACGCCCAGCAGCAGATCGATTTCCAGACGTCGCCGGATCGCGGCCCGCCAGGCCGGGTCCTCCAGAATCCCCATGACCGGCACCCTCCCGTCTGGCGACCCGTGTAGCACGCCGATGTCTGCCGGTCAAACACCCTGCCTCAGGCCCGACAGTCCGTAGAAGAGGCGGCCCGGGCTCGTTCCATGGCCAGGCAGGAACGACGGATGCCCCGCGCGCACCTGAAAGCCCGTTCTCCGTGCCGGCCAGGGCTTGCCGGACAGTCCGGCGGACCGTATATTTCACGTGTCCGACGATCCGGGCGCGAGTCAACTCCGCGCCGGCTGGCACCGCTCAGGTGACATCTCAGGATCGGCGGCTTCCGCACGAGTCGAATCGGCCTGACGGGTCGCCCGGCCGCGCATGTCGATCCATGCCCGCCGAAAGCGGCACCCTGAGGCTTGGTCCCCGCACCGGGTTCGCGCCCGCCGAGAGTTGCCCCCGGAGCGGGTTTCCTGACGTGGAGGGCAGAGACGGTGTCCCTGATCACGAAGAATCTGTCGGTCGGCACGAAGGTGAAGGTCATCAACCCCGGCGACGTGCCTGAGAACTCCACCTGGGATGACGACGGCGGCCGGACGTCGTCGATGATCAAAAAGCGTCTCCAGAGCCAGTTCTTCGGCGGTAACAGCAAGATTCTCGCCGAGGTGATGTACATCGCCCGCGAGTCCGAACGCGAGAAGCTGCGCCGCAAGGGCCTGATCAAGCTGCGGCTTCGCGACCCGGCCGGCTGCATGATCAACATCACCGCCGATCCCTCGACCCTGGCCCCGGCCCGCTGATTCTTCCACCCGGCTCCGCCGCTGGGGTGAGCGGACCCAGGCCTCTGACCCTGCCGACGACCTTTGGCCCAGCGGCCGTCGGGAAGCCGGGCCGACGGTGGTCGGCAGCGTGCCGGGAGCGGTCATCAGAGGGTGAAATTCGACGGGGTGCCCGGCGGAGCACCGGCGACGACCGCCGCGCGGGAATTGCGGTAAATGAGGATGTGGGGGCGCTGCGCAGGATGACCTCCGGCCGGCCGTCACCGTCGAGGTCCCCCACCACACCGGCCAGTCCAGGGTCGGGGTTCTCCGGCCGGCACGAAGCGTCCTGAAAGGCTGCCGGCGCCTGCAGGTGGGCAATGCATCGCCCGCAGCCGTCGAAAATGCGCCGCGCCTGGCAGACCAGCACGTCCTGGGGGCGGTCGGCGACAATGGTCCCGACGAACCCGACGAGCAATGATACAGGTCGAATCGCCGATACCCCTGTGGCGACGGCTCCCTGACAGCGCACCGGGACGCTCCGCCCAGCCGCAGCGGCGGCAACGTTACCGGGTCGCAAGCATCCATGGCAGCTCTGGCGCAGTGCGCCCTGCCGACCGGACCTTCCTGACCGCGGCCGGACAGCCTGACCGACATGGGGAATTTCCTCCCGCCGATGGCCGCGTGGCCGAAGGCCGCCTGCGCTCGGCGGGCGCTAATCTTAGCAACCTCTTAACGAGAGGCACGACCTGCCCTAATATGGTTAGGGTAGAAGTCTGCGGGGCGACCCGGGGACCGACGCACGCGGAAGCATCCGGTCGCTGAGCGGAGCCGTTCGGGCGTTCAGGACGGTTCGGACGCCTCGACCGCGACACAGGGACCGCCCCGCCCACTGCGGCCGACGGAGGCGCCGGCGGCTGCACGGCCACGGCGGTCGGGTGCCGAAGGCCGCACATCCCGGCAGGCAAGCGGACGAACCATGGCGGCGCAGCAAACCATCCTGGTGGTGGAGGACGAGACGGACCTGGCGGAGCTGATCCGCTACAACCTCCAGCGCGAGGGTTACGATGTTCGCCTGGCCGCGGACGGCCGGTCGGCGCTGGCGGAGGCCACCACGCACACGCCGGGGCTGATTCTGCTGGACCGCATGCTTCCGGGCATGTCCGGGGATGAGGTGATTTCTCAGTTGCGGCACGACTCCCGCACCGCCACGATCCCGATCATCATGCTGACCGCCAAGGCCGAGGAATCCGATGAGCTGGTGGGATTCGCCCTCGGCGCCGACGACTACATCACCAAGCCCTTTTCGATGAAGCTCCTGCTGGCCAGGATCCAGGCCATGTTCCGCCGCCTGGAGACCGTCGGGCCGGATAAGGAGATCCTGACCGCCGGCCCGTTCAAGCTGGACCTGACCCGTTACGAGCTGACCGTGGACGGCCAGCCTGTGCCTCTGACCGCCACGGAGCTCAAGCTGCTCAAGGCCCTGATGGCCGCCAACGGCCGCGTGTTGAGCCGCGGGCACCTGATTGATATGGTCATGGGCACGGATGTGGCGGTGACCGACCGGACGATCGACGTCCACGTCACCGCTCTCCGCAAGAAGCTGGGCGCGGCGGCCGGTTGGATCCAGACGGTGCGGGGCATCGGCTACACCTTCCGCGAGTCCGCCTGAGCCCGGCGGGAGTCCCCCACCACGATGCGCTCGGCGGCGCTGTTCTGGAAGCTTCTGGCGGGCAACACCCTTCTTCTGGCTCTG
Source organism: uncultured Phycisphaerae bacterium (assembly GCA_938005315.1). Taxonomy (GTDB): domain Bacteria; phylum Planctomycetota; class Phycisphaerae; order UBA1845; family PWPN01; genus CALLOB01. The sequence continues at coordinate 129,730 of CALLOB010000005.1, forward strand.
GTGCTGTCGGCCGGCGCATGGCTGATCACCTCCGGCCTGGAGTCGATCCAGCTGCTGGACCTGTCCGCGTCGCTGCCGCGTCAGGCGGCGGCCCTGGTCCCGGCCGTCGAAGGGCGTTTCGACCAGGCCCACGCCGCCGAGCTCAGACGGATCGCCCAGACCGTGGCCGAAACCGCTGGCGGACGGATGCGGATCACGCTGCTGCTGCCCGACGGCCGGGTGCTGGCCGATTCGCGATCCGATATGCTCAGCGACGGCGAGCGTGCGCCCGGTCCGGAGGTCCGGCAGGCCCTGGAAGCGGGCTGGGGGGAGGACACGCGAAACTCTCCTGCCGGAGAGGGTTCCACGCGTTACGCCGCCCTGCGTGTCGGGCCGGCCGAGGCGCCGACGGGCGTGATCCGGCTGGCGGTGCCCCTGGAACCCCTCGGCCGGCGGCCGGCGGCGATCCAGCGCATCGTGGTGACCACATTGCTCCTGACCGCCGCGGGTGCGACCGTCTTCGGAATCGGTCTGGCCCGGCTGTGGAGCAACCCGCTGCGGCGCATCCTGGTCATCGCCCGGAGCCTGTCCTCCGGTGATCTGACCGCCCGCGCCCGGGAGTCCGGCAACGACGAGATGGCCGTGCTGGCCCGCTCCCTGAACCGCATGCGCGACGAACTGCTCTGCAAGCTGGAGACCATCGACCACCAGCGACGCACGCTCGAATCGCTGCTCTCGCAGCTGCACGAGGGGGTGATCGTCGCCGGGCCGGATCATCGGATCGTGCTGATCAACCCGGCCGCGGTGCGCATGCTGGGCCTGGCCTCGGGGCCGTCCGCGACGCCCGCGGCGGTTGTGGGCCTGGCCGTCGAACGTTGCGTGCGCCAGCTCGAGCTGCAGAGGATGCTCGAACCCTCCGCCTCCGGCACCGCGGGTTCGGACGGCATCGGACGGGCGACCAGCGAGGCCCGGATCCAGATCGACGGCGAGGGCGGCGAGATCTTCCTGCTGGCTTACGCCTCGGATATCTCCCTGCCCCCGCGGGAACGGCCCGGACCCGACCGGCAGGCGCCGGCCCCGGCGCTCGGGCGCCTGCTGGTGCTGCTGGACATCACCGAGCTGAATCGCACCGTGCAGGTCAAGGTGGATTTCGCCTCCAACGCCTCCCATGAGCTGCGGACGCCGCTGTCGGCCATCCGCGCGGCGGTGGAGACCCTCAATAACCTCGATCCCGTGGCCAATCCCGAAGCGGCCCGCCACTTCCTGAACATGATCGACCGCCACAGCAGCCGGATGGAGGACATGGTCTCCGACCTGCTGGACCTGTCCAAGATCGAGACCTCGCCGACCCAGTTCCGGCCCGAGACCCTCAACCTGGTCCAGCAGCTCAACGCCCTGCACAACCGGTTCATCGACCGGCTCGAGCAGAAGCAGCTTCGCTGGCGGCTCGATCTGCCCGAGCAGCCCGGCGTCTTCACGGTGAACCCGTACCTGCTGCGGCTGGTGCTGGACAATCTGGTGGACAACGCCGTGAAGTTCACGGAGCCCGGCGGCACGATCACGGTCGGCTGCGTGCGCGAGCCGGCCGGCGACGACCGGCCTGAAACGCTGACCATCACGGTGAGCGACACCGGCTGCGGAATCGCCGAAAACGAACAGGGCCGGGTGTTCGAGCGCTTCTACCAGGTCGAGAAGGCCCGCTCGGGCCCCAACCGCGGCACAGGCCTGGGGTTGTCCATCGTGCGGCACGCGGTGGCGGCCATGAACGGCAGGGTGAAGCTCGTCAGCCGTCCCGGGGAGGGAACCAGCGTCTCGGTGACCATTCCCCAGCCGTCCGGCGCCCGCCAGGTCCTGACCGCATCCGTCGGCAGTGCCCCGCCGCGAAACTGAGGCCCGGCGCCAAGGAAAAGGAATCCTGCCTTGATCCTGGATCGCGTGGAGAACGCCGCCGCCTGGCAACGACTCGGGCCCGGCCTGGCCGCGGCCCTGGACTGGATCGTCGGGACCGATTTCTCCGCTCTGGAACCCGGTCGGTACGAATCGGCTTTTCCCGGCGTCTTCGCGGTGCTCAGACTCGACCGGACCCGCCCGCTCGAGCAGGCCGAATGGGAGGCCCATCGGCGGTACATCGACGTGCAGCACGTCCTCCGCGGCCAGGAAACCATGGGCTGGGCGAGCCGGACCGGCGACTGGCCGGTACACCGGCCTTACGACCCGGCCGCCGACCTGGAGTTTTTCCACGCCCGGGGGGATTTCGTGTGCGTCCGGGCCGGCGGCTTCGTGATCTTCACCCCGCAGGACATCCACGCCCCGGGACTGGCCGGGAACGGATCGGCCGGGGCGGAGGTACTGAAGGTCGTCGTCAAGGTTCCCCTGACCGATCCGCCGTGGGGATGACTGCCCCCGCATGCCTGTTTCCAGCCTCTTTATCGGTCTTGGCCGGCGTTCCGGCGTGCGGCCGACAGCCTGCGGAGATGACGTCGCGGCGAAAAACAGCCGATAGCGAAATGGGCGCCGGCTGCCGGGGGTCGAGGGTTTCCGGCACGCGTCACCGGGTCCGCGCGGTCCCGGCCCGCCCGTGGCGCCGCAGATTTGAAGGAGAGACTCCGTGTCGGTTAAAACGCTGTCGCCCGGTCAGACCACCGCATCCAGGGGAGCCGCCGCCATGTCCAGAAAGATCCGTCGCGTGGGCGTCCTGACCGGCGGGGGCGACTGCCCGGGGCTCAACGCGGTCATCCGCGCGGTCACCAAGAGCGCCCTGAACTGCTACAACCTCGAGATCGTGGGCATCGAGGAAGGCTTCCTCGGGCTGGTCCAGAACCGGATGCGGCCGCTCAACAACGCCGCGGTGAGCAACATCCTCACTCAGGGCGGTACGATCCTGGGTACCAACAACCGCTGCAACCCGCGGGCCTACGTCGCGCCGGGCACAAGCGAAAAGCGCGACGTCATGGACCGTTGCATGGAGCACATCCAGGCCCAGGGCCTGGACGCGCTGATCGTCATCGGCGGCGACGGCACCATGTCGGTGGCCGCGCACTTCGTCCGACTGGGCGTCAACTGCATCGGCGTGCCCAAGACGATCGACAATGACCTGATGGGCACGGACATCACCTTCGGTTTCGCCACCGCGGTGCAGATCGCCACCGAAGCCCTGGACCGCGTGCACACCACCGCCGCCAGCCACCACCGGGTGATGGTCGTGGAGGTCATGGGCCGCAACGCCGGCTGGATCGCCCTGGCCGCGGGCGTCGCCGGCGGCGCCGACGTCATCCTCATCCCCGAGATCCCCTACGACCTCGAGAAGGTCTGCGATTTCGTGCTCGAACGCCAGCGGCGGGGCAAGAAGTCCAGCATCGTATGCGTCTCCGAGGGGGCCACGCCGGTGGGCGGCAAGCAGGTCGTCTCCCGCGTCGATCCCACCAGCCCCGATCCGATCCGCCTCGGCGGCGTCGGCCCGGTGCTGGCCGCCCAGATCGAACAGGGCACCGGCATCGAGACGCGGGCGACCATCCTCGGGCACATCCAGCGCGGCGGCACGCCGGTGGCCGCCGACCGCATCCTGGGCACCCAGTTCGGCAACGCCGCCGCCCACCTGCTGATGACCGGGGCCGAGGGCCGGCTCGTGGTCATGCAGAAGGGCGAGATCCGCGATGTGGAACTGATTTCCGCCGAGGGCAAGCAGCGCCTCGTCACCCCGGACACCCCGCTCATCCGCGCCGCCCGCGACGTGGAGACCTGCTTCGGGGACTGAAGACCCGCCCGAACGACCCCAGCCGGCGACCGGCCGGCGACCTGACGCTCAGTCCCGCCGCGGAGCGGGGCCTCATCCCGGCCGCGCCCCTCTCCCGACGCCGGCAGTTGCGGACTTCCATCCACCGGTCCAGAATGCGCACCGGGATCGGGCCGACCCGGCCGTTGGGCCGCGCTTTCGAGGGCCAGGGGACATGACAGCGTACAGCGTGCGTGTTGCGACATCGATTCTGGGATTCGCCTGGGCACTGGCGAACGCCGGGGCGGCCGAAGGCCGGCCCTGGGACGTGCTGGTCGTCGGCCGGTCGGCCGAATGCGAACGGCTGGCGGTCCGCGACCTGCAGTGCCTGTTGGCCGAGGTGTCGGGGAGTCAGCCGCGCGTGGTGGAGGTCCCGGCCTGGAAGGCCCGCCCGGGCCCGGCGGTGATCCTGGGCACGCCCGAGGCCAACCCGCTGCTGGCCGACCGGGCCGGGGACTGCGCCGAGCTCGGCGAGGAAGGCTACATCCTGAACAGCACGACCGTCGAGGGAGCCGAGGTGGTCACGGTCTGCGCCCGAACCTCTCTGGGCGTGGTCCACGGCCTCTACGGCCTGCTGAGGGAACTGGGCTTCGGGTTCTACTTCGGTAGCCGGGCGGCGCCCGGGTCGCTGCCGGACCGCCCGCCGTTCACGACGCTGCGGCGGACGCCGGCCCTGACCACCCGCGGCGTTCTGGGCTGGTACAACTTCTTCAACAGCCCGACGGTCTGGGACCCTGAGGACCATCGCGCGGCCGTCGATCAGCTCATCCGCATGGGTGCCAATATCATTTCATTTCACACCTACGACCACGAACCCTTCGCCGCCTATGAAGAGGGCGGCCGGATGGTCTGGGGGGAACGGCTGCTGAACACGGCGGCCCCGACCTGGGGCACCGAGCCGATGTCCACGCGGGCCTTCGCCGGCGGCACGGACCTGCTGTTCGCCGACGACCACTTCGGAGCCCGCAGCACGCTGGCCGGAACCGACGCGGACGCCGCCGTGCGGCTCGAGCAGCAGATCATGCGCGACGCCCTGGATTACGCCCGCCGTCGCGGACTGCGCACCTGCCTGGGCTTCGAGGTCAACGGCGATCCGACCCGGCCGCAGGACCGCGATATCTTCCTGCGGCGGCTCAACCGGCTGCTGGACGCCTACCCGGCTCTGGATTACATCGCCCTCTGGCAGCCCGAGACCCAGGGGGCCCAGGGCTTCGCCGGGCAATATCACCAGCACGGCCTGCGCGACCGCCTGGCCCCGGACAGCGCGCTGAAGCTGTACGGCGCGGCGCGGCGGGAAGCGTTCCGGCGGATCGTCGATCGCTCCGCCGGCGAAAGGCCTTTCTTCCAGGACACCGAGGAGGGCCGGATCGCCCGGGCCACGGAGGGCGCCCGTCTTGAACAGTTCGCCTGGCTGGCCTTGCGGGCCGTGTCCCGGCGCGAGAATCCGCCGCGGCTGGTCATCAGCGGCTGGGGCGGCGACGAACGCCTGCTCTCCGCCGAATACTACGAGGGGCTGGACCGGCTGCTCCCGGACAGCGTGGTCTTCGCCTCGCTGGACCACATCATCCCCCGGCCGCGCGTGGACCGGATCTACGGCGACCTTCCGCCGACGCGGACGCGCTGGCCGATCCCCTGGCTGGAACTGGACGGCGACCAGTGGCACCCGCAGCCGTTCGTCGCCATCTACGAGCCGATGATGCGCGATATCCTGGCCGGAGGCAGCCAGGGCGTTCTGGGCATTCACTGGCGCACGCGGGACATCGAAGAGAACCTCGCCTATGCCATCGCGGCGGCGTGGGATCCGCAGCTGACCGTCCGGCGGTTCTTCGACGATCTGGCGGCCCGCTGCTATCCGCCGGCCATCGCCCCACGCATGGCCGACATCCACCGTGAACTGGATGCCCTGGGCTACCGCTGGATCGGCGGATCCGGACAGGCCGAGTGCGCCCCTTTCGCCTGGGGACCCGGGGAGCCGGCGAAGGTCGCGGCCCTCAGGGAGCTGCGCGACCGGGTCGCGGCCCTGCAGGGTCAGGCCGGTCGTTCGCTGGATCGTCTGCGCTGGCTGCTGGGGGTCATGGACTGGGTGCTGACGTTCCAGGAGGCCCAGACCGCCGCTCTGACCGCCGAGAAGCTCCTGGCCCACGATCTTCAGGACCCCCAGCAGGCCGCTCAGGCGGCCCGCAAGGCACTGGAACTGCTGGATTCAGGCATCCTGGAGCGCGCATTGCAGGCCTATGCGACGCGGATCTCGACCCGCGGCGAATACGGCGTTCTGGCGACGATCAATACCAAGGCGGTGGCCGCCTGGCGCCGGCTGCGCGAGCGGGCCGCCGCGGCGGTGGGATCCGACGCTCCGTCGGCGCCGGCGATGGAGTGGAGGCCCACGCCGGGCGTGATCATGCCGCGGCTGCTGACCTCCACCCCACAAGGCACGCCCGTGGAGCTGCTGCCGATCATCCTGGGCGGCGGGCCGGCGAGGTTGTGCTACCGGCCGCTGGGAACTGTGGAATGGAGGGAAACGCCGCTGGAGACGGTGCGCGGCTGGGTGCGGCGCGGCAGGATCCCCGCCGAGCACGTGGTGGAGCCGGGCATCGAATACGCCTTCGTCCTGGGGTCCGGATCGCCCAACGAACCGGCGTGGGGACCGGAGGCCCTGACGGTGATGCCCCCGACGGCCGCGGACACCGCGCCCCGTCCGCGGCGACCGCCGCCATCGAAGGCCGCGATCCAGGTCCATGTTGCTGCGGGCCGGGAGTTCCCGGCCGAGGTCTCCTGGAACGACGTGGAGGAAGCGGACTTCTTCCGAGTCCTGCGGGACGGCAAACCCGTCACCGACACCGCGGTGCCATTCTGCCCGGACGCTCCCACAGGCCCCAAGGCCACCTACGTGGTCGAGGCCTGGCGCGACGGCCGGGTGCTGGGGCGGTCCGGCCCCGTGGTGTTCGACGTGCCGGAGGTCGTCATCGAGGAATCGCCGAATCCCGCGATCCAAACCCGCGACACCGAGGTGGTGCTGGAGTGGCCGGCCGGTACGACCCCCGGCGTATTCACCTACCGGGTGTACCGCTATCCGGTCTCGGCCCCGCGTTCCGAGCGCCGACTGCTGGCCGAGGTGGCGGCCTCGCGCCACGCCGGACACCTCTTCCAGGACGCCCCCGGCAGCGGGCGATGGCGCTACGAGATCGTACCGACGACGGTGAACGGACGGGAGGGCCCGGCCGCCGCCGTCGAGGCCGAAATCGCGCCGCGACCTCCCCGGCCGCCGGTGCTGAGCCTGCCGCTGACCACCCGGCCCGCCGAGGGTGAGGTCGTCGGGGCGGTGACTTTCGACGAGAACGGTGCAACGTTCCGCGGCGGCCACATCCTTCTGCCCCACCAGCCGTGGATGGACCTGGGACGGGGTCTGACGGTGGATTTCGAGTTCCGGGCCGACGAATTGGGCACCATGCCGGTGCTGATCTGCCACGGTGCCTGGCAGGCCGACGGCTGGTTCGTGCAGATCCTGAACGGATCGCTGGTCGTGCGCACGCCGGACGGCGACGTGACCGGGCCGCCGGTGGTGACGAACAGGTGGTATGCCGTGCGGTTCGTGTTCGACGGCCGACGGCTGCATCTGGCGGTGGACGGGAAGTGGGTCGACCGGCCTCCCGCGGTGGTGCGGGCCGTGCCGGCCGGACGATCGCTGATCCTCGGCCAGTATGAGCAGCAGGCCATGGCGCACGCGTTCCGGGGCAGCCTGCGCAACCTGGTCATCACCGACGAGGCCCACATGTCCCCGATCGCGACCCGGCCGCAGTAGGCCACGGCGGGCGGGCCTGAGGCCTTGCCGCCGGCGGCGCGGCTGAAGCCATGACCAGCCGCATCCCGGACGGACTGCACGACCGGCCCGCCGTTTTCGCATGCCGTGGGGCCGGCGTCGGGCCGATGTCACTTCAAAGGCGCCCGTCCGAAGGCGGCGCGCATGCGGTTGGCGTGTTCCCAGAGCTTGTCATCGGCCTTGAGGAAACGGATCAGGTGGCCGGTCGAGATCCGCAGGGCCCCTGCGGCATCCGAGACCGCCGCGCGAGCCTCCAGCAGCCGGTCCAGCACATACTGCACGATCAGCCAGTAGTGCGGGTGACGGGAACTGACCCGCAGCGAGGGGTCGCGGTCCAGAGCCTCGCGGTAGAACTCCGGCTCCGGCGCGTCGGCCGCGACAAGGTTGCGTTGCGTCAGGGCGATGGCCCGACGCAGGCGACGCAGGGCCCGGGCCCGGTTCTCGTGCTGGGATCTGCTCTCCTCGGCGATGACGATCAGACCCGTGGATTTGTGCCGCAGACGCACGGCCGAGGAGGTCTTGTTGCGCTTCTGGCCGCCCGGCCCGCTGGCCCGGTAGGTGTCGATGTCGCAGGCCGCCAGAAGGGCGGCATCGTCGGACTCCAGCCAGGCGCGGCCCGACCCGCTCATCAGCGTCTCCCGTGGGTAAACCGGTTCAGACTCGCCCATATCCGGCCGCCTGGCTTCAGACCCGCCCATCCACCGGAGTATACCCTCCCGGCCGCGGATGCGATCCGGGCGGCCGACCGGACAGGTGTGCTCGAAGTCGCCTTACGATAAGGCCGCCATCGGCTCAGGTAACCGGGCGGCAGTCGTTTCCGATCCTCCCGGCGGGCACCATCCGCCGATTGCACGACCCGCCCTGTTGAAGTATGATGGGAACAACTCGGTCGGGCCATCGGTGCTTTTCGGATGGCTGTCCTGCACGGTCGGCCCGCCGGGAACAATCCGGCCATTCCTGATCGCCCGCGCTCTCCGCGACTCTGAACCTCCCCCAAGCGCGGGCGTTTTTATGCGCCTCTGGTTCAGGGCCTCCTGTACCCCGATTACCTCGTCCGCGACGGCCAACATGCGATGCGCGGGCCCGTCGCCTCGCACGGCCGCAGCCGTTCAACGCCCATCAAGCCTGTAAAACCGCAGGGCCTCGCGGGTGCTCGACTCGGCGAGTTCCTCGAACGACATGCCGTGAAGCCCGGCCGCGAACCGCACGGTGTGGACCAGGTTGGCCGGCACGTTGGGGCGCATCCCGCGGACCGGTTCGGGGGACATGTATGGGGCATCCGTCTCGAACATGAGCATGGACGGCGGCGTCCGGCGACAGGCTTCGCGCTGCTGGTCGGCCTTGCGGAAAGTGATCACGCCGGTAAACGAGGTTCGCCAGCCCAGCGAGCGCAACTCGGCGGCCTGGGCCGCGGTTCCGCCGAAACAGTGAAACACCACCGGCCGGCCGACCAGCCCGTGCTCACGGAGAATGCCGACCACGTCGTCGTAGGCCTCCCGGCAGTGGACGACGACCGGCCGGCCGGCGGTCGCGGCCAGCTCCAGCTGCCGGTGAAAGACGGCCCGCTGCACGTCGCGCGGGCTGAAGTCATAATAGTAGTCGAGCCCCATCTCGCCGCAGGCTACCGTCTTGGGGTGCTGCCAGGTCTCGGCCAGAGCGGCCAGCCAGGCCTCGTCGCAACGAATGGCCTCGTGGGGGTGGACACCGGCGGCGACATACACGCCGGGAAATTTCTCGGCCAGTTCCAGGGCGACGGGGATCTCCCCGGGATGACAGGCGACGGTGATGAGGCGGGTCACGCCGACCTCGGCCGCCTCGACGACGAGCCGTTGGCGATCGGCCAGCAGCTCGGGGAAGGTCAGATGGCAGTGGGTGTCGATCAGGCTGACGGCCATCCGATCACCACACGGGGATGAAGGCTTCCAGCACATGGTTGACGACCATGCGCTCGCCCGGTCCGACGGTGATGCCCAGCACGTCGAACCGGCAGGTGCGGCCCACCGAACCGGTCTGCCGGAGAAACCGGCCGGCGGTCCGGACGATGCGGCGCTGCTTGGCCGGAACCACGGTTTCCTCGGGGGGAATCAGCGGGTCTTCATGGCGGGTGCGGACCTCCACGAACACCACGGTATCGCCGTCCAGGGCCACGAGGTCGATCTCGCCGGCCGGGCCGCGGTAGTTGCGGGTCACGATGCGGTAGCCCAGCGAACGGAGGTGGCGTTCGGCCCGGCGCTCCCCCTCCCGGCCCAGCCTGGCCCGGTCATCCATCGCCGAACCCTCCTCCCGTTGCCCGGCATGGATTCGGGGCCCGGGCCACGGCGGCGTGCGTCTCAGGCCGTGGCCTCGGCGGGAGCGGCGGCCGCCCCCTTGGCGGTTACCACGCGCTTGCGTTCCTTGACGCGACGGGCCTTGCCCACGCGGTCGCGCAGATAGTACAGCTTGGCGCGGCGCACGTGCCCGGACCGCACGACCTCGACCTTGGCGATCTTGGGCGAATGCAGCGGGAAGATCCGCTCCACGCCCTCGTTGTTGACGATCCGGCGGACGGTGAAGGTCTCACCGATGCCGCGCCCCCGACGGGCGATGACCACGCCCTGATAAGGCTGGATCCGCTGCTTGCCGCCCTCGATGATCCTCACATGCACGGTCACCGTGTCGCCGATGGCGAAGGCCGGAAGGTCCGACCGCAGGTCGCTCTGTTCGACGGCTTGAATGAGCTGGTTGATCATGATGCTGATCCCTCGTCCGCGCTGGTCAACAGATCCGGCCGCGTGCTCTGCAGCCGCTCGTAAAGGTCCGGCCGGCGCTGCCGGGTTCGCTTCAGGGCCTGTTCCATTCGCCATCGGGCGATGCGGGCGTGGTCGCCGGACAGCAGAACCTCGGGCACCGTCAGACCGCGATACTCCCGCGGCCTGGTGTACTGCGGATACTCCAGCAAGCCCTCCGAGAAGGACTCGCTCTCGATCGATTCCTCGTCGCCCACCGCCCCGGGCAGCAGGCGGACCACCGCGTCCACCACCACCATGGCCGCCGCCTCCCCGCCGGAAAGCACGTAGTCCCCGACGGAGATCTCCCGCGGCCTGAGGCCTTCGCGGATCCGCTCGTCGAAGCCCTCGTAGTGGCCGCAGATCAGCAGCAACCGCTGGCGACCGGCCAGTTCGCGGGCGACGGCCTGGTTGAAGGGCTCACCCTGCGGGGTCAGCAGAATCCGGGTCGCCGACCGGGTGTCCAGGCTCTCGACGTGCTCCACGGCATCGAACACCACCGGGCACATCATCACCATGCCCGGGCCGCCTCCGAAGGGGCGATCGTCCACGCTGCGGTGGCTGTCCGTCGCGTAGTCCCGGATATTCGTACACCGGACCGTGACGAGTCCGGCAGCCTGGGCCCGACCGATGATGCTGGCGCCGAAAAACGGCTCGATCGCCCCGGGGAACAGCGTCAGCACGTCGATCCGCACCGCCGCAGGCCTCGTCGGCTCAACCGGTCGGGACCGCCTTCCTTGCCCGCTTGACCAGTTCGCGGACCGTGTCGCTGGGCTGGGCCCCGACCTTCATCCAGTGCTCGATGCGGTCCAGCTTCAGGCCGTAGCGCATGGCCGGAACCTTGTGGGCCGGGTCATAAAAGCCCAGCTCTTCCAGGACGCGGCCGTCCCGGGTGCTGCGGACATCCACCGCCGCGACGCGGTAGGACGGCTTGTTCTTGCGCCCCGTACGTTTCAACCGAATGCGCACCATTTCACGCTGCTCCTGAACGCCACGGCCGGTCCGTCGATCGCATCTCAGGCACCGGGCGGGCCGCGGACGCCGACTGCTCAACCCCCGCCCGGACGCGGGAATGCCCCAATCTACCAGAAACCTCCGCCCCAGGCAACGCCCCCGAGGGGGCCGGTCTGAAGCTGGGCGGCGGGGCATCGCCCAGCCCACAGGGCCGGTTGAAGCCGGCGAGGATTCCAAGGTAGAATCCACCCTCCAGGGTAGGCCGGGGCAGCGGCCCCGCCCGGGTGGGTCGGAGGCGTTCCCCCGCCGCCCGGGGGGTCCCCGATCCCCGGCTCCCTGCCGAGGTACCTCCGCATGATCCTGATTCAAGCCGTGCTGGTCGGCCTGACGGGCTGGCCTTCGGCTCCCGCCGACGCTTCGACCAGCCGCCCGGCCCTCCTGACGCCCCCGAAGTTCTATTCCGCGGCCCTGAACCGGCTGATCGACGACCCCAACTGGGTCGCCCTGCCTGAGGCCCTGCCTGCGCCCGGCGGTCGGCAAGCCGCAGGTCTGCGGGCCAGAAAGAACGATCAGGAGTCCCCGCCACTGGGTTCCAGCTTCATGCCGTGGCTGGGCCACGACTCGTCTTCCGCGTCGGGTACAGGCTCCAGCCACAGCTCCGATTCCCGTTCAAGCCGCAGCTACAGCTTCGACTCGCGTTCAAGCCGCTCAAGCCGCGATTCCTCGTCACGCTCGACCCGTTCGACGCGCGAATCCTCGCGTTCCCGACGCGAGCAGATCGCGGATTACCGGGGCTACGGGTCCGATGATGCCGGCAGGAAGGTCAGGACCGTCCGCAGCAAGACCACCCGCCGCGATGACGGCTCCTGATCCACCGCCGCGACGGTCAGCGGTTGTGAGGGCAGCGCTCGCAGGGCGGAAGGCCCGTGTAGTCCGCGGCCTGGATCCGTCTGCGGATCTCGTTGATCTCGGGCGAATTCCAGACCTCGCGGATGCCCCGTTCGGCGACGTTGCCCAGCCGCAGTTCGCCGTTGACGTCCGGGCAGCAGAAGGCGTAATCCCCATTCCAGTGCACCAGCAGCCGGCTGCCCTGGCCGCAATAGTGCCGGGGGCGGGCGTCGTCCGGCGGTCCCACCTGCCGGATCGTCCCGTCGGCGGCCATGTAGGCGTTGCCCTCGACCTTGCTGATGCCGATCAGGTTGATGTTGGCCACGCGCGGCCGCCAGCGCTCGACGAACCGCGCGACTTCCGGAGCAGCCGGGTCGTCGCAGAGCTTGGTGATACAGACGTCCAGGTCGTGGATTCCGAGTTCCCCGGCCACCTCCATGAGTCCCAGGATGTGGCGTTCGACCACGGAATAGGAGGCTCCGGGACGGATCCTCTCCAGGTCGCCCTCCAGCCCGTCCAGGGAGAAGCCGAAGCCGCGGAGCCCGGCCCGCAGCAGCGACCGGGCACGGTCGCGGTTCAGCAGCATGCCGTTGGTCTGGATGCCGAAGACCGTATTCACGCCGCTGCGCCGTCGGTTGGCACACAGATAGGCAACCATCTCCTCCAGCGCCGGGTTGAGCAGCGGCTCGCCCAGATAATACAGACAGATCACCACTCCGGGCTCCAGGCAGGCCTCATCGGCCACCCGCCGGAAGGTCTCGAAGCTCATGTCACCGGTCGGGCGGGTCATCTGGTTGCGGGTGCACATGAGGCACCGCAGGTTGCAGCGGTTGGTGATCTCCAGCTGGATCCGGGGCGGGAAGTCCGGCACCGGCAGCAGCAGCCCCTTCTCGTCGAAGGCCCGCATGATCCTGGCCCGGGCGCGGCGGTCGATGTCGTTGCGGCGGTCGGCCGGCTTGTCGGCCAGCATCGACCAGGCCCGCAGAGCTTCCTGCAGGTCCCCCATCCTCTCAAGCACATCTCCCAGGACCAGCATGCACCGCGAGCGCAGCCGGTCGTCACGGGTTGTCTTGGCCAGGGTACCCAGCCGCTGGTAGCCCTCCTGGAGCCGACCCTGGTTGATCCGGTGCACGGCGGCCTCGAATTCGGCTTCCTCCAGCGGCCCGGTGCGTTCGGCAATGGCGGCCATGCAAAGGTTATCGTCCATTGGCCTCCAACGGAGTACGTGGCATGCCGGCCAGGCCTGGACAGGCACCGGACCGGCGCCGCGGAGGGGTATTCGCCCCATGCCCTGCGGGCTGGGCCCGCGGCGTCCGGACACATGCTGGCGGCTTGCACTCGCCGGCGGCCTGGCCGGCCAGATCGCCCTTCGGCGCGGTCGGGCCGTCAGGTCGGCTCCGCCGGTGGGTTTCCGCCCTGGGGTCGCAAGCCGCGGATGAAGCCGGGGGTGGGCATCGCAGGCCGGGAAAAACGGCCGGGCCGCCGTCTGGGGACATACAATCGAGCATACGTCCGGCGACTGTCAGGTTTCATCATCCCTCACGCGGGAGGAACTCTCCGATGCGATCCCTGATGCTGCGGGTCAACGGGATGCACAGCGACCACTGTGCCGCGCACGTCGCCGAAAGCCTCAAGCAGACCAGGGGTGTCCACGAGGTCGAGGTGGACGTCATGTCGCACACCGCCCGGGTCGAACACGACGAAAGGCTCTGCCACGCGCGCGATCTGATCGAGGCCGTGCAGCGGGCGGGGTTCCAGGTGGACACGCTGGGCCTGTGTTGAGCGTGCGTCGGCCGACGCTCAGAAGGGCGCGACCGGCTCGCCGCCGGCCGCCGCGCTGCGAGCCTCGGCCAGGGCGACGGCCACCGCGTCGCGGCTTTCCTGCGGCGTCGAAGCCCGCGGCGCCTCGCCGCGTTCGATACAGGACAGGAAGTACTCGATCTCGCCGAAATAGCCGTCGTCCGGCCCAAGGGCCGGCACCAGCGGCTCCTGGCCGGTCCTGTAGACCGTCAGCGGCCGACCGCTGTTGAGATCCCAGCATACCGAAGCCTGCTCGAAAGCCGCGGTGAAACCCATGTTGAAGCCGAAACCGGCGTGCAGGTCCCAGAAGCCCTCAAGCTGCAGCACGACATCCTGGCGGACCGTCCAGGAGGCGTGAATCCGGTCCAGGCTTCCCGCGGCGCGCCGATAGCCCCGGGCGCAGACGGCCTGCGGTCGGCCGAACAGCGAAAGCGCAAAATCGACGTCGTGAACGTGCAGGTCCAGTACCGCCCCGCCGGAGAGCTCCGGGCGCAGCAGCCAGTTGTTCAGCGAGTAGTCGGGGGTCTGCGACTGACGGCGCAGGTGCAGGGCCCGCAGCGGCCCGAACCGCCCGTCGGTGAAGGCCTCCCGCAGGTAGACGTACTCGGGCCAGAAACGGATGCACTGGGCGATCATGAAGCGGCCGGCGGCCCGCGATGCGGCCTCCAGCATGGCGTCGCAGTCGGCCAGCGTCAGGGCCATGGGCTTCTCGCACAGCACGTGCCGGCCGGCCTGCAGGGCGGCAACGGCGATCTCGCGGTGCAGCGGCGTCGGCACGCAGATGTCGATCAGATCGACGTCCGGGTCGGCCACCACCTCGCGCCAGTCGGTGCAGGGGCGGATGTCGCCCAGGTCGCGGCGCGTCCCCTGCCTGTCGCCCAGGTTGCCGCCCACGCCCGACCAGTCGCCGGCGCGGCGGGCGGCGTCCTGGTCGCACAGCACCGTGACCTTCGCGCGCTGCCCCAGCCGGGCGTACTGATTGAAGTGGTTGCGTCCGATGAAACCGGCGCCGATCAGTCCGACTCGAATCATGCCCGCTCCCTCGTCCGCCCCACCCGTGCCGGGCCGGGCCTCCGATTGGCGATCGTCTGTCGCGGCTCGTGCCTCCGCTCCTCCAGCCCTCCAGCCCTGCGCGGGTCGCGTCGCCGGGCTGGCGGCATCCTAAGCCTCCCCGGCCCTCGCGTCCACGAGCCGCGGTCGCAGCTTCGAGGATTGCCTCAGCGATCTCCGGCAGGTACGATGAGAACGACGTAACCGCCGGAGGAAAGAGGGCTTGCACACCACTCAGACCAGCCTGCTGTGGGCCGTGCGCGATCCGGCCGACCGTGAAGCCTGGATCAGCTTCTACCGGATCTACGCGCCGATGATCCGGCAGTTCGCCCGCCGCATGGGACTCAGCGAGGCCGACAGTGAAGACGTGCTCCAGGAGGTGATGGTCCTGGCCCACCGGTCGCTGCGCGACGGCGGCTACGACCCGGCCCGCGGGCGGTTCCGCAACTGGCTGTACGGCATCGCCCGCAACCGGTCGCTGATGGCGCTGCGGGCCCGGCGGCGGCGGACGCGAGTCCAGTGCACCGCGTGCGGGGACGGCCCGGACGTGCTGGGGCAGATCGAGGATCCCGCCGGCGACCAGGCCGCCGCGGAGATCTGGCGGCAGGAATGGCGTTACGCCCTCCTGGGCGCGGCCCTGGAGCACGTGCGAGCCGAGGTGGGCGGCAAGACGTTCGAGGCCTTCGTGGATCACGCCATCCACCGCGTGCCCGTCGAGACGGTCGCGGCTCGCCTGGGCATCGCTCCCTCCAGCGTCTATGTCTACAAAGGGCGGGTGCTCGAGGCCATCCGCGAGTGGTTAGCCCGTTTCGAGGACGTCCCCGACGAATAGGTTGCGCGTGACGCCCGAACCCGATCCCACCCCTGCCGGTTCCGCCGACCCGCCGCCCCCGGAGGTTCACCCTCCGCCCGGTGCGGAACAGGCCGGAGTCGAATCGCCCGAGGACGCGGCCCTGCTGGAAGACCTGCGGACGGTGCTGCTGCGGGAGGCGACCACGACAACGCGGGCGGATCGTCAAACCGAACTGCCGTGCGGAAGCCGGTTCGGCGGATACATCGTGGGACGACTGATCGGCGAGGGCGGCATGGCCCGGGTGTACGCCGCCCGGGACCCACTCAGCGACAAGCCGGCGGCGCTGAAGGTCCTCAAGCCCGAGTACCTGGCCAGCCGGGAAATGCTCGAGCGTTTCTGGCGCGAGGCCGGCAGCATGGCCCGCATCCGGCACGACAACGTCGTCGGCATCCTGGGGTTCCCGCAGGAAGGCGACATCCGGGCGATCGCCATGGAACTGCTGGCCGGTCGGAGCCTGCGTCACCATCTCGATGCCGCCCGGCTGGAGGGACGACCCATGCCCATCGCCCGGGCGGTGACCTGGGCGATCCAGGCGGCCAGAGGACTGGCGGCGGCCCACGCCGTCGGCATGGTCCACCGCGACGTGAAGCCCTCCAACCTGCTGTTCGACGACGCCGGCACGCTCAAGGTGGCCGACTTCGGGGCCATCCTGCTGATGGAGGGGGCCACCTGGCTGACCGGCGTGGGCAAGCAGATCGGTACGCCGGCCTACATGAGCCCAGAACAGTGCCGCGGCGAGCGGGTCACGCCGGCCAGCGACGTTTACTCGCTGGGGGCCACGCTGTTCGAGATGGTCACCGGCCGGCTGCCGTTCGAGGTGGAGGAAGCCAGCCCGCTGGCGGTCATGCTCAAGCACATCTCCGAGCCGGCGCCGGATCCGCGGACCTGGCGCGAGGATCTGCCGCGCTGGCTGGCGACGCTGATCTCCCGCTGCCTGAGCAAGGATCCCCAGAGTCGGTATCCCGAGTGCGGGGCCCTGGCCGATGCCCTCCAGGCTGGCGCCGGCGGCGTTCCCGCCGAGGAGGAGTCGATCGCCTCTTCACCCGACCTGATCGACACCGAGACGGTGCGCCGCCGGCTGGCCGAACTGTCGCACCGGGCGATCATCTGCTGGGCCTGCCGCTGCGCCCGGCGGGTGCAGGCCCTCAACGAGGATCCGCGCCTTGAACGGGCGCTGGCGATAGCCGAATCCGCCGCCGGCGATGCCGATGCCGACGGCACGCCGGAGTCGATCGGACGCATGATGCGGCGCATCCAGACGCTGCGCGGCGAGTCGCTCGACGCCGCCTACGCCGCCGCCGACGGCCTGGCCTCGCCCGCGGCCGTCGAGGCCGCCAAGGCCGCGGCCGCCGCTGCATCCTGCGCCGCGGCCCGATGCATCGAGGACGCGGCCGCCGATGCCGCCTTCGCCGCTCGCCGGGCAGTCAGCGCTCTGCACCTGGCCGGCCGGTCGGTTCGGGCCTTCTGGGCGGCGGCCCGCAAGGACTACCGCCGCCTGCGCGAGTTCTCCGCCGGCCAGACCGGCACCGTCGGCACGCCCATTCCCCCGGACCTGCTGGACGACTGAAACTTCCAACGCCCGCCCAGGCGTGAACGATGCGGACTTACGACGGCTTGCCTTGGGCCATCGATCCGGGCGGAATCGGAGACTTCCTCTTCCGCAGCCGGCAACGGTGAAACCGTGCGGAGGGTCGTTTCACACATGTTGCGGACTGCTTCGATGCCTTGCGGGGTTTTGGAGGCGACCGCATGGGTGCCGTGGCCGTGTCCGGCTTTGCCGACGGCTTTGAGCGACAGGCAGCCGCGAAGGGAGCATAGCTGACCGCAGGCCGCGGAATGGCGAATCCTGATCATCCCGGCGGGTACAGCAGACGCGCTCCCGACACGCCGGTCACGGGTCGGACCGGACAAGCCGCATGCCGCCGAGGTAGTAGAAACCGTAGGGATTGTCGTTGTTCGGGCCGGGGCCGACCGTGACCGTGATCGTTCCGCCGGGCGCAGGAATGATGCCCGGAACCACGGCCAATGCATTGCGGTTGTCGGCGGGATTCAGATACGCCGTGCCGCTGTTGGCCCCGACCACCTGATAGGCCGTCTCGCGATTGTCGGACGCGCCCATCCGCGATGCGAAGAACACCAGCGTGTATGTCACTCCCGGCTGGGTGCTCAGGCCGGCCAGCGTGAAACCGCCGGTCGGTTCGGTGCTGCCGCCGAACTCGACGGTGTTCCCGAACAGACTGTCGCGCGTCGTCTGCGGATTCAGCATCGCCGCGTCGCCGTCGGGCGTCGTCGTGCCGTCGATATTCGCGCCGGGCCAGAAGGCGTCGGTGACGCTCAGCGAGATCCCGGTGGCGTTTCCGTTGCCGTCGACGGCGTCGGTTACCGGCGACTGTCCCTCGGTGACGTTGTTGCAGTTGCCGGCCGTCTGCCGGCCGGAGCTGCCGAAGTCGAAGTACACCGTCGAGGGCGCCTCGCGCACGACCTTCATCGCCCCGAGGTAGTAGAATCCGTAGGGATTGTTGTTGTTCGGGCCCGGCCCGAGCGCGACGGTCACGGTCCCGCCCGGCGTCGGGGTGATGCCCGATACCACCGCCACCGCGCTGCGGTTATCCGAGGGATTCAGGTATGCGGTACCGCTGCTGGACCCGGTCACCTGAAAGGCCGTCTCGCGGTTGTCGGACGCGCCCATCCGCGAGCCGAAAAAGCTGAAGGTGTAGGTGACGCCGGGGCGGGTGCTCAGGCCCGCCAACGTGAAACCGGCAGTCGGCTCGCTGCTGCCGCCGAACAAAACGGTATTGCCGAACAGGCTGTCGCGCGCGGCCTGAATGTCGAACATCGCCGCGGCGTCGAGAGGATCGGTCGTGCCGTCGGGGTTGAAGCCCGGCCAGAAGGCGTCGGTGACGGTCAGCGAGACGCCCGTCGGTCTTCCGGCGCTGTCGATGGCGTCGGTCACCGCCGTCTGCAGGTCCGTGATGTTGTTGTAGCTGCCCGTGGCCTGCTGGCCGGCGCTGCCGAAGTCGAACAGCAGGGTCTGTGCCAGCCCGGAAGAGATCACATTGAGAATCACGTTGAACGCGGCGCCCTGGTATCCGCCAGCGGCCGCGGCGACACGGGCATAGTAGGAGCCCGGCGGGAGACCGGTCCCGTTGACATTGACGGCAAAAGGCGTCGCGGCAGGGACCGCGGCCGGAACAGTCAACCAGGCCGGCGGAGCCTGCGTGACGAGATCCACGGCCGAAAGGGCGACGGCCGGCGTCAGACCGTCATTGGTCGAGACCGTGTTGGGTGAGCTGCCCGTTTCGGAGCCTTCGGTGAGATAGAAGACAATGTCCCACGCGGCAAAGGACAACGCCGGCGGCGGGTAGGTCAGGTAGGGCTGAAGCATGCCGAAATCGGCCTGGTCCACGTCCCGGTCCCTGTCGAAGTCCGCCGCGATATAGCCGTTTTCGTCGGGCACGAGCCCGCATCCGGGAGGCGGCGCCGGCAGGGCCGACGGTTCATAGAGAGCGCCGGGGCCGGTACCGCAGGCCAGGAAGATCATCAGGTCGTCGCGGTCAGCGTCGTTGTCGAAGTCCAGATCGACCCCCAGGTCGAAGGAGGGTCCCGGTGGCAGATGTAAATCGGCAATGGATTGCAGGGCCGCCGCCTCCTGCGGGGTCAGGCTCGTGAACAGTGCGGGCAGCCCCAGCGTCGTGCGCCGGCCATAGACCGTGCCGAAGATGACCAGGCCCGAAAGGTAGGTGCCGCGTGTATTGGCATGGTAGATGTCCGCGGCGTGCAGGTCGTCCCAGCCCGTCGCCTGCCAGGCCTCTCCGACCCGGGCCACGATCGCGCTGCCGGGGCCGTAGGCCGCCACGAGGTCCTGCCGGGCCAGCTCGTAGTTGTCCCGCAGCTCCTGCTGCATCTGGGCCGGTCCGCCGGGAAACAACGGTGGGCTGTCGGTGTAGAAATAGTGCCCCGGCCCGCGTGCCCAGGTCTGGAACAGAATCGCCTTGGCGGCGAGGCTGTGGCTTCGCACGGCCCCGAACAGCGCGTTTGCGGCGGCGCGGAAACCGGCCGGATCACCGATGGAAGTGGGATTCGTCGAGTACTCCTGAATCACGACGGCGTCCCACTGGAAACCCGGAACCTCCTGGAAATCCTGCGGGTCGGTGATGACGCCGGCGTTGTTGCTCAGGTGCCAGGCGAGCGTCTGATTGTTAACTGCGGCATTCTCGATCCGGGGCGCCGGATAACCGGCGGCGACGGCCAGCTGCCTGACCACCTCCGGCACGCCGCCGAAGGACTCGGCCTCCGTCGAGCCGTAGCCGCGCGTGAAGCTGTTGCCGTAGAACAACAGATTCTTGGGACCCTGCGCGGCCGATGTCCCACAGATGATCGCCGGGAGGGCGAGAACCGCCATATACGGCCAGCCACTTTGTGAAGGTACCATCAAGGTGCTCCCTGTCTGCGTCCCCTCGCGCCGCGCGGGACGCCGCCGCTGACCGGGGGCGGCGTGCCGACCGGGTGGATTCGGGGCCGGGATACCCGACTGAAACATTTTAGTTATAACATCCTTGCCGCTTCCGTGTCTTGCGGCGGCAAGTGAAAAAAACAATAAATCTGACCACGCCGGTCGACACGGTCCGGCGACGCGGTCTGGCCTCTTACGGTCTCCGTGGCTTCGCCGGCCGGTGCGCATCGGACGGATCCATGGTTGACCATCCCGTTCAGAGTCACTGAAAGCGGATGGGCGAAGTACCGCTTTGTTGCAGGACTCAGCGCGGATCGAGCCGGATTTATCAGACCTGCCTGCCCCTCATGCCTCTTCGGCACACAGTTGGCGCCGCAAGCGCCGAATGCGGCTGGTGAGCCATGGCCGGCATGACCAACGACGCCGCGGACGGGGACGCAACACAAGCAGGGCGCGCGAAATACCGTTCGTCAAAGACGTTGCCATCATCTCCCTGCCGCCGGCCTCGTCTACCCGCCGGATCATGGTTTCGCTCCGCCAAAGCCGGCCGAGGCCACCGGCAACCGGTCCGGTCTCCGGCGGACGGCACGCGGTGACGGGCATGGCCGGTCTTTCGGACCAGCGGAGGCCGGCGGGCGGACCGTCGCCTGACTCGGGCGGCGATCCGGGAGCGATATTCTCGTGGCCCAGACTTGCAGACCTCGGACCCTCAGGGCCTTTCCGCAGGCCCGGCCGTGGCTCGACCACCGGGGCGCCGGTCTCGAGGCGATCACATCGGCTCGAGCACCTGGGCCGAGCGGGCGGGAATGTAAACGATCACTGACTGCGGCCGTCCATCGGCGGCAATGGGCTGCCAGGGGTAGACCTGGCCGGGGGGAACGATGCCGTGGCCGCCGAACCAGAAGTCGTCGGTGTTCATGACCACGCGATAATCGCGGGCCGAGGGCACCCCGACGGTGAAATCGGGGTACGAGTTGTGGGGGTGGAAGTTGAAGATGAACACCAGCGGACCGCGCCGGTAGGCCAGGATCTTGTTGTCCTCGTGGACCTTGATCTTCTCGATCGGGCCGGCGCCCAGCAGGCCGAAGTGGACGTCCAGGGCCTGCATCTCGCGATCGAAAGCGGCCAGGTCGCGATAGCGCAGCAGCAGGTTGTCGACCAGAGACCACTGCCGACGGGCGTACTTGAACGAGAACCCGTTGCCCTCGCGCGGAAAGTCGATCCACTCGGGATGGCCGAACTCGTTGCCCATGAAGTTGAGCCAGGCCTCGCCGGCCAGACTGAAGGTGATCAGCCGGATCATCTTGTGCAGGGCGATGCCGCGATCGATCACCACGTCCTGGTGCTCCTTGCTCATGTACCAGTACATGCTGGCGTCCATGAGCCAGAAGGCGATGGTCTTGTCGCCCACCAGGGCCTGGTCGTGGCACTCGGCGTAGGCCACGTGCTTCTCGCCCGGCCGGCGGTTGACCAGGGTGTGGTACATCTCATCCATGTGCCAGTCTTCGTCCTTGCGCTCCCGCAGCAGGCGGATCCAGTAGTCCGGCACACCCATCGCCAGGCGGTAGTCGAAGCCCAGCCCGCCCTCCTCCAGCGGCCGGGCCAGCCCGACCATCCCCGAGACGTCCTCCGCGATCGTCACGATGTGCGGCGCGGCCTCGTGGGCGACCATGTTGGCCAGCTGGAGACAGGTGACCGCGTCCTCGTCGATGTCGTGGATGAGATAGTCGTCGTAGCAGGTGAACGGCTTGCCCAGACCATGGTGCAGGTACATCATGCTGGTCACGCCGTCGAAGCGCAAGCCGTCGAAATGGTACTCCTCGATCCAGAAGCGGACGTTGCTCAGCAGGAAGCGCAGCACCTCCCACTTGCCGTAGTCGAACAGCAGCGAATCCCACGCCGGATGCTGGCCGCGCGGGCCGGCATGGAAGTACTGGTGATCCGTACCGTCGAACATGTTCAGGCCGTCCTGGACGTTCTTGACCGCGTGGCTGTGCACCAGGTCGAGAAAGACGAGCAACCCCCGGCCGTGGGCGGTGTCGATCAGCCGCTTGAGGTCCTCGGGCGTGCCGAAGCGCGAGGAGACGGCATAGAAGGCGTTGACGTGGTAGCCGAAGGAGGCGTAATAGGGGTGCTCCTGGACGGCCATGAGCTGGACGACGTTGTAACCGGCGGCGACAATCCGCGGCAGGATCTGGTCGGTGAACTCGTTGTAGGTGCCGATCCGCTCGGCCTCCAGGGCCATGCCCACGTGGGCCTCGTAGATCCGGGGGTGGCCCTGGAGGGCCGGCACCGGGTACCGCCAGCGATAGGGCTCGGGAGGGTCCCAGTACTGGCCGGTACCGTTGTGGGTCGTCGGATCGTAGACCACGCGGCGGATGTACGCCGGAATGCGATCCATGGGCCCGATCCTGCTGATCACGTGCACCTTGACGTGGTCGCCGTGCCGGAGCCCCCGGCCGCCTTCGTCATCGGGCACGAACGTGCGCCAGACGCCGAACTGGTCGCGCTCCATGGGGTGCGAACTGCGGTTCCAGCCGTTGAAGTCCCCGATCAGGAAGAGCTGCTCGGCCCCGGGAGCCCACTCCCGGTACCAGACGCCGGGGCGACCGTCCTTGCGGCCGCGGTTGAAGCCGAAGCGTCTGTAGCCACGGCTGAACGCCTCCAGACTGCCCTCGGTCCTGACGATCTCATCCAGCCGGGCGCGGAAGCGGCGGTAGCGGTGACGCAGGGCCTCGGCGTACGGCTCCAGCCAGGGATCCAGGGCGATCAGGCCGGTTCCGTCCGGCTCGGCGATCTTGGACTCGGCGGCCATGTTCGTATCCTTCCGGCTCGAAGGCCACGGTCGGAGCGTTCACGCGACGGCATCTTAACCGACAATCGCCGCCGGCCGAAAGCGGCAGGCCCGGGATGCGTGCCAACGGATAAGGGTGGCAGCCGACAGCCGGTGTGTTAACCTGCATGGGCAGGGCTTCCGCCTCGCTTCGACCCGGATTCCGCGATCGACCACCTGCGGGCACACCGGACGGCGCGGGTGACCGGGGCTGCGGGAGGGCTCTCGAAGCCCGTCGGACACGGAAAACCAGGATACGCAGACTGAGGGCCTCCCATGGTGCAGCATATCGGGCATACTCGGCCGGCAGCCGGCGCGGCCCGGGCGCTGGCGGCCATCCTTGTCTTCGGCATCGCGTTCGGTTACGTCGAGGCCGGGGTGGTCGTCTACCTGCGGACGATCTATCAGCCGCTGCGCGAGCGTCTGAACCCCCAGGCCGCGCCGGGGGACCTGTTCCCGCTGATCCGGGCCGATGAGCTGCGGGCCGAGGGCCCTGAGTACACGCGGCGACTGCTCGTCGAGCTGGGCCGCGAGGCCGCGACGCTGGCGATGCTGGCCGGGATGGCATGGGCGACCGCCTCGTGCTTTCGCACCTTCTTCGCCTCCTTTGTGATCGCATTCGGCATCTGGGACACCTTCTACTACGTCTTCCTGAAGCTGCTGATCGACTGGCCCGCCTCGGTATGGACCTGGGACATCCTCTTCCTGCTGCCGGTGCCGTGGGTCGGCCCGGTCATCGCCCCGCTGATCGTCGCGGCGGCCATGGTGATCGCCGGCACGACCGTCTGGCTCCGCGAGGCCGCCGGCCGTCCCCTTCGTCCGCGGGCCGGGGATTGGGCCATGGTCGTCGCCGGCGGCATCGTGCTGGTGACGGCCTTCTGCTGGGACTTCCGCAACACCGCCGCCGGCGGCTATCCGAACCCGTTCAACTGGCCGCTGTTCGCGGTGGGGCTGGCAGTGGGAGTGGCCGGCCTTGTTCGCCCGCTGCGCCGAGGAATGCCGCGTCGATTCTGAGACCCGCCCGGCCGACACGCGCCGCGCCTCCGGTCGCGGCTCGGAGCGATCCGGCGAAGCCGCCTCACCACTCCACCATGATGCCCGCGTGCCGCCGCTGCTGCCTGAAACGGGCCATGAGCAGCCGGCGGATCGGATCATAACTCCATCCCTCGCGCCCCGGGCCCGGCCGGAGGTCGTCGCCCAGCGGATCGAGGATCTGACCCTCGACGCGCAGCCGGCGCGGCGGGTGGACGCCGGCCAGAAGCAGCTCATTGGGCTGTCCGGCGATGTGCTCGACCACCGCGTTCCACGGGCCGGTGCCCGTCGGGTCGTCCAGGGACACCGGCCGTCCCCAGCCGCTGACGTGCCAGCGGCGGCCGGTGAGCGCATCGCAGCGCACCTGCGTCCAGGGCTCATCCCAGCGCGGCAGGCGCCCCTGGGCCTCCAGGCAACGGTGGATCAGCCGGGGATGGATCAGGGCCGGCTGAGCGGTGTTGGTGAACAGGTTCCAGGAATCCGGATAAAGCCCGGTCCATGGCGGGCGGTCCATCATCTGCTGCAGCCCGCTGCGAACCACGCCGTCGGCGATGTAGCGCAGCAGCGGGTCGGGCCGGTGGGCTTCCAGCTCGATGACGTGCCAGGCCCACTCCAGCCCGCACCACTGCACCGGCACGCCGAGCCAGTTGATCACGTAAAACGTCGGCCCCAACACCGGAATCGATGCATACGGCGTGACCTGTACCGGGTGGCTCCAGGCCTCGTCGGCAGGCATCGCGTAGCGGTCCCAGTCGTCCCGGTCGCGGGTGGCCAGCAGCCGGGCGGGGCGCTCCTCGATCGGCACGCGCCACGCATAGACAAAAGGCACGCCCGTCCAGGCCCAGTACCACCCGTCGTCCAGCCATTGCGGGTCGCCGGTGAGGGTCCAGCCCAGGAGGCAGGCTTCCACGGCCAGCGCCGCGGCCCGGATGTCGGGGATCTCCTGGTGGACCTCCCAGACCTGCGCGCCACGGGGCACGCGAAAGCGGCGGGTGGCCTGCAGACCTCGCAAACCGGCCGACAGGCAGGCCTCGTCGCCGGTCAGCCGGGCATGCCGCAGGATCGGCAGCAGGGCCTGCACGCAGGTGCCCAGGCTGGTCGAGCCGTCCTCGCCGAGGTCCTGGTAGCGCCCTTCGGTGGCTTCGCGGCAGCTCTGTCGCCCCGCCTCGGTGTTGGCGAAAGGCCAGCTGCCGTCGGGACGCATGGCGGCCATCAGGCTGCGCACGTGGTCCTCGGCCGACAGGCGGGCCTGCAACCCCACGGCCGCGTCGATCAGCGCCCGACCGGTCAGGCCGGTCCGCTCGACCCACTCGGAACACCCGGTCTCGGCGGCGTGCCCGATCAGCCATGCGGCCACCGCCGGCATGGGGTGGCTCTCGCGGCCCAGGTACCAGTGAGCCCGCCAGCCCTTCTCGTTCTCCCAGTAGATCGTGCGGCCGTAACATTCGGCGACGATCTCGCGCACCGCCGCGGCATCGTGCGGGGCCGGCGGCGGTGGCGGCGGTGAAAACAACTCATACCATCTCCGGGCGACCAGGGCCGCCGGCAGCCGTCCCTCGGCGTACAGCAGGTATTGCAGTTCCACCGGCATCCCCGCCTGCATGGCGTACGGCCGGCGGGCGAGGGCCTCGTTTTCCTCCCGCCACCCCGGCCCGGCGGGAACGGAGAGCTTCATCAGGTGGTTGGGCTGGCCGTCCAGCCGGTTGGGTGACGAAAACATGGCCGCGGGCATGGTGTCGCGGCCGTTCCAGGCCTGCGACGGCGACCACATCAGGGCGCAGGTCAGGTCGGCGGCCTCCACGGCCATCACCGGCAGGGCGACCTTGAACGGATGCGGTGCCCATCGGTCGGCGAATCTCTCCCCCACCGCCCGCGCGTCCGACGAAGGCCAGCCGGGCTCGAGGAACTCGACGCCGCCGAACAGGCCGAAGCGATCCAGCGGGTCGGCGGCCCGGTCGGGCTCGGCCCGCAGCACCGGGCCGGAAAAGGTCAGCAGCCGGCCGTCCGGCGGACCGGTGAGCGTCGCGCGGACCTCGACGGCCTCGAGCCCGGGCGTTCCGCCGACGCGGAGATCGACCTCCACCCGCCAGGCCGCGTCCGGGCCTGTTTCCGCGGCCAGCCGGACGTGTCCTGGCCCGGCAAGAACCACCCGCATCGGCGGCTGGAACAGGCGCACGCCGCCGTCGGCCTCTTGCATGGCGATCTCGGCCAGCGGCAGCAGCCAGCCGGCGGTTCGCCAGGTTCCGGCCGACGGAGATATCTGCCAGCGGGCGGCGCCGACCGTCCCGCCGCCGGCCGAGGGCACGAAATCCAGGGCCAGACACGATGTCCGCAGACCGGGTGTCAGAGGCAGCACGTCGCCATCGCCGACGATCAGCGACGTCTCCAGGTCGCAGCGGACGTTGGGCTCCGAACAGGCCACCTGCGCCGAGTGAACGTGCACACCCGGGCGGTCGGGCCGCAGCGGCGAACCGCTCAGGCCGACCGGACCGGCGGTCAGAGTCACGGACTGAGACATCGTCGGCGTGTCGCGGGGCATTCGGATATCGACGGTTGACGTCTCCACCCGGGCCGACAGCCGCCGCAGCGATACCCGGGGCAGGGTTTCCTCGCCCAGGTCGATGCGGTGGCGATCGAAGGCGAAGATCGCCTCCAGACGGCCGGGGGGACGGATGATCTCGATGAAGTCGATCTGCACGCCGCCCGGTCGGGCGTTGTTGACCGGATCGACGCGGAGGCGGGTGAGCCTGCGGCCGGCGTCGGCAGGCCGGCCGATGTTCAGTTCCAGCGTTTCGAGGCCGGCATCGGGCGGATCGGACGGCCGGGTCGCGCAGCCGACGCTGTGGCCGGAAGCGCGGCGGTCCCCCGAAAAATCCGCGTCCCGGTCGGTGGCCCAGAACACCTCGGTCGCGCCGGTGCTGGTCGATCGCATCCGCAGCCGCACCACGCAGCCGTCGAGCGGAACGTCGATCGCCGGGCCGATGATGAACGCATCCGGCGCGCAGATCCGCAGATGCAACAGGCCTCCGGCCACATTGAGGTCCGCGATGTTGTGGGCCGCGCCCCATCCCTCGGCATCGCCGTCGGTGTCGAAATCCCACCGCACGAGCGGTTCTTCGTCCGCGGGCTCCGTGGCGGGACCGCCGGCCGCGGCCTCCGCAAAACCAATCGCGGCCAGCAGCATCGCCGGCCCGAGAACGCCTGGCATACGCGCCGCCGCGGGTTTCATCTGGCATCCTCCCGATCCGCGCCGGACGGCCGGACGCATCGCCGGATGCCGTCCACCCCGGCCCGTCGTCGGGCGCCTTGACTATCGCGCGCGGGCAGGCAGAGGGCGGGGCAGGCCTCAGAACCGGCCTTCGCCGTCGGGTCGCGGCGATGATACCATGCCCGCATGGCGGTACCACTCATGCGGGCGCTGATCCTGGACAGCCCGGGGCGACTGAGCCTCCGCGAGGTGCCGCGGCCCCGCGCCGCCACCGGCGAGATCGTGCTCCGGGTGCGCGCGGCGACGATCTGCGGCACGGACGTCCGCATCCTGGACGGCACCAAGACCCGCGACGTCCGCCCGGGCCACCCGATCGGGCATGAGTGCGCCGGCACGATCGCCCAGGTCGGACCGCAGGTGCAGGGATGGCAGGAAGGGGAGGCGGTGTCGGTCTGCGTGGTGGTGTCCTGCGGCCGGTGCCCGCAGTGCGCCATGGATCGGGAGAACCTCTGCGCGAACCGCTCCACCCTGGGCTACCACACCGACGGCTGCTTCGCCGAGTACATGCGGATTCCGGCGGCGGCGGTGGAACGGGGCAACCTGGTCCGCCTTCCCGAATCGGTGCCCGTCGAGGTCGCGCCGCTCCTGGAGCCGGCCGGCTGCTGCATCAACGGCTGGCATGAGATGGCGGTCGGGGAGGATGAGGCCCGGCGACGCGGCGAGGAATCGCTCGTGATCTTCGGGGCCGGTCCGATCGGACTGATCCACCTGATGCTCGCCCGCGCCGGTGGGGTGACCCCGCAACGCGTCCGGCATGTCACCGTGGTCGAACCTCTGCCCCACCGCCGCGAAGCCGCCCGCCGGTTCGGGGCCGACGAAGCCGTCGATTTCGAGGGTTTCGACGTCGCCGGCCGTTTCGACTCGGCCATCCTGGCGGTCGGGCGGACCGAGCTGATCGGGATCGCCATGCGTGCGGTGCGGGACTGCGGACGGATCAGCCTGTTCGCCGGCTTCGACCGCGGGGCGTCGGTGACCATCGATCCCAACGCCATCCACTACCGCCAGCTCCGCCTGACCGGGGGTTCGGAGTCGCGGCGGCGCGATTACCGCCGGGCGCTGAAGCTGACCTCCGCGGGACGGCTGAACCTCGCGCCGCTGATCAGTCACCGATTTCCGCTGGATCGTTACG